>JAYVDI010000066.1:0-67542 GCA_043749505.1 Schlesneria sp. | reverse complement strand
CTCACCCTAACCCTCTCCCCGCAGAGCCGGGGCGAGGGGACCAGAGAAGAGGTGCGAACTGCGCGAGTCGCCGTACCCGCTTCGGTCGTCGCTCCCCCTCTGACTCTCAACCCTCAACCCTCGGCCATCAACCTTACTCGACCTTCAATCCTCAATCCGCTCTCGCTCGACATGCTGGTTCGCAGTGTTGTTCGGCCGGTCGAGTTGCCTGCCGCACAAACGCGGGCGTTGCTGCCGCTGGCTCGTGGGGCAGAGATTTGGATCACCGAAGACGGTTTGGAGTTGTCGTTGCGGATCGCGGCCGAGTTGTCTGATCGCGGGTTCAAGCCGCGCGTGGTCAATCTGGATGAGCCGTTTCTGCCAGCGGTTCCCGAACGAGTCGGTGGCTTGATCGTCGTCGCTCCGGCGGACGGGATCAGTGACCGGCAGTTGTGGCGAGCGATGGAATGGTTACAGAAGGCGGGACCAGGATTGCGACGGGCGGCAGCAGCGAGTGCGGCGGTATTCGCAACGGTCTCACGGTTGGATGGTCGCTTCGGGTTTGAGGCGACACGTCCGTTGACCGATCCGGTCTCAGGCGGTCTCGCCGGGCTGACGAAGTCGGCGGCGCGCGAGTGGCCTGAGCTAACTTGCAAAGCGTTCGACCTCGCGGACGGATGGCCATCACCCAGCGAGACGGCGCGCGTGTTGGTCGATGAGCTGCTGCGAGTCGGACCGGTGGAAATTGGCCTGTCACCGAAGCGAGCCTGTACGCCAGTGATGTTCGAGGAGCAGCTTCCCGGTGCCTTCAGTGGTTCGGCCCCGGTGCGGCCGGGTGAATTGGTGATCGTCAGTGGCGGAGCGCGCGGCGTGACAGCAGCGGCGGCGCTGGCGATCGCTCACGCTTGGCAACCGCGTCTGGCCATCATCGGTCGCAGTCCGGAACCGGATCTCGAACCAGACTGGTTGGCGGGACTGACAACGGAATCTGAGATCAAGCAGGCGCTGATCGCCCGCGCTCCGGTCGGAACGGTGCCGCGCGCGATCGACTCCAAGTTCAAACAAGTGTTGGCTCAACGCGAAGTGGCGGTGGCCTTGGCACAACTCCGCACGACGGGTGTGCCGCTCACGTATCACGCGGTGGACGTGCGCGATCAGGCGACGCTCCGGCCGTTGATCTCGCAGATGCACCGCGAATGGGGACCGACGCGCGGCGTGATTCACGGTGCGGGCGTCTTGGCCGACGGACGGATCGAGGACAAGACGCGCGAGCAATTCGAGCGGGTATTCGAGACCAAGGTCTCGGGACTGCGGCATCTGCTCGGAGCGATCTCACCGAACGATCTGCGCGTGCTGGGACTGTTCTCGTCGTACACGGCGCGCTTTGGTCGAGTCGGTCAATCGGACTATGCGATCGCCAACGAAGTACTCAACAAACTGGCGCGGCAATTCGCGATCGAGCGGCCTCAAACGCGAGTCGTGTCGTTCAACTGGGGCCCGTGGGACGGTGGCATGGTGACAGGTGGACTCAAGCATTTGTTCGCGTCCGAGGGTGTCGGCCTGATCCCGCTGGCGGAAGGTGCGGAGCTGCTCGTGCGCGAGTTGTCTCACGCAGAAAGTCGTCCGGTCGAGGTGCTGGTGATCGGAGAGACCGATGCCGCGCGGAAAACACGCGAGCAGCGTGTTCAGAACAGCAGTGTGGTCGTGCCACAAGTCAGCCACGCCGCTGTGGCACCGGGTTCCTCGTCAATCTACGGGTCGAGTTCCAACATCAACGTGGCGGGAGTACCGGCAGTGGGACCGGCTTATCAGGTGGAGTCGTCCAACATTCTGTTAGCGGGTCCGTCGCCCGCACGACCGTTCGGGAAAGCACCGATGCCGGGGACGAGTTCCTCGTGGGTCTTCGGTGAGATTGGTCAGGTGAAGACGCCCGAGCCGGATGAGATCAAGCCGTCGTTCGAGCGGTTGCTCGATGTGGTTCAGCATCCGTTTTTGGAATCGCACGTGATTGGTGGCAAGGCGGTGTTGCCCGTCGCGATGATCGTCGAATGGCTGGCTCACGGCGCGATCCATCGCAACCCCGGACTCGAACTGCATGGCTTCGACGACCTGCGCATCTTCCAAGGAGTCCGCATCGACCGGCAGACCACTTCGATGCTGCGAGTCCTCTCGGCCAAACCGTCTCGCACCGACGGGCAGTTCCAAGCAAAGGTCCAACTGATCGGGATGTCTCACCACCGTGAAACCGTTCACGCGGGTGGCCACGCCGTGTTGTCGCCGGGTTACCCGGTCGCCCCCTCACCCGCGTTGCGTGTCACACCGCGCGGCTACCCGCTCGATGTGGCCACGGCCTACGCCACGCGGCTGTTCCACGGGACGCAACTGCAAGGAATCGCGGCCATCGAAGCGTGTTCGGCAGACGGGATCGTCGTCTACTCCCGCACGGCCTCCGCGCCGTGGGCTTGGATGAAGGAACCGCTCCGCAGCACCTGGATCGCCGACCCACTGGCCCTCGACGCGGCATTGCAGGCAATCATCCTGTGGTCGCAAGAGCTGCGGGGCGAACCGTGCCTGCCCTGCTCAATCGCGCGGTATCGCCAGTACCGACGCACGTTCCCGCGCGAGGGCGTTCGGATTGTGGTCCAAGTCATCCAGGCGACCGATCACGCGATCCGCTGCGACGTGGAGTTCCTCGACTCCGCCCATCAGGTCGTCGCCCGGATGGAAGGCTGCGAAAGCGTCGCCGATCCGTCGCTCGCCGCCGCATTCCAACGCAACCGCCTCGACGGATAAGTCTGATCCGATTAGGTTGCACACCACACTCTCTGTGCGAGCGACTTCAAAATTGCTTGCTCACTTGGTGAAGTGCGTCGCAATCGCCTGTGGACGAAAACCATGACCGACGAGAATCCGGTAGCGGTGTACGTGGAAGAAATTTCCCGCGGCGTGAGGCGCGAGTTTCGATTGTTGACGGATCGAATTGAAGTGCAGACTCGAAGCGCGGGTGTTACAGGAAACCGTGATGAAGTGTTCCCGCTTCACGCGATCTTTCCCCACCCGACGACGGGAGAATATTGGCATGGTCACGACCCTTGGGCTACGAGAGGTCGGGCTGTGCTTGGTTTCGTATTGGTGGTTTTGTCAGTCACTTTGAACTCGATGCTTTTGATGTTCGCAGGGATTACATTTTTTATTCTCGGGATCATCAAGTGCCGACGTTGGCGTCTGCATTTCGCCGAGTTCAAGAATTTACAGCAAACCCCCATGTTCCACGTCTATTCGTTGGATGAGGGTTACGAGTTGCTCTCGGCCTTTGAGAATCAGGTCGTCAATTTGGTCCTGAACGCGCAATTGAAGGAGCCGCAATCATGACCCGACCTCGTAATGTCGTCCGCTCACCTTCGACCCGCCCCCGCACAGTAGTGTCCACACCAGTCCCGCTGTATGGGACTCCCGAATGGGTCGCCTATCGCAAAGCGGCGATCGCGAAAACGTCGGGATTCATGGACTACGGCGATCCGACCGAACCCGTCGGGCACGCGTACGGAGTACGACTCAGCAGCCGGTTGACTCGTGACTACCGACAACTCCACAGCAAGCTGGCAATGGACATCACTCCACAACCGGTCATCGACGTACTCATCAAAGCGGGCGTCAAGAAGTGGGTCTTGATGGGCCTGCACAGCTACGTCGGTTACATGGCGGCTCCGCGCGCGACGCAGAATGTCGATATCCTTGTTTCCCTCCGGGAAAGGAACAAGGCCGTCGAGGCAATCAAAGCGGCATGGCCAAGCCTGATTGTCGAAGACTATCCCGAAGTCGTCCGCTTCTTGGATCCCAATGACCCGGGGCCGGACGGAAAGCCCAAGCCGACCATCGACCTGATGCTCCCTTGGACCCCTTTCTATATGACAATTCTCAAGAGCTACGTCATCATCGACAAAGCAACGGGCCATTCGATACCACGCATCGAAGCGGCTCTTGTTTCCAAGTATGCCGCCATGGTGTCGGAGACGCGCAGCCTGGGGAAGAAGACACATGATGCGGGCGATTTTCGTCACATCGTGCAGGCCAGTGGCAAACTCATCGACATCCCGTCACTGCGCCGCCTTGCCAATGAAGTCTGGAACGGAGCTGCCGATGAGATCGAACGATTCTTAGACATCGCTGTAAACGAACGGCCGTTTGAGTTGTGAAGTTGCGAGTCCGCTCTCAGTAGGACGGGCACTCCTGCCCGTCCGGTCTTCATTGTTGACAACATTTCATTTCTAAGCCGGACGGGCAGAAGTGCCCATCCTACAAACCTGAGGTTCCCCACTCTCATGCGTCTCCCGGTTGTTGGCCTTGTTGCCGCGATGGCTTTCGTTGGATCGTCTCACACGTTGATAGCTCAAGACTTGAAGAAGGGTGTGACTGAGCTGGCTCACGTCGATGCCGACTTTCACATTCAGGGTGAGTACTCCGGAAACGTGACTCATCCCGACGGCTGGTGCCGCGCGGTGGGACTGCAAGTCGTGGCACTGGGTGACGGGAAGTTCGACGCACTGTGGTATCGGGGCGGTCTGCCGGGAAATGGCTATGACGGCTCAACGCGACTCAAACTGGGTGGCCAGCGTGCGGGAGACAAAGTTGTTCTCGTAGGCGAAGGGCAGTCGGTCGAGTTGCAGCAGGGATACGCCGCGTCGGTGAAGAACTCGACGGGAGTGATCGTCGGATACCTGACGCCGATGCACCGCTACAGCCTCACCGCCGGAGCCGCTCCTCCAGCGAATGCCATCGTGCTGTTCGACGGGAAGAACACCGATCGGTTAAAGAACGCGAAGATCACGGCGGACGGGCTGCTGGAGATCGGGTGCGAGACGAAAGAACCGGTTCAAAACTTCACACTCCACGCCGAGTTCCGCACGCCTTACATGCCGTTTGCCAAGGGACAGGCTCGCGGGAACAGCGGCTTCTATTTGCAGAAGCGGTACGAGGTACAGGTCCTCGACTCGTTCGGTCTCGAACTGCAATTCAACGACTGCGCGTCGCTCTACCGCTTCAAGGCACCGGACCTGAACATGAGCTTCCCGCCGCTCAGTTGGCAGACTTACGACATCGACTTCACCGCGCCCAAGTTCGACGCCGATGGCCGGCGAATCGCCAAGGGGCGCATCACCGTCCGACACAACGGCATCATTGTTCACAACAACTTGGAGTTGGAAAACAAGACGGGAGGCGGCTCAGTTGAGGGACCAAATCCGCAGCCGATCCTCTTCCAAAATCACAGCAACCCGGTCCACTTCCGCAACGTCTGGCTGGTCGATCACGACGCGACAACCACCAGCGCCCAACCGTCCTGTACTTCGACCTCAACCTTCGCTGCGGGTTGTGGTGGGACAACGATTCCCGCGCGCTGCATCCCCGAGGTGAAGTGTCGCAGCGTGCGCATGAGGCGGTGCCGCTGATCGCATTGTTGATGTGACTAACTAAGTCGTCTCCGTAGTCCGGATTCCGATTTCTGTCGGTCACGTCACTATTGGTTTGAATCATTAGTGGTTGAAAGGTTGTTCCGTGCTGCACGGCTCGTTGCGTCGGTGGACTCTCTCTGGATTGGTTGTGCGGAGCATCGCCTTGGCCGTTTGCTGTGGTGGCGCAATGGCGGAGAACTCTCTCCCCTCGGGCGATTCCGTCATCCGCGCGCAAACGAGTGACTCGGAGATCGTCATCACGACGACAGCGCGTCTGGCGGGAGCGATTCACTCGCTGACTTGGAACGGGCGAGAATTCATCGACAGCGCCGATCACGGACGACAGATTCAGTCTGCCTCGAACTTCGATGCGGGATCGCCCTTCACGCCAGAGACCTTCAATCCGACTGAGGCCGGTTCGGTATTGGACGGAGCCGGACTAAAGTCGTCCAGTCGGCTGCTGCATCTGATTGCAAAGGGCCGAGAACTTCAGACGACGAATCAGATGGCCTTCTGGTTGGCACCCGATGGCAAATCGCAGGGACATCCCGCGAAGAACACGACCGTGCTGTCCGACCACTTGCTCACCAAGCGTGTGCGCATCGGCTATCGCAACCTGCCGCAGGTCATTCAATACGATGTGACCTTCGGCGTGCCGGTCGGTGAGCAACACAGCTACGCGCAATTTGAAGCGGTCACCGGCTACATGCCCGTCGAGTTTGAAACGTTCTGGAAATTCAATCCGCAATCAAGTGAACTCGAACCGCTCAGCGACGGCCCCGGTGAGCAGCCGCTTCCCGTCGTGTTGGCGACATCCGACGGCGCGCACGCAATGGGAGTCTTCTCTCCCGACCAACCGTCTCGCGGGTTTGAAAACGCGGGCTACGGACGCTTTCGGTTTCCCGGCGCGAAGGTCGTGAAATGGAACTGCGTCTTCCGAATGCGTGATGCCATGTATGGCATCACGCCGGGAGACTATTCATTCCGCATCTTCATCGTGGTGGGAGACTTCGCCACGGTGAAGGCGTCCCTGATCGAACTGCATCGCGAGTTCGCGCACGTCGAGCCTACGAAGCCATGAACGACTGAGGCAACACTTGGCAATGGATTTGCCGATTGAAGCCTGACGCGCAAGCGAAGTCCTTTTTCGCTGCGCGTCAGGCTTCAATCGGCAAGTACGGTATTTCGCCGGGGTTGCCTTATGGCTTCGACTGCGACTTCGCCAGCACGCGGTGCGAACCGAGCAGCTCACCCTCACACAGCAGTTCCAGCACGAAGACTCCTTCATGAGGAATCGGCAGCGGCGGCAACGGGACCGTAATTTGAATCGTCTCCAGCGGGTCGCGGCACGAGACCTCGAACGCCGTTCCAAACAAAACGTTGTTCTCGGCGAGATCGACGTAGCGCAGCTCGAATTTGCGTGTCCCCTGTAACTCGGTCAGGCTGACGTAGGCGAACGGCGAACCGGCTCGCACCAGCCGCGCGATCGGTACAGGAGACGACTCAGAACCCGTACCCGTTTCGGCCGCGCTGTCGTTCTCAGCAGCTCGTCCGCCCGACCCCGATCCTGCCGAGCGGTCCTTGCCCGCCGCGTCGTCTCGCGGGGAGAAGTGGATCGCGCTGAAGATGCCACAAATCACGTACTTGCCTGTGCCTCGGTCCTGATAAACCTGATCGGCGAGCAACATTGCCTGCAAGACGGGAGCGGACATGAGCGTTCCTTGAATGAGACCAGCGAGGCGGTAACTCGATCCGGTGATGATTGTGTCGAAGCATACCAGCCCTTTGGAAAAATCGGGACCGGCAGGTTAGAACCACTGTGGGGCAAGAGTTTCTGAGATGGTAGCCCTGTCGCTCCGCAACGGGAGACGCGATGAACAAGGGATATCAATCCGGCGAGTCATCTCGAATCAACAGCAAGCGACACTCGGCGTTCGCGCTTCCTGTCGCGGAGCGACAGGGCTACGACCAAGGGTTCTTGATCGTCGCCGTAAACCCGTGGCCTGACGGCAGACGGCTCTCCCGGAACACGCCACTCATCACCATTCAGACTACGCCACCTCGAAAACCACTTTCCCGAGACACCTCTCTCTCATGCCACGTCCGCTGCGAGTCTTGTTTGTGATCGGCACTCTGGGCGGCGGAGGTGCCGAACGCCAAGTGGTGGAGATTCTCAAGCAGCTCGACCGCTCGCGGTTCGAGCCGGTACTGTCTCTCGGCAGTCGCAGCGGTGAGTTGTTGAGTGAAGTCCCCGCCGATGTCCCGATCCATTCGTTTTGGGAGGACTTTCTTAAGACGTGGGCGTTTGCATTTCATCGTTTGACTCGCACGGTGCCGATCGCAAGATGGAGGCATCTCGCGCAACTGATGGCCGACGAACGGATCGACCTCGTTTACGACCGCACGTTCCTGGCAACGCTCGACGCCGCCGCCGCCTGCTGGTTTCGACCGACGCCGCGCATCGCCTGCTGCGTGGCCGATCCCGCGTGGGAATTGAATGTCTACTCCCGACGAATGCCACTCTTCGCGAGACGCTTCGCGCGCTGGTCGTACTCGTCGGCGTCCGTCGTACTGGCCAATTCAAACGGGCTGCGACAGCGTTTGGTCCACTTCTTCACACTGCCCGATGAACACGTTCGCACGCTGCACAACCTAGTCGATTTCGATCGCATCGAACGACTGGCCACCGAGTCCACACCGAGCATCCCACGCGATCCGTTTCTGATCGTCTCGGGCGGACGGCTGCATGTGCAGAAGGGCCAGCAATTCCTGCTCGAAGCGATCCGCATCCTAGTTCGTGAGCGAGGCCGCTCGCTCCACTTCGTCTCGCTGGGACAGGGCGAACAAGAACGCGAACTGCGCGACTTCATAGCGACTCACCAGTTGGAGGCGCACGTCACACTGCCCGGTTTCGTGGCGAATCCGCTGCCGTGGTATCGACACGCGCGGCTGTTCGTGCTGCCGTCGTTGAACGAAGGTTTCCCGAACGCACTTCTCGAAGCGGTCGCCTGCGGCACGCCGGTCCTCGCCACCGATTGCCCCTGCGGACCGAGCGAGATCCTCGACGCAGGCCGCTGTGGTCATCTCGTCCCCCCTGCCGATGCGACTGCCCTCGCAAATGCCATCGCGGACTGCATGGACCACGAAGCCGAATGGCAGTCGCTGACAAACACCGCCCGAGATCGCGTCCGCCAACTCTGCGACCCGCGCGCGGGCCTGAACCAATTGGAAGCACTCTTGGAACAGACTGCCATCCGCGATCAGCAGAGTGCCGCCTCTCATTGGTGGTAGCCCTGTCGCTCCGCGACAGGAAGCGCGAACGCACGAAAGACGCTTGCCGTTGATTCAAAGTGACTCGACAGATTGATGTCTCTCGTAGATCGCGCCTCCTGTCGCGGAGCGACAGGGCCACCTTCGCAGAGAGGTCTCCCACTGGTTCATCTTCCCAACAGTGCGCGGCTATACTCCGCCCCGCGCGGAACACTGATGGATTGCCGGACCCGCGATCAAGTCATCTGCCACAACACGGGTGAAGTCGGACAAACGACAACTCCGCAAATGACATTCCTGCGAGCTTCAAGGCCAGACTCTCATCATGTTCGACCTGCCCAAACAGATTTTGAAACGTCTCGCGTGGTCGTGTGGCTATCGCATCACGCAGATCGAGAACATCCGCTTCTTCGACTTCGAGGCGTTGCTCTACTTTCAACTTGCACGGTCTCCGGAATTTCGATTCATTCAAATCGGTGCCTGTGATGGAGTCAGTTTTGATCCGATTTATCCGTTCGTCACTCGAAACCACGCACGTATTCGAGGACTCGTCGTCGAGCCGCTTCCGGATTTGTTCGGGCAACTCCAGCACAATTACCGCAAGTGCCCGCGCATCGTTCCCGTCAACCGCGCCATTCATAACACTGAGAAGGAGATGACCCTTCATCGTGTCGATCCTGCCCGTACTCAGGGCTTGCCCGAATGGTCGAAGGGGCTGGCCTCTTTCAGCCAGCAACATCACGAACTGACTGGGATTCCGCAGGATGTCATTGTCAGCCAGAAGGTGGCCTGCATGTCGCTCTCCGAGTTGATGACGGCTCATCAGTATCCCCGTTTGGACCTGCTGCAAATTGACACCGAGGGTTACGACGCCGAAATCATTTTGGGGATCGACTATCGGGTTTTGGCTCCCACCATCATTCGCTTCGAGCACGGGCTGCATGTGGGAACGATGTCCTCGGAAACCTTTGAGAGAGTCGCGAACAAGTTGCACCAGCACGGCTACGAACTAGCGATCGAAAACTCCGACGCCATCGCCTATCAACGAAACATCGTCTTCGATTGGCAGCAACAGGCCGCTAGGAATGCCTGATTGCAGCAGATGAGTCTTGTCACCGGGCATGTCGTTCCAAGCTCAGTTGAGAGTTCGGCATTACCCGAGCAGTTCCAATCGGCGAGCCAGACACCCGCAAGTCCCCTTGCGTAATGGAATCCAACGTGAAGCCCAAAAATGTGATGTTCATGGTGGGATCGATGGGGGGTGGAGGGGCCGAGCGCCAAATCTTGGAGATCATCAAACGACTTGATCGAGCACGGTTTCGTCCGGTGCTTTATCTTTCTCACCGCAAGGGTGAGCTGCTGGATGAAGTTCCCGCCGACGTTCCGATCCACTCGTTCTGGGATGAATTTGCTGGAACACTCCGCTCCAAGATTCATTATCTGCTGGGAACCACGGATCGTGCCCGCTGGCAAAACCTGGCGCGAACGCTGCGACGTGAGCAGATCGACTTGCTGTACGACCGATGCTATCTGGCGACTCTCGAAACAGCTCCGGCGACAAAGGCCGCCCGCGTACCGCGCGTCTCCGTGTGCGTTTACGATCCTCTGGATGATGTCACGCGCTCGGCGGGTTCCTCTCTCGCACCAGCCATGCGCACCGCGACGAATGCCTACTCAACCGCCGATCGCGTCATCTCAATTTCCAATGGGATCCGACAACAACTGATGGACGATCTCGGCGTTCCCGGCGATCTGATCGAGGTCCATTACAACTTGCTGGATTTTGACAACGCCCAACGTCGCGCGGTCGAGTACGACCCCGGATTGGAACCGGGGCGGTTTCATCTGCTCACCGTCGCTCGATTGGCAGAAGAAAAGGGACACCAGTACCTGTTGGAAGCGCTCGACGTGCTGGTGAATCAACGCGGGCATCGCGAACTGCTCTGGCACGTCGTGGGAGTCGGGCCATTGGAAGAGGACTTGAAGGCCGAAGTGTCACGCCGTGGCTTGGACGCACACGTTCACTTCGCCGGTTTTCAGCGCAATCCTTATCCGTTCTATCGCCACTCTCATCTGTTCTGCTTGCCGTCACTGCATGAGGGGTTTGCCAGTGTGCTCATGGAAGCACTGGCCGTGAATCTTCCCGTGTTATCGGCCGACTGTCCCAGCGGCCCGAGCGAGGTTCTCGATCGCGGACGTTGCGGATGTCTCGTTCCACCCGCAGACTCAGCCGCCTTGGTGGAGGCAATTGAAGACTGCCTCACCAACCGTGAGGCTTGGCGCGATCGAACGACAGCAGGGCGACTCTGGGTGAACCAGACATTCTCGATGGAGGCCGGAGTCGCCCGACTCGAAGACTTGTTTGATTCGGTGATCGAACGGCGTCAAGGTGTCTCTCATCGAACAGGCTGACCGGCTTCGTGCCAGTTGGAGTTCAGTCCTCTCATCCGCATTCCACTTTTCAAATCGAACACTCGCATGTGCGGCTTGACTGGTTTCTTGAACTGCTCACGCGACCAGACCGCCGACGCGATGCGGGTTGCCGTCAGGCGTATGGCCGCGACACTGCATCATCGCGGGCCGGATGACAGCGGGGTGTGGTGTGATGCGTCCTCGGGGATCGCGCTCGGGTTTCAGCGGTTGTCGATTGTGGACCTCTCGCCTGCCGGGCATCAGCCGATGGCGTCGTCGTGCGGACGGTTCGCGATCGTGTTCAATGGCGAGATCTACAACGCGAGCGAGCTGCGAAGCGAACTCGCCGCGCTGGGTCGTTCGTTTCGAAGCCACTCGGATACAGAAGTCCTCGTTGAGGGCTTTGCCGTGTGGGGGATCGAGACGACAGTGAAGAAGTGTCTCGGCATGTTCGCCATCGCCGCGTGGGACAACTGGCGGCATGAGCTGACTTTGGTCCGCGACCGTCTCGGCAAGAAGCCGTTGTATTACGCGCGCTTCGGATCGACACTGCTGTTCGGGTCGGAGACGAAAGCTCTGCGAGCGCATCCGGCGTTTGACGCGAGCATCAACCGGCCGATGCTCGGTCAGTTTTTGAAGTACTCGTACATTCCCTCCGGTTCGATTTACAAAGGAGTCGCGCAACTGCGGCCCGGCTGCCTGTTGACGATCTCGCCAGACGACGATCTCTATTGGGCCGGCCAGCGTTCCGATCCGCAGCGCGAGTATTGGACGATCCACCGCGCTGTCGAACTCGGGCTGCGCACGCCGTGTACCGAATCCTTTGACGCGGCCACGACAAGCCTCGACGCGCTGCTGACCGACGCGATCGGGCGGCGCATGGTGGCCGATGTTCCGCTCGGTGCGTTCCTGTCGGGCGGCATCGACTCGTCTCTCGTCGTCGCCCTGATGCAGAAGCAATCGTCGCGGCCGGTGAAGACGTTCACGATCGGTTTCGAGGAAGAGGCGTACAACGAAGCCCCGTTCGCCAAACGAGTCGCCGCCCACCTCAGGACCGATCACACCGAGCTGTACGTTACGGCGCAACAAGCCCGCGACGTGATCCCGCTCTTACCGACGATCTTTGACGAACCATTCGCCGACTCATCGCAAATTCCGACGTTCCTCGTCAGTCAACTCGCGCGGCAGCACGTCACGGTGTCGCTGTCGGGTGACGGCGGCGATGAACTCTTCTGTGGATACCGCCGCTATTTTGAAGCCCTCGAAGGCTTGATCGTTCAGAGTGCCGCGACAGGTGGCGATGCCAGTCCGAATGCAGCCGCCCCGCCGGTCAGACGACTCGCCGCGCTGCTCCGTTCGCTTCCGCCGGTCCTCCGACGACCGCTCGGCCAGTCGTGTCGTCTAGCCAGTCGTGTAGCACGCGGCCGCGTCGCGAATCTTTTCCGTCGCGCGGCCGACGTGTTGATCGAGGCCGGTCCCGACGAACGCTATCTCCGCAACATGACTCATTGGCGCGCCTACGATCACGTCGTTATCGGCGGCGACTTCGTGGATGACACAACGATCCCCAGTTGCCAATTGCCCGCCGCATCGTCGCGCACGCCGAACCAGTTTCAACAGTGCTGGCAGTGGATGGACACCTGGCGTTATCTGCCCGACGACATCCTGACGAAGGTCGATCGGACCAGCATGGCCGTGTCACTCGAAGCCCGCACGCCGCTACTCGATCACCGCGTGGTTGAGTTCGCGTGGACACTGCCTCACGAATTCAAAGTTCTCGACGGCAAGGGCAAAAGGATCCTGCGATCGCTGCTCGGAAGATACGTTCCGACGGAGTTGTTCGAGCGTCCCAAACTCGGCTTCGGCGTGCCGATCGACTCGTGGCTGCGCGGGCCGCTGCGAGACTGGGCCGAAGACCTGCTCGACGAAGGCCGCTTGCAGCGCGAGGGCTATTTCAACCCGCGACCGATCCGACAGAAGTGGACGGAACATCTCAGCGGCCGCGCCGACTGGCACTACTTACTGTGGGATGTCCTGATGTTTCAGGCTTGGCTCGCGGTTCAAGCTGGCCGGGGTTGAGACATCTCCCTTTCGGAGCGGGAGACGTGAGTCCCTGAATCCGGTCGCAACTGCAATTCACGCCCATTCAGGGGACTCACGTCCCCCGCTCCGGAAGAGGGAGCAAGCAGGCTATACCTCACGCGGTTGAAGCTGACACTAACCCGTCCGCGGGCTAACGCCCATGAGACACGTTGACGTTGCGGTCGCTGACTACGCGGTTCAACGACAACAACAGCGTCCTGTGCGTGAACTCGACAGCATGAGCTCACGTCTCCAGCAGTTTTTGCCGACCTGCGGTCGTGAGCCACCCCGCACGGACACGCTCCGCTCCGGACAACCGCTGCCACGCAAAAAATCCTCAAAGTTCGCCGGATTGGTTGCGTCGCCGTGATCGGAACGACCGATACGACTAGAGAGTCCCGAGTCGTCGGGGCGAACGCGCTCGTCGGGGCGCTGTCGAAGGGGCACTTCGTCACGATACGAACTCACAGATTCAAACGATCTCATTGGCTTGGCGGCCTCGAATTGCCGGAAGGAGTCGAACATGCGACGCGGGACTTGGTTGCTCGCCATCTCTGGAATGATGGCACTTGTGAACGGAGCCAGTTTCGGGGCCGATCCAGCTTCTGGAACGATCGGTCGCGCTTCGACCGGCGGTGCCAGCGGAGAAACCTCCACGCGCAGTGGCCGCATTGCTGCGACGCCTGCCAGCAGTGGCCTGCCGAGTCGCTATTCGCGCACTGCTGCAACGGGTACGCCCGCCGCAGGCAGTCCCGACAAAAAGAACTATCACAAAGAGTTGTTTTCAGAGACGGAACCCGTTTCCGATCCAAAGCTCGGTGCTTGGGCTGAAGAGCCAACGAGCGTGACTGAACCAATCCACAAGGCGGCTCCCGCAGCTCCGGCGACGGCCGCGAAGCCCACCGCTTCCAAAGCCTCGACCAGCACGAACGGCAAGCAGGTCGTTCCCGCGTCTGCCTCCAGCAGCAAGGAATCGAAAGAGTCTGGCGGACCGCGTGTGATTCAGGCGACCTACGACAAAGCCGCCGGGACCAGCGAAAAGAAACACATCCAACAAGTTCGCAGTGAGGCCAAGGGCTTGCGTCCTTCGTCGGCTCCTCCGATGCCCGACTTCGATTCCAAGGCTGATGCGCCTGTCACCGTTCCCGCCAAAGCAACGGGTGTTCCGGTGGTTCCGGCAGGCCGAGCGGCCTCCGATGCGGGACCGATCACGCCGCAAGTCACCATCGAATGGACCAAGAAAGGTGACATCAACGTCGGCCAGGAATGCCAAGTCGAACTGCATGTGAAGAACAACGGCTCGGTTACAACCAGTCAGGTTGCGGTCGATGCGGTCTTCCCGACGACGGTACGCCTCACCAGTGCCGAACCGAAGCCAGCCGCCACGGCAGACAAACTGACGTGGTCCTTCGACAACATCGCTCCCGGCACCGAACGCAAGATCGTGGTGAAGCTGATCCCCAGTCGCCGTGGCGATCTGGGTGCGACCGCTCAAGTTCGATTCACGGGTGCCGCATCCGCGTCGTTCCGTGTGGAAGAGCCAATGCTGAAGGTTGCCCTCAAGGGACCGACTGAGTTGATGCTGGGCGATCCCGCCTCGCAGTTCATCACGGTCAGCAACCCCGGAACGGGAACGGCTCACGACGTGAAGGTCGAAGCTCGGCTCTCCGAAGGTCTGGAGCATGGCTCACGCGGTGAGAAGCTCATCATGGAAGTTGGCTCGATCGGCCCCGGCGAAACTCGCACGGTGCGACTCGGCCTCGACGCCATCAAGGGTGGACCTCAAACGATCAACGTCACGGCCACGTCCAACTCCGAAGCGGGCGGGACGGCCACGGCTCAAGTCAACGTCATCGCACCGAGCCTGAAGATCGCCGTCGATGGACCGGGCCTGCGATACAAGGGACGCAACGCCAAGTACACGCTGACCGTCAGCAACGATGGCAGCGTCGCCAACAACAACATCCGCGTCTCGCAAGTGGTGGCCGACGGCTTCAAGTTCGTCTCGGCTGACCGCAGTGGGAAGTACGACGCTTCGACCAAGAGCGTCCAGTGGTTCCTCGGCCGCCTCGAACCGGGCCAGAATGCCAAAGTGATCTGCGAACTGAATGCGACCACGCTCGGTGACTTCGCTCACACGGTGGCCGTGCTATCCGACTCAGGTGTGCGAGCGGAAGCCAAGATCGAGACCAAGGTCGATGGTGTCGCGTCACTCACGATGGAACTGGTGGACATCGACGATCCGGTCGAAACGGGTGTCGAAACGATGTACGAGATTCGCGTGAAGAACGAAGGCTCGAAGCCAGCGGCCGGTGTCTCAATCGCCTGCGAACTGCCAGCCGGAATGCAGCTCATCACCGCGAAGGCTCCCGTCGATGCGATCGTCGAAGGGCGACAAATCCTGTTCAAGTCGCTCGAACAAGTCGCTCCCGGTGGACAAGCGACCTTCAAGATTCACGTCAAAGGTGTCGAAGAGGGTAGCCATCGGATGCGAGTCCGCATGACCGGCGGTGGCCTGACCGAACCTGTCGTCCGCGAAGAAGTGACCAAGGTTTACTCGGACGAAAACTGAAACGACCGCAGTAGCGAGTGAGTCGCTCAACACGATAAAAAATGGGACCGTCTTCCAATGGAAGGCAGTCCTTTTTCGTTGGCAGGCTCCAGTGTCCGAACTACCTGAGTAGCCCAGATCAGTCGTTTCATCGCTTGGGCAACGCAGCGATTGAGATGAAACTCGGAGGAAAATACGGACCCACGGACGGCACGGATCAGGGGAGGACCAAGCACTCGTCTCCGCCTGATCCGTGCCGTCCGTGAAATCCGTGGTCGGCCTTCTGCTTTACGAGGCCGATTCACCCACATCGGCCTTCGGATCGAGATCGACGATCCCCAGCGCTTCCATCCGACGGTAGAGGCGTGGTCGGTTGATGCCAAGCAGCTCCGCAGCGCGCGCCTTGTTCTGGCGGCTCTCGGCCAAAGCCAGTTCGATTTGTTCGCGTTCGATCCGTTCGAGAAGCGGGTCGAGCAACTCAGGGCGCGGACGGATCGACGGGCCAACCGTCTGCGCGCCGACGCCCGCTCGAAATCGGAAGGGAAGGTGTTCGACCGCGATCAACGGAACGGAACAGACCGCGCGCGCCTCTTCGATCACGACGCGCAATTCGGCCGCGTTGCCTGGCCAGTTGTAGCGGCGAAGCTGACGCCAGACATCTTCGGTGAAGCCGCCCACTTGTTGGACCGCGCCACGATTCAACTCTTCGAGAAAGTGCTGCGCGAGCGGCTCCAAATCCTCGCGCCGTTCTCGCAATGGCGACACCTCCACCACGAGCGTGCTCAGTGCGAAATACAACTCGCGCGAGAAGGTCTCTTGCTCAACGAGCGATTCCAGCAGGCGCGTCGATCCGGCCAAGACGCGCGCGGCGTGCGGGCCGGTGTTCGTCTTGAGCCACTCGATCAATGACCGTTGAAAATCGGCGGGAGCCGCGTCGAGGTGATCGAAGTAGACGGCACCGGCTCGCAGGACATCGGCCTGCTGGTCGTCGCGCATCCGCGTGAGAGTGGCTTCCAAATCCTCGGTCGCCGCGCGACGGCAATCGAGTGGCACGAAGGCACGCTTGGCGAGCGGACTTTGGTAGTGCAACACGCGGGCGAGATGTTGCTTGCCGACACCGGTCTCACCCACGAACAGCACCGACGCCATCGAAGGCTGAGCCAACTTGATCTGCGCAAACGCGCGCTGCAGCTCCGCACTCCGACCGACCAAGGCCCCCTCACCGAAACGCCGCCGGATCGTCTGTCGCAACGAAGCCAACTCCGCGTGCAGCCGCTGAGTGCTGGGAACGCGCTCGCCACTGGAGACAGGAGCGACAGGAGCGATCACACCCAACATCGCGTTCACCGACTGGTCATCATTCGTCAGCGGATAAAACGAAACGACGCGCTGCAACGGATCGGACTCGCGCCGTGGCACGGATCCCTGAGCAACGACCGGTGTTCCCTGCCAAGCTTCAGGAGGAGGAGCCAGCGCCGCCAACAATGCCGCCGGACCAAGGACATCCGACTCGGACACATAATCGCAAACCTGCCCCAGAACATCGGCCCCCTTCCAGCCGGTCAGCCGTTCGCAGCCATGATTGAAGAAGACCAACCGCCGCTGGGCGTTGAGCACAAACAACGGCAGGTCCGTGTCCTTGAGCCAAGCTTCGAGACGGCGAGTGGTGCGGGCACGTTGGGGCATGATGAAGCGATACCTCGCGCGGCTGAAAGTGACACATCGTCGTTTAACCGCGTAGGCAACGCCCCGCGTGTCGAGCGACGTTGAAACCGGTCTCGCCGCACAACACGCGGGGCGTTGCCCACGCGGTTAAACGAGTCCACCCTCCAATTTCAACGACTGACTCGCCCACTCCCGCCGCCTTTCATTAGGGCTTCGATTTCGGAACGGGTGGAGTCATTGAAGTCGCCGCGAATACTGTGCTTCAGGCAACTGGCGGCGACGGCGTAGGACAACGCGGTGTGAGGTTCCGCCAACTCGGGCGTGTTCAGCGCGAAGATCAGTCCGCCAGCGAACGCATCTCCGGCACCGACACGATCCACGATGTTCTTCATCTCGAACGGAGCGTACTTCCCGACATCATCGTTCGGTGCGAAGCAGGCTTTGTCTGACGCGACATTGTAGAGCAGCGCGCCCCAATTGTTGTGGCTGGCCGAGATGCTCTCACGCAAAGTGATCGCGACCTGCTTCACCGCAGGAAAGCGCTTCGCCATTTGACGTGCCACGTCTTCGTAACCGCTCAAATTGAGTTCGCCCGCATCGACATCGGTCCCCGCCGCACGAATGCCGAGAACGTGATCGGCGTCCTCTTCGTTCGCGATGACGACGTTCACTTGGGCGAGCAACTTCTCCATCGTCTGTCGCGCCAACGCAGCGGGCTTGGTTCCCGGCTGCCACGTCCAGAGCTTCTTGCGAAAGTTCAAATCGCACGAGACCGGCACGCCGCGACGAGCCGCTTCCTCGACGGCCACTTGAGACACCTCCGCCGCCATCTGACTGATCGCCGGTGTGATCCCGGAGATATGAAACCAAGTCGCTCCATCGAAGATGCGGTCCCACGGATAACGGTCAGGCGGCGTGAGTGAGATCGACGAACCGGCCCGATCGTAGATGACCGTGCCGCCCCGCTGATTGGCTCCGTTCTCGACGAAGTAGATTCCGAAGCGGCCTTCGGGGACTCGCAGCAGCAGGCTGTCATCGACACCGAACTTCCGCATCTCGCGCGCGAAGGCTTCGGTGAGCGGATTGTCGGGGAGCGCGGTGCAGTACACCGCGTGGCCTCCTTGCACGGCGATCGACACCGCCACGTTGGCCTCCGCCCCCCCGAACGTCGCTTCGAGCGAACCGGGCAACGCCTGAGTGACTCGCGCCCAACCGGGAGGCATCAACCGCATCATGACCTCACCCAACGTGACCACTCGCATTGCCATCGCCTTTCTTTCCACCGCGCGCTGAGTTTTTCAACGCGGTTCAAAGTGACCGACAAAAATCGAAAACAGGTGAGCCGGGCGGCGTCAGCCCCCGAATTATGGGCTGCAATCATCAGAGTCCGAGGGCTGACGCCCAATAGCACTCACATTGAAAAGTAGTAGGCACATTCCATGTGCTGTAACCGGCGATCTGCGGACGGCACACGGAGTGTGCCTGCTACTTTGCGGGCAAAGTGAGTGCCATTGGGCTGACGCCACCCGGCTCACCACGTGAAGTCGGTCACATCCAGTTTGAATTCCATTTTCGAAGCCCGCAACATCCGCAGCGGGAGGGAGGATAACGACACAACTCGCGGCGGTGAATTGAGTGTCCGCAGAGTCAATCATCAATGGATGCCTTCTTCGGTGTTCGACTTCTTGGAATCTCGCGCGACGGTCTGCGAAGATGCGGTCGCTGCGAGACGTTTCCGCAACGGGGCCAATGTTGAGTGAAGGTGTTGTCGATGGATCTGACCACCGTTTTTAAGTTGAGTATTTACGGACTGACGGCCGCGGTCGGACTTGTTCTCGGCGCGGCTGAGAACGGTTGGATTCCGTTCGTGTCGCTGCCGATGACGTTGCTTGGCTATTGGTGGTGCGAGCTTGCTGTCGGACAGAACGGTCGTCGGTTGGGAGGACTCGGTGACACGTTGTCACTCGTATTCGGCGGCGTGTCACTCGCGGCGGCAACAGCCGAGTTCTTCGGCAACAACCCGGAAGGGAAGCTGCTGTCGGGGATTCACTTGGTCGTGTACCTCACCTGGATCGTGCTGCTCCAGCGGAAGCACGAAACTCGCTATTGGCAGTTGTTGGTGCTGGGCGTGTTGCAGGTCGCGGTGGCGTCCGTGCTGACGAACGGAACGTGGTTCGGGCTGAGCGTCCTCGCGTACCTCGTCGCTTCCACCTGGACGATGTCGGTCTTCTCGCTGCATCGCGCCGCTGAAGAGTTTGATGTGGAGCGACGCGCGGCGGACACTTCCGTCGCGACCTCACCCGCAGCAGTGAACAGCGACACGACACAGGTCAACAATCGAACCTCGCGGCTGAGCAGTCGCGCGATCGGAGCGATCTGCTCGGAAGACGGTTCGCAGTGGATCACTTGGCGGTTCGTCAGTGGCGTCGGATTGTGTGCGAGCTTGGGGCTGATTGTCGGTTCGATGTTCTTCGCGTTCATTCCGCGCGTGTGGGTCGGAACCACATTCGGTCTGGCGGACGACGAACTGCCACCCACACTGCGCCGGACGATCACGGGGTTGGCGAACGAAATTCGCTTGGGCGACATGCGGCCAATCTTGGAGAGCAACGATCCCGTCCTGACGTTGCGGCTATTTGATAACGGAACCAATCAACGTCTCAACCCGTTCACTTATGCCGAACGACTTGGCCACCCCGAGCCGCTGTTTCGTGGCATGATGCTCGTCAATTACGAAGAGGGCCGCTGGTGGCCGAACCGATTCGCATCAGAGCAAGTCGAACGGCTCCTGGAAGAGCCAACCGCACCCGTTCCCAATCGCTCATCGTCATCAACAACGACTCTCGTTCGGCAAGAGATTCGCCTCGAACGTATTGGCAACGACATCCTGTTTTGCCTGGGTCGAGCTATAGGAATGAGCGACTCCGATGGGTATCGCTGCGGGCGGAACCGGTATTTGGATGGCATCGCGGTCCGCCGGGACTGGTTCAAGGAGCTGCCGGGCGCTGTGGACTATGTTGCCTATTCTGAGATGCCCACAGCGCGCGATGGCAGCAATGCAGGTTATGTGGCGTCCCGAAACGCGATCACAGCTTACCGGGTTTCTGAATATCTGAAGCGCTGCTCCGAGGTTCCCGATGAGCTGGAACGGCTGAAGGCTCATGCACAGTCGGTGATTGCGTCAGCGCAGAAGCGGGCTGGACGAACACTGACAAAACTGGAAGAGGCTCGGGCCATTGAGGCCCACCTGCGCGACTCGGGCCTCTACACGTACTCGCTCAACATGCGGCCGCATCCACTGAAGGTCGATCCGGTCGAAGACTTTCTCTTCAACAGCCACTCCGGTCACTGCCAATACTTTGCCTCGGCCCTGGGTCTGATGCTGCGGTCGATCGATATTCCCGCGCGATTGGTGACGGGATTCAAGGGGGGAGAAGTGGGACAGGACGGAGTGCTGCTCATTGAGAAACGGTATTCGCACGCTTGGGTCGAGGCCTGGATCGGCAATCAAAAGTGGGTCACATTCGACGCGACGCCGGAAGCAGACCGAGCGGCCAGTGTGTCCGCCATCGGTGCCAAACGCAGCATCTGGACCGCGATGTCGTCGAGCCTGTCGGGTGCGTGGGAGACCAACGTTCTGAACATCTCGCTCGAACGCCAGGAGGACTTGTTCTACCGACCCATGCGCGAGGCGCTGACCGGCCTGCGAGATTATGTGGCCGATTTCACCGACTCACCCGCTTCCAGCCTGCTGAAACTGTTCGTGTTCCTCGGCAACCCTCGCCATTGGCAGACGACATCGGGAGTGATCCGGCTCGCGCTGTTCGCCGCATTGCTGTGGTTGCTCCGACGCAGTGTGTTGCGACTCGGATTGAGATGGGGCTTGTGGCGTTCCCAAGCAGAGCTGTCACCGCGCCGTCGTGTCGAGTTCTACGAACGCTTCGCGCGCCTCATGCAGTCGCTCGGTGAACGTCGCCAGCCGACTGAGACACACCGTGAGTTCATTCACGCAGTGACGCACCGACTCAGCCACCGGTTGAGCATGATCGAGTCCCCTCACACGAGTCGCTCGCCCATCAACCTCACCCCGATCAGCGACCTCTTCAACCGAGTCCGCTTCGGCGATGAAGAGCTTCCCGTTGAAGAAGCCGATCAGATGAACGAACTCCTCACGCAGCTCGAACAAACGCTCGGCCCCGCTTCGAGCAAGCCAGCCCATTCGCGGTGAGACCAGTGGGAGATCGTGGTGGCCCTGACTCGTCAACATTCCGTCGGGCGTTGCCCACGCGGTTAAACGATGTGAGATCACTCACTCACATTGAGCCGGACGATCCGCTTCTTGCCCGCCTTCACAAGCATGTCCGATTCCAGTGCGACCGGCGTTTTCGCGTCCGAGACAGGTGACGTTTGATCGCCGCGAATGATCGAAATGCTGCCCTGCTGAATCAGCCGCGACGCTTCACTCGTGGATGTGGTGAGGCCCAACGCTTTGAGTAACTGCGGTGCAACGAGTCGGCTCGCCGCGAGATCGGTCGCACAGTGAGGCAGCTCTGCCGCGAGAGCCTTCAAGCTGAGCGAGACCGTCGGAATCTCCGACGGCAACTCGCCGCCGCTCACTTCACGTTGCCAGCGATCGGCGGCTTCGTTCGCTTGCTCCGCCGAGTGGTATCCCGCGATGACTTCTTTCGCGAGGCGGACCTTCGCCTCCTTCGGATGCCCCGCGAGGATCGTCTCGACTTCGGCCAGCGGGATCGCGGTGAGCAACTCGAAGTACATCTTCATCACGCCGTCGGGCACCTGCATGAATTTCTTCATCATGTCGTAGGGCGACTCGGCGATGCCGATGTAGTTGCCGAGGCTCTTGCCCATCCGTCGCACGCCGTCCAACCCGACGAGGATCGGCGACATCACGCCAATCTGCTGTGGCAGGTGCTGATCGCGTTGCAGATCGCGAGCGAGCATGAAGCTGTAAAGCTGCTCGGTCCCGCCGAGTTCGATGTCCGACTTGATCTCGACCGAGTCCCACGCCTGCATCATCGGGTAGAGGCACTCGTGCAGAAAGATCGGCGTCGAGGCGGCGTACCGCTTGGCAAAGTCGTCGCGCGTCAGCATCTGCGCGACGGTCACTTTGCCACAGAGTTGGATCACGTCCGCAAAGCTCATCTTGCCGAACCAGTCGCCGTTGCGATGGACTTCGGCCCGAGACAGGTCGATCACTTTGCCCACTTGGTGCAGGTAGTCCTTCGCGTTCGCTTCCACTTCCTCGGCGGTCAGCTTCTTGCTACGCGCGTGATCGCGCCCGCTCGGGTCTCCCACCAGAGCCGTGTAGTTGCCGATGATGATCACCGCCTGATGACCCAGCTCTTGGAACTGCCGCAATTTTCGGAGCGGCACCGTGTGGCCGAGATGCACGTCGATGCCGGTCGGATCAATGCCGTATTTGACGCGCAATGGCTGGCCGGTCTCACGGCTCTTGGCCAACTTCGCGGCCAGCTCCTCTTCAGGCACGATCTTCTCGACACCACGCCGGATGATGGCCAACTGTTCGTCAACGGGCAGAAAACTCATGGGCGAGGGACTCGAAGGAAGGATTCAATTGGAAAAGGGTGTCCATCGTTTAACCGCGTGGGCAACGCCCCGCGCGTCGAGCGACGTAGTAATGCGTTTCGACGTTCAACACGCGGGGCGTTGCCCACGCAGTTAAACGCTGAAGCTACTCCACGGTCAGCAACGACAGGGCGAGCATCGTAGCGTTGAAGAGGCCGTGAATCACGACCACGGTCACGTAGCTGTGGCGTCGCTCGAAGACGCAGCCGAGCACCAGCGATAGCGGCAATAGCGCGGGGCCATCCACCGGTCCATGAATCGCCGCAAAGCTGACCGCGACGAGCGGAATCACCCACCGCGCAGGAAGCATGGTTCTCAACCAGCCTTGCAAGATGACTCGAAAAATCAGCTCCTCCGACAGCGGTGCGATGACGACCGCGATGAACACGACCAAGGCAATCGTGACCGGGTCCAGATTGTCCGCCAGCAGCGTCAGCAACGGGTTCTGCGTGTCGCGCGTGCGGAACGGAGCCATCACCGCCATCGCAACGGCCATCGGCAGAATCGCCAATTGAAAACCGAACCACCCGTCGCGCAGAGGACTCGCCAGCGGTCGTCCTTTCAAACCGAACTGTCTCGACGAACGCCAGTCGTTTCCCAGCAGTAGCGCGATCAGCAGCAAGGTCGTTCCGCCGCTCAAAGCCACAACCGTCCATAAGGCGGCGTGCGTGATCTCGCGCGGTTTTGCAACGACCTCCGGCGCGATCTTCGAGGCGAGATGCAGTCCGAACCAGAGCCAAGCCAATAGCAAAGCCAGCCGTTCGGAACCGCCGGTCCAAGCCGCGCGCGGTTCATCGCAGCGTTCGAGCCACGGGAGTTGCTGGTCTCGCCGCTGACAGACTTTCACCCACGCCGAGACGCCACCGTACAAGAGTGACAGCAGCAGCCATGCACCCAACACAGCGCGCGGATCGGCGAAAGAGAATTGAGTCGGGGGCACTGGCGGTTCAAACCTCGCACGGCGTGGAAGCGTTTCAAATATCGTCGCGAGGAGTATAGCCGGGAACGCGCATGGCCTCTGTGATAAGCGGGCATTTCGTTTGCGCGACACGCGGTTATTGACGAGCTTTCCGAACGGGACCGCGTCTCGCCGGCGGAGCGACAGTGGCCGGCGCAACGAGGCGAGCGGAGCTGGCCCATCATCAGCGGAGCTGGATCACCAGGCTTCCATCATGTTGACGATGCGCCGGGCGAGTTGGTCGAGGGAATCCTGCGTTCCGGTCGCCAGAGACTGGCCGACTTCGGGGGCGAACTCCGCCTGCGAACTGAGTGGGATCGCATTCGGCGACAGTGGGACTTCCTGCTGCGCGAGAACTTCGCCCGTTCGCAAATTTTCCCATTTCGTGACGATCATCAGCGAAACCTGCAGGTCGCGCGGGTCATCGAAACGGTTCTCACCGAGGACATCCTTGCGCGTCTGCACGATCTTGCCCGTCAGCCGCGTGTCCGCATCCAAGCCTTTGGCCAGCCGATACGGCGTCCGTTTTGAAATCTCTTTCTGTACGGCCTCGGTCAACTGAACTTCAATCCCACGTCGAAAGGTGTCGTTCTCGAAGATCGGCACTGAAACCGTGCGAATCTCGGGATTGAAGCCGTTGCCAACCGTGTAGCCGCAGCCCGAGAGCACTGGAACGGCAAGCAGCAGTACCAGCAGCACCAGAAGAACGACCGCGCGACTCATGACCGGCTTCACGCACACGGCGCGTGCGTCTGGCAGCGCGAGGCGATTCGTGGGTCGAGAAGTTCGATGCAACATGTCGTCCAGAATTCAAATGTAGAACGGGCACTCTTGCCCATCGGAGTTGAAGGCCATTTGCGAGACGGGCAAGAGTGCCCGTCCTACGGATCATTTTTTTCCCGAAGGACGTTCTCCTCCATCACAGTTTCGTCCGGCCTGACGCGGGAGCTTCGATCTCCTGCGCTTCGTTGTCCGAACCGGCGGGCAGTCGGCGTGGAGGCGACCACGGGAGCCAACCTCGTTTCTTGGCAGTGTCGTTCTTTCCGGAGGCATCTCCGCCACGAGCGTCCTCGTCGCGGACCTCCATGTCTTCGGCGGCTTCTTCAAACGGGTCGGTCATTTTTTGTGACCGCTTGAACGGGTTGCCTGACCAGCGCGAAGGAGCTTCCTCGGCAGATGCTTCCGGTGCGTAGTCCTGTTTGACCGAAGCTGATTTGACGGACTTCGATGAGGTCTGCGGGATCACTTGTCCGAAGAGCGGCTTCTTGGGGGGATCAGCCGGTGCGAGCAGGACTGCGCCGCTGGCGTACTCGGGGCCGAGTTCTTCCAGTTGCCGTCGTGCCTTCTCAGCGAACGGCGATTTAGGGAAGCGGGCGATCACTTGGTTGCAGTAGACGGCGGCCGCCCGCTTCTTGCCCTTTCTCATCCAGAATTCAACCTGTGCCCATTCGCGTTCCGCCTTGGCTTCTTCGATCTGAGCGAGTTCCTGCTTCAGGCGATCTTTGTCTTCAATGTTGGGATAGAGCCGCAGCGTACTCTCTTTCAAAAGCTCGGCTTCGGTCAACGTCTTCCCTTCGTACTCGGCACCTTGGTACGACATCAGCTTGACGTGCGAGCCAAGCAGAAATGCTTCCTGCAAGTGCGGGCTGTTCGGGAAAGTCTCACGCAACATTTGGAAGAACCGGTCTGACTCGACGAAGTTCCCTTTGCGGGCGTGATGGCTCGCGACGAGCATCATTGCGTCATCGGCCAGTGGCCCCGTCGGGTCGTTCATCCAGATCGCCTGCAATGCGGCGACACCATTTCCCGGTGTGTCGAACAGTGGCTCAGCCTTGTTCGTAAAATTCGGGATGTACATCGGCTTACCACTCGGAGCGGCAGGCTCTTCCGCCGGGAGCTTGTGCTTGGGATCGTCGTAGTTGACCTGCTGGACCTCGCCCAGCTTGGCGACCTCGGGGAAGCTCAGCCAAACGCGGCCGATCTTGAAGAGACGTTCGGAAACGACATCGAGATGCCGCGTGGAAGGATATTCCTTGAGCAGCATCGCGTAGACATCGTGCGCCTTCGCGTAGTGGTCCTGCTGGTAAGCGGCCTCCGCCTGCATGAACAGCGCATCCTCGCGGATGTCGCTCTTCTTGTACTTTTTGGCGACGGCTTTAAACGCTTTCTGGGCTTCGGCGAACCGCTCGTCTTTATAGATGTCGGTCGCAGCGACGTACTCATCCGTCCCGGCCAGCGGTTTCAGTGAATCTGTGTCGTCACCGTTGTCGTTCTCACGGTCGCGCAACCACATCAGGTTTCGCAGGCGTCGCTCGGTCGGCCCCTGCACCTTGGTGATGTTCGGGGTGTTATCCTTCAGCAGCGCCGACTTCTCCCACGGAGTGACGCAACCCCCGAGGAGTGGGAGCAGACACCAAACCACAACGACACACAGAGCCATCGGCCCGCGCTGACATCGCGATTGTTCATATTCTGACGTGTGCTGCATGGTCATCCATGACCGTGTGAGTGAAGCGACCGGAGACCGGGACGCTCGTTTAACCGCGTGGGCAACGCCCCGCGCGACTGCTTTCCGAATAGCAACCCGAAACGTAAGCGAGGACGCTGAAGGCCCGGCGTGGAATCGTCCTCGCTTACGCTTCGGATTAGTTATCGAAAGGGACTCTAACCGAGGTACTTCAACATTTTTGGTCGCTTGCCCAGAATGTGCGACAGGGCGGCCGTCGTGACGTGTTTTGCTTCCTTGAACTGTTGCGGTGACAGGCTGAGCCGTTGCCGCGCTTCATCATTCTCACCCGAAACAACTCGTAACACTGCGGCCGTGCCCGCGTGAATGGAGAGTTGTGTGTATTCCTCTTTCTGACAGTCCGGGCAAATGAGGCCACCCTGCGAGACCCAGAACCCAAACGTTCGTCCTTCCGTCAGCCGAGTGCCGCACGCGACACACGATTCAAACTCGGGAAGCTGTCCAATTTCCCGCAGCACTACCAATTCAAATCTCAGGATGCCGAGACGTGTCGTTTCCGTGGTCGCGAACGAAGCCAGAGCTTCCTGCGCGGCCGAGTACAGTTCTGGATGAGGGTCGTAATCTTCGGTCAGCCCGAGCAACAATTCGGCGACATAATAGCCCGCGTACAAGCAGACCAAGTCCCGCTCTTGGGGATGAAATCGGGTGACGAGTTTGGATTCGGTGAGGAGATCGAGGCCAGATGTGTGCTTGCGGAGGAACACTATCTGACACGTCGCGAGCAGGTCAAGAGCGGATTCAAACGGCCCCTTGAGCCTCCGCCCCCCCTTGGCCAAGGCCGAAATCTTGCCGAATTCCCGCGTGAACAGCACGACAATCCGGCTGGTCTCACTGAAGTCGGTCACGCGCAGAATCAGTCCTTCCGCCTTCTCCGCAGACATGCGTCACAGTCCATGTTGGGGTGTCCAAGAGCCAGATGATTTCGTTTATACCTCACGCGGCAAAAGTGAGAGGTTTCCGAGCGGGGCGGCGTAAGCCCTCTTCGGAAGAACCGGGGGGCTTACGCCGCCCCGCTCAGAGGTCTCATCACTGACCGTGCGAGGTTCCAGCAATCCTCCTCAGCTCGCTCCGCTCTCGTCGGTGATGTCCTTGCTGCTGAACTCAACATCGACGAGCGTTGTCACGCCGTTTCGCGACTTGGAGTGGTAGCCCTTGCGGAAGTGGAAGCGCCACACGAGTTCACCACTCAATTGGACGGCCTCTTCTTCGGACGGGATGAACGTCAGCCAAGACGTACCCGGTGAGACTTGTTCGTCCAGCTTTTGGTCCGCCATGACGAACTCGCTGTAAACGGGATGGTCGTAAACATACAGCAACGTCCCGCCTTGTTTGCGATCGGCAGAGGCTCCCAAAAAATTGTTCGCGTAGACGGTCTCTCCGAACGACTTGGTTTTGCGTTTGAACATCAGCACAGCGTCGAGCGGAGCGAAAGTCTGATCGCGCGAGACGTTCTCAAACTTCAGCCACAGTTTGAGCAGCGGTTCGGTCGGCTGGCGTGCTTCCGCCCCCTTCTGACGACCGTGTTCAAATTTCACGATGCCGCGTGTCACTTTCACCGGCGTCACCTTCACGCTGCCGAACCGCTCCGACTGACCAAGCCGCATGACGTGTCCTGGTGCGAGATCGTTCTTGGGCGCGTAATACGTCAGCGCGACTTCGCCCCCCTTGCGCGTGGGAACCTTGATATCGGGCAGGCTCTCCAAGGGATGAGCCTTGACGAAAAAGAAGAGATAGGACAGCACGATCGTGACGGCACTGGCGTAACTCCCGACCAGTAGCAGCAGCATGACGAGCTGCCGCTGACGGGCTTCGACCGCATCTGCGGAATACGTGGCGACCGGCTTCAAGCCCAACGGTGAATCGCCAGTAATCGCACTCGTCACGGCGTCTGTTGAAGCAGCAGCACTGTCCGGCGTTGGAGAGTCTGCTCCCGCAAACATCGCCGCTGGCAACGCTCCAAAATGGAATTGCTGTGACGTTGACAGTGCAAATTCATCACCACTCACCGTGCTCGGTTGTGAGATGTTTGAAGCGGCGTTCTCAAACTGGGCTGCGTCGAACGCCCCTGTCGGCGACTCAGTGTTGGCGGGACCATCGGCCGGAAGAGCCTCACTCGCGAACGAGTTCGCGGGTGGAACAAAATTCACCGTTGGGACGGCAGCGGCGGGAGGCGGTGCGTCCGGCTGGCGCCGTTGCATGAAGTCCCACGCTCCGGCAGAAACCAAGCCGGAGAGCGGAGTTGCTGATACGGCCGCGTGAACGGGAGTTTCAGCGAACGAGGGAAACGGGGCTGGCGACTGCTCGGATGTGGCGTGCTCATCGGACGACACGGGACTCGAAGGCGACGCCCAGCCCATCAGTGGCGATGTGAAAAGTGCTGGCTGTGACACGTCGGGTTCCGGCACGCTCGGCGTCAAAGCAGGAGTTGGCTCGTCTTTAGAGAGTGAGAGATTCGGAGCGCTATGCCAGCCGAATTCGACCTCATGTTCCAGAGTATCGCCGCCGCTACCACTGAAAATGTCCGACGCTCCCGCAGCCTCCGTCGGAGGTTCGTCCGTGACGTTGGGAGACCAGCCTCCCAACGCGCCAAAGTTCAGTTCAATGTCACCGGTATCGACTTCGCCGGTCTCCGTAGGAGCCACTTCAGAAGACGGCGGCTCCGCCACTGCCGTGTCTCCTTCAATGGCCGGCTCCGAGAGTTGCGCGACTTCCATCGGGCTGATCTCAACGGAGAGCCGACCGGCTCCGGGCGGCGTATCGAGTGTTGAAGGTGGATCAGGAATCAACTCCGGAGACAGCCGACTTTCGATGTCGTTCAAAACTTCGGAAGTCTCGGGGGCCGGAATCGAAAGGTGGACTCCACAATGGGGGCACGCGACCACGACCCCCGGTGTCTCAATCAGCAAACGACCGTGGCACTGACCGCAAGTCACTTCCGTCGCCATCACGTCCCTCTCAGATCACTCTCGTGTCACTCATGCCGCACTCCGCCAAAGGCCGCCAGTCGATTGTGACCGTCCGGCCATCGCGTTGCAAACCGGCCGCCGATTGCCATGCGATGACTCCCAACACGGGCACGCCACCGCGCGTGGCGATCTCCACGGCGTTGTCGGCCGCCAGCGCGAGATCATCGTCTGGGCGAGCTTGATTCAACACGATTCCTGCCACGCGCAACCCGCGTCGTTCTGCCGCCTCGATCGTTAGCAACGAATGATTAATCGTCCCGAGTCCGCACCGCGCGACAACGATCAGCGGGTAGCCGAACTCCCGCGCGAGGTCCGCGCCGTTCGTGGTCTCACTGACGGGAGCCAACAGTCCGCCCGCTCCTTCGACGAGGAGTATCTCGGCCCGGCTCGACCAATGCCCGGCTCCCGACTTCAACAGCGCGAGATCAACAGTCCGCCCTTCCGCCCGCGCGGCCAACGGAGGAGCGAGTGGCGCGAGAAACCTCTGCGGACAAATCGCCTCGTCGGACAAACTACTTTCAGACCAATTGCCTCGCACCGCGTCGCGCAGCCGTTCGATGTCGTCCCATCGAGCAAAACCATTTACGTCGAACTCGGCTCCCGAACAGACCGGTTTGTAAACGCCGACGCGCACGCCGCACGAACCCAGTTGTCGCGCGATGAAAGACGTCACGTACGTCTTTCCGATACCCGTATCTGTTCCCGTCACAAACAAGCCGGGCAGTTCAACGAGATGACTCACAGAGATGGCTTTCGCGATGAAAAGAAAGTGAACCGAACCAACGCCTTGAAACGCCTCTGGACATCCTCGCAGAGGAATCAATCTTCCAAGTCTCACCGGCGGAGCGGCTTCACACGTAGAACAGCCTGCCTGATCGGCACAGCCTCCGCTTGAAATTGCGATCACCGCCGCCGCTGATTGACCGAGGTTTTTACCGCTCCTACACTGACGGCACGTTTGATGAGCGTCAACGAATGCAGACGCGACCACGATTGCTTTCCCCCCCGACTCCATTGTCGGACGATTCCACACCGGGCGAAATTCTCTGGAGGAAACTCATGCGACTCTCTGCAAGATCGAATCAATGGCGAACGCTCGGCTGGGTTCATCAGGCTCATCGCGCGACGACCGGGGCGTGGCTGGTCCTCGGACTGTGCGTCGTCTTGGCGACATCAACCTCAGCCTTCGGACAAGCTCCCGCCAAGAAGGCTCTTTCAGAAGAGAAAACGCTGCCCACGAAGGACAACGCCAACGTCGCCATCACCTACTTCAAAGCGACAGGCGGGCAAGACGCTCCCGTGGTGATCATGCTCCACGGTAAGGGAAGCAGCCGACAGGTTTGGAAGGGATACGCGGAGGCCTTGCAGAAGGCCGACTTCGCCGTGGTCACGGTCGATCTGCGCGGTCACGGTGAAAGCACAGGCGGCAGTGGAGCGGCCGCCACTGGCAAGAAGGCCGACACCGGCGCTCCCAAAGCCCAAGCCTACGAGGCGATGGTGGCCGGAGACATGGAAGCGGTGAAGAAGTTCCTGTTCGAGGAACACCAAAAGAAGCAGCTCAACATGAACAAGCTGGCCATCGTCGCCGCCGACATGAGTACTCCCGTCGCGATCGCCTACACCGAACTCGACTGGAAAAAGACCCCGTACGACGATGCGCCGACTCTCGCTCAAAAGACCCCGCGCGGGCAAGACGTGCAGGCCCTGATCCTGTTGTCGCCCGAAGGGACCGCCCCCGGCTTGAACGTCACCAAGTCGGTCGGATTTATTCGTGTCATCGGTCGGGCAGTGATGATCGGCGTCGGGAACAAGAACAAGACCGACCTCGCCGTCGCCAACAAGATGCACGACCAACTCGCTCCTAAGAAGGAGAAAGACAAGGATGAGGAGCAGATCATTTACATCGAACGGTACGAGTCACCGCTCGAAGGAACCAATCTGCTGAACAAGAACCTCGGCGTCGAGAAGCACATGTTCGCGTTTCTCACCAAGCACCTGAAGGACCACAAGAGCGAATGGCGCGATCGCCGCAGCAAACTCGACCTGTGATCCGAGCTTTGACCAACATCGAGCCGCTGAAAGGCGAGGAACGTGTTCCGTTCACCTATTTGGTATTCCATTGCATGTCGGAACTCAGTGATGAAGTTAAACGTTTCAAAAACTGGGTGGCAAATGGCAATTATTGGAGTGTTGAAGAGACTTGGTTGTACGAACGTTGGGATGAATTCTTCGATGCCGCGATTACGGTGATGGATCAATTCCAAGCGGGTGACATCCCAACTGACCTCGTGGACGACTTGCTCTTTGCGATAGCAATCGATGAAGAGGGTGAGAACCTTGCAGAACATCTTGTTGATGCTCCACTACTACTTAGAACGCTAGCCAAGGCAGTTGTGAACCACGGCGAACCTGATGCAAAGTGGCTGATTGCCAAGCGAGTAGCCGAAGCCAGTTTGGAAGACGCGGCCGATCTAATTCGCCCACTGCTTAAAGACAGTTGTGAGTACGTGCGAAGACGTTCTCTTATGGCTTTTGCACCATTCTCTCCATCAGAAGCCGAAGCGATCGCGATTACCGATTTGAGCGACGATTTTGAGTACACAAGAATGGCGGCGCTTCACGTCTTACACACGGTTCGCTCGCCTCAACTCGGTGCTTGGCTTGACTACCTTGAGAATGATCCAAGCGAGTACGTCCGGCGCGATGTTCAAGAGCTGCGTTCAGAGGCTAACGAGCCGTGAATAGCACAAAGCCAAATCGACTTGCCCTCACGGCACGGTCAGTTCGCTCTTCCCTTCGGCTCCTTCGGTCCCCGTTTCTTTGGCCTTCATTTCAATGGTCACTTCGCTGACCGGCTTGAAGGCGTCGCGGGCTTCTTGAGCGTCCTTGACCTCGCGCGTGATTTTGGCGCTCCAGCGCGCGACACCGAACGGCACCTCGGGACTCTTCCAGATCGTCGATTCTTGCACGGTACGACTTGTCGTTCGCTCAATCGAAATCTGACCTTGGAGTTGCTGTGCTTGCTTGACCGCTTCAATCCCAACCTCGGGATCGACGCTCTCTTCTACGACCTTCAACTCGCGGTAATAGCCGACGAGGATTCCCAGCGGATAGAGCTGAAGCGCCGGTTCGGTCAGCGGCTTCGGATCGGCCTTGCCGACTTTGCGAAAGCCCTTCACCAGCGGCAAGAAGCTGACGGGGACTTTGTTCTTGTCCACGTTGTCGGCGATCACGGACGACTCGGGGATCAGGACTTTGTAAATCTCGGAGCCGGTCAGACCCGTGTCGATGTTGCCGTCCTTCTCACGTCCGCGATCAATCTTGATCTCGATCCACCGGCAGGCGGTCATCTCGCCGCGATACTCGGCCATCTCCGATCCGACCGACTTGATCCAGACCTTCTCGATCCACGGGCTGATGTCGAGCTTCCCTTCGGCGGAGTCCGGCCGAATCTCGCTCTGCGTGTACGAGCCTTCAAACCGCACCCACGTTCCATCGGGAGGCAATTGGCAGACAACCCCCTGCCCAAACGCGACCGGGGAACACGCCACCAGAGCGAACGCCGCCTGAGCGACCACACAAACCAGACCCGCGACGAACGCCTTCATTGCAGCCATCCCTTGAACGTTGTTGCCACTTCCGACAAAAGCCCGAATCTGGTGAGCCGGGCGGCGTCAGCCCAATGGCACTTACTTTAGGTTGCGAACCGCAGGATTGTCGTCTTTCGCTCCGCGAAAGAACGCCCTTTCGCGGAGCGAAAGGCGACAAAGTAAGTGCCATTGGGCGTCAGCCCCCGGATTTTTCGCTCGGATTGGAGGAGTCCGAGGGCTGACGCCACCCGGCTCACCACGACTGTTGGAAACGTCGTGGTTGCCACTCGACCACGCATCTGAAGTCTGGCAGACAGTTGCCGGAGTGACAAGACCGATTCGTCCGCAGTCGGCTCTTCGTGCCATTGGCTCTCACGGTTGTTTCAACCCTGACGAGTTTCGCGCCCACGACAGGACGGCTACGATGCAAATGCTTCGCTCGACCACAGACGTGATGGCCGCGCGGCTTCCCCGCTCTGGGGTCCAATTCAAAGCCCTCTCCCTCAACACAGCGACCCCGATTCCGATGACGACCTCCGCCAGTTCGACTTCAACAACGCCCCCCCCCGCAGACGCTACGCACTCACGCACAATCGGCAAGGTCTATCTCGTCGGGGGCGGACCCGGTGACCCCGGCCTGCTCACGTTGAAGGGAGCCGAGTGCCTGCGTCGCGCGGATCTGATCCTGTACGACGGCCTCGTCAATCCGATGCTGCTCCGGCACGGACATGCTGCTGTGGAGAGGACGTGTCGGGCCGAAGGACCACTCGGTCGCTCGCTCCCGCAGGACGAAATCAATCGCCGATTGATCGCTGCCGCGAAGGAAGGCAAAACGGTCGTCAGGCTCAAAGGGGGCGACCCGTTCATTTTTGGACGCGGCTCGGAAGAGGCGGCAGCACTCGCGGCGGAAGGGATCCCGTTTGAAGTCGTCCCTGGCATCACGGCGGCCACGGCGGCGGCGGTCTACACCGGAATCTCGCTCACGCACCGCGACCATGCCTCGGCGGTCGCCTTCATCACCGGGCATGAAGACCCGACCAAGCCCGCCACGGCGCTCGATTACCATTCGCTCGCGCACTTCCCCGGCACGCTGGTCTTCTACATGGGCTTGCATCGGTTGGAGGCGATCACGTCCGCCTTGATCGCGGCGGGCAAACCGGCCGACACCCCCGCCTGCGTCGTCTGCCGAGCGACTCAACCGCTGCAACGCTCCGTCACGGGAACATTGAGCGACATCACTTCCCTCGCGAAGTCAGCCGGACTGCAACCGCCGTCGTTGGTCATCATCGGCGACTGCGTGAAGGTCCGCGAACAAGCCCGTTGGTTTGAAGATCGCCCCCTGTTTGGACAAGTCATCGGGATCACGCGCCCCGAAGAACAAGCCGACGACGCCGCACAGCAGGCTTACGAACTCGGCGCGCTCCCGGTGATGCTCCCGACGATTGAGATCCTCCCCCCCGAAGACTGGTCCGAAGTCGATGCCATGCTGCCACGACTTCACTCATTCGATTGGATCGTCTTCACCAGCGCGAACGGAGTGCGCGGATTGCTCAACCGACTCTGGCAAACCGGCGGCGACGTGCGCGCGCTGGGACACGCCAAACTCGCCTGCATCGGTCCCGCCACAGCCGCCGTCCTCGAAGAGTTCTCGCTGCGAGCCGATCTCATCCCCGCCGAATACCGCGCCGAAGCACTTGCCGCCGCGATGCGACCACGCATCGCCCACTGTCGAGTCCTCTGGGCGCGCGCCTCGCGCGGGCGCGCAGTCCTCCCCACGGAACTGGCCGCCGCCGGAGCCACGCTCGAACAAGTCGTCGTCTACCAGAACCGCGACGTGACCGAGTTGCCTCGCGCGGAACTCGACCGATTGGAGCGAGGCGACTTTCACTGGATCGGCCTCTCCAGCCCGTCGATCGCCCGCTCCTTCGCACGCCTGCTGACGCCCGTCGCACGACAACACCTCGGCGTGAAGACGAAGCTCGCCAGCATCAGCCCCGTCACCACAGCCGCCGCTCAAGCCGTCGGTCTCTCCATCGCCGCCGAAGCCACCGAGTTCACCTGGCCCGGCCTCTTCCAAGCCATGATCGCCGCACACCAACCCGAAGCTTGAGCGAGGAAGTAGAAACGAGTGCGGCTGGAGCCGGACATCTTGTTTCTGAGCGGGGCGGCGTTAGCCCCCTGGCACTTTTTGGTTTTGAATAGAGGCTTACGCCCAAGAGCCAGGGGGCTGACGCCGCCCCGCTCAGAAAACGGCAAGAGGGCTGACGCCCAAGCCAATCACTCGCCCATTGCCTTGCGTCGCACCACGCGGTGGAAGTGGAGTTCGACTTCGCGATCGACGACGCGGCGGACTCCTTCAACGAGGCAGCTTGGTTCGTGATCGGTCTCGCCCTGGCGCTTGATCTGGTCGAGCGGCGTTCCCGGAAAGACCGTGAACGTACTCTGGTGAATGATCTGATTGCCGGCATCCAATTCGGGAACGATGAAGTGGACGGTCGCTCCGTAGGTGAGCATCCGGTGCTGATAAGCGTCCTCATACGGACGGAATCCGGGGAACGGCGGAAGCAGTCCGTGATGGAGGTTGATGATCCGACCCGCGAAGCGCCAGCAGGTGGCGGCGGGGAGGACTCGCATGTACCGCGCGAGCAGAATGTAATCGACATCGTAACGATCGAAGAGCTCGATCATCTGCTCGTTGTTCGGTTCGCCTTTGGCATTACCGACGAGATGCCAGTCGATGCCGAACTGCTCGGCGACGCCGCGGCAGGCGTCGCGGTTGCCGATCATCACGGCGGGCGTCGCGTTCAGCCGCCGGTCACGGATGGCCCGCAGCACCGCGAGAGCCGGCTCGGGACGATAAGTCGTACAGATGGCGATCCTCGGTGGGCCGGGCCGTTCGTCGCGCGACCAGGTGCGGATCGACAAGTCTTTCACGCGGCCGATGTCCTGCATCTGTGACCTCAGCGCGGCGAGCGACTGTGCGTCGCCCGGCCACTCACAGCGCAGGTGCATGGCAAACAGTCGTTCGAGATCGTGGTCGTACATCTGAATCTCAAAGATGTTCGCCCCGGCTCCCGTGACATGATGAATGATCGGATCGGCAAGGCCCCGGTTATCAGGACCAACGGCAGTAATGACGACTTGCATGGGATCGGTGTTCGAGTTTCAGCGTGAGGCCGTGGGGATAGCCGATTCATCCGGTATGGACGATCTGCGATTGGCGACGATTAGACGCGGTGGAAGCGGGCGTTCGCAAGGGGCGAATCTCGGTATTGACGCGATCCCCGCGCGAGATGCGTGAGGCCAACGATCTTGCCGAACTTTCAGTGCGGAGTAGCGAACGGAGCCTGCGACAGTTAACTCTGTGACTTTGTCCCGGTTCACTCGGCGAAGTCAATTGCCAGAGTGAGTGATCCGATCGAGGTCGAGGAACGGGCCACATGTTGTCCAGACAATCAGCCGCTGCGTCATTGGTGGGATGGACGCCGCCATTCGCGTTGCCGGTACTGGCGTGGTTCGCCGCGCCGGCCGATATTCCGAGCTGGGCCTGCATGTGGTTGATCGCCTGCACGATGTACGCAGGTCTGAAGTGGTTGTCGTGGTGGGACGCTCGCTCCATTCGCGCACCCGCCTGGAGGCATGCGGCGTATCTGCTCGCCTGGCCGGGAATGGATGCGCCCGCCTTTCTCGGAAACTCGTCACGGTGTCGTTCGCCGTCTTCGCACGAGTGGCTGGCGGCGGCGATCAAGCTCGGTTGCGGAGTGGTCCTGATCTGGATCCTCGCGCCGCGCGTGGGCCGCGACAACGATTGGCTGTTCGGCTGGGTGGCGATGGTGGGGTTGATCCTGTTTCTGCACTCCGGGCTGTTTCATCTGTTGAGCTGTGCATGGCGGGCGAACGGTGTGGACGCTCGCCCGCTGATGAACTCGCCGCTGCTCGCGACGGGCGTCTCGGACTTCTGGGGCCAACGTTGGAACATTGCCTTTCGAGATCTGACGCATCGGTTCGTTTTCCTGCCGCTCACCAAGCGGCTTGGCCCGAAGTTGGCACTCGCCGTTGGATTCGTCATCAGCGGACTGCTTCACGAGTTGGCGATCACGATCCCCGTGCAGTCTGGCTACGGAGGGCCGACCGTCTTCTTTGTGATTCAAGCAGTGGCGTTGTTCGTGGAGCGATCGGCGGGGGGCCGGCGATTCGGACTGGGCCGCGGTTTCGTCGGTTGGGCCTTTGCCGCCGTGACGCTGATCGGGCCGGTCGGCCTGCTGTTCCCGGCAGTCTTCGTCACGGAAATCATCGTGCCGTTCTGTCACGTTCTCGGAGCCGGATGACACAATCGCGATGAGACACAGCGAAGAAATCCCCTCACCCTCTCCCCACAAAGCGGGGCGAGGGGACAAGAGTCTCGAAAGGAACCGCATCATGCGCGAGTATCTTCCCAACCTGATCTGTCTGGCGGGGGCGTTGCAACTGTTTGTGCCCATCGCTTCCGCACTGGTGCCGCTGCGGCTGAACTGGCGCGAGGAACTGCATGCAATTCCCAAACTGCATCGACAGCTTTACTGGACGTACGGCGGGTATGTCGTGCTGGCGATTGTGTCGCTCGGTTTGATCTGTCTGTTCAATTCAAAAGAACTCGCCAGCGGCAGTGGCCTGGCACGAGGCGTCTGCGGATACATCGCCGCCTTTTGGGGCATCCGCCTTTGTCTGCAAGCGGTCTTCGACGTGAAGAACTTTCTGACGAAGTGGTGGCTGACGCTTGGCTACCACACGCTCACGCTGCTGTTCATCACGTTCACCGCGATCTTCACCGTGGCGGCCCTGTGGCCCGTTTAGCCCCAACGCCAACGGCGTGGGTGCTGCTTCTCAATCGTCGTCGAGTGCAATCGTCAGCCACGCCGTTGGCGTTGGGGCTATAACGACGCATCGAATCTCATCCACTTTCGACGCCGTGCGACCCCTGCTAACCTGCCCGCATGAAACTGAAGAGTCTGCCGGATGATTTTGAGGTCGAGGAACTGAGCGACTTTCCGCTCAAGGGTGGTTCGTTTGCGGTGTATTTGCTGACGAAGAAATCGCTCGGGACGATGGAGGCCATTACATCCGTGGCCGCACGCTGGAACATCCCGCGCCACGCGATCAGCTACGGCGGTTTGAAGGACAAGCACGCCGTCACGCGACAATGGGTCACCATTCAACGCGGGCCGCGACACGATCTCAAACAAGAACACTTCACGCTGGCTTATCAGGGTCAGTCGGATCGAGCCTTCGGGCCACACGACATCACGGCGAACCGCTTTCACGTCGTCATGCGGAACCTGACTCACGGAGCCGCTCACGAAATCCTCTCCCAGCGCGAGGCGGTCGCGCGCGACGGCGTGCCGAATTATTTCGACAACCAGCGGTTCGGGTCGCTCGGTGCGTCGGGCGAATTCATCGCGAAGCCGTGGTGTCTGGGAGACTACGAACGCGCACTGTGGCTCGCGCTGGCCGAGGCCAACCCGCACGATCGCCCCGGCGACAAAGTCGAGAAGGAACTGATCCGCGACTTGTGGGGAAAGTGGATCGAGTGCAAGGCCGCGCTGCCGAAGTCGTCTCGCCGCAGCATCATCACCTATCTGTGCGACCACCCCACGCGCTTTCGCGAAGCGCTGGCCTTGATGAGGCAGGACATGCGCAGCCTGTGGCTCGCCGCGTTTCAGAGCGACCTCTGGAACTTGATGCTCTCGGGCTGGCTGCAACAGCACGTCGATCCCGCGCGACTGCAATCCGTGACGCTCGCGACGGCCAACGTTCCGTTCTTCACCGAGCTGAATGACTCCGAACGAACGCTGCTCGCCGGGACACCTCTGCCACTTCCCTCCGCGCGGCTGAAACTCGAACCCGGCCCAATCCTGTCGCTGTACGAACAGGTCCTCGCGGATGAAGGTTTGTCGCTGCGCGAGCTCCGCGTGAAGTACCCGCGCGATGCGTTCTTCTCGAAGGGTGAACGAGCCGCGTTACTCATCCCGCGCGAGTTGCGAATCCACTCGGGCGACGACGACCTCTATCCCGGCCGGTCTCGCGTGACGTTGCAGTTCGTCCTGCCACGCGGCTGCTACGCGACGATCCTCGTGAAGCGGCTCACGGGTGAGTGGGCTGAGTTGCCTGAGGAGTGACGCATGCGGCGTCTTGTTCCGTCGTTTAACCGCAAGCCAAAGACGAGCGCGGAGGCCTGATACAGAACCTCGTATCCGCACGTCCCGGCGCGCTCGCCTTTGGCTTGCGGTTAAACGAGTTAGCGGTGTTGAAGCCCGAAGCTGTGCGGAATGCGGGTTGGCGCCTGTTTCTCCATCGCCGCGCGGGGCGTTGCCCACGCGGTTAAACGATGCAGTCGCGTCATTCACCGCCGCGACGCATCCGGAACGGTTCGCTCTTGGCGATCTCGCTGGCGAGGGCCGAGAATTTGTAGCCGTTCTGTTCGAGAGCCGTTTGGATTTTCAGGACCGCGCGGCGGTCGTAATGCTCCAACCCGCGACCGAGTGCGTATGTCATCAGCTTCTCGGTCAGGTTGCGTCCGAGTTTTCCGCGCTGCTCCATCAGGATCGTCTTCAACTCGACCGGACCCTGGAACGTCTTGCCACCGGGCAGGACTCCGGCCGTTTCGATCGGGAACTCACCGTCCTTCTGACGGAAGCCGCCGATGGCGTCGAAGTTTTCAAACGCGAAACCGAGCGGGTCCATCTTCGCGTGACAGTTGGCACAGGAGGGATTCGCGCGGTGCTGCTCCATCCGTTGACGGAGCGATCCCGTCAGTTGGGCTTTGTCTCCCTCAGGCAATTCGGGAACGTTGGGCGGAGGAGGGGGGGGCGGTGCGCCGAGAATCTGTTCGAGAATCCAGCGGCCTCGTTTGACCGGCGACGTGCGCGTCGGGTTGCTCGTCACGGTGAGGATGCTGGCTTGAGTCAGCAGTCCGCCGCGTTGTTTGTCGGGGAGCGTAATGCGTTCAAACTCACTGTCGCGGTTTGGACCGGTGCGTCTGCGGCGCTGCTCCCCCTCCGGAGGTTTGCTCATCGCCGCTTCAAGACCGTAGTGCCGAGCGAGCGGCCTGTTCACGAACGTGAAGTCCGCGTCGATCAGGTCGAGAATGCTGCGGTCCTCGCGAATGATGGAGTCGATGAACAGCTCGGTCTCCTTGAACATCGCCGCTCGCAGTTGATCGTTGAACTGCGGGAAGAGCTTCGTGTCCGGCGAGACGGTCTTCAACCGCTGAAGCTGCAACCACTGCATTGCGAATTGATCGACAAGTGACTTCGATTTCGGATCGGCCAGCATCCGCCGCACTTGAGCATCAAGGTTCTTCGTCAGCTCACCTTTGCCCGCCAGCGCGAAGAGTTCCTCGTCGGGCATCGTACTCCAGAGGAAGTACGAGAGCCGCGAGGCGAGCTGGTACTCGTCGAGCGTTTGCGGCGCGGGGTTGCCAGTCGTGGAAGCCTCCGCAGTGGGCGAAGCAGCCGGTCGGTCATCGAGTTCCAACCGGAAGAGAAACTTGGGCGAGACGAGTGCCGCCAGCATGGCTCGCTGCATCGCGGCCTCCCACGACAGACCGTCATCCTGCGCCGTAATCGCGAGGACGACGAGACGTTCCAATTCTTCCTTGGTCACGGGGCGACGGTAGGCTCGCGCCAGGAAGCGGCTCAATACTTCGCGTGTCTGCTCGGGCTTGGTCTTCGTGGCGTCACAGGACAGCAGCATCTTGTGCGAGGGCGGCACCATGTCGAGCGGGCCTTCCAACTCGAAGAACTGCACGAACAACGCGCGCTGAGCCTCATCCAGCTTCTCGATCTCCGAGTCGGTGAACTCGTTAAGAAAGGCGATCGACACGCGACGCTCACCCGGTTCGAGCCAGACCGGGCTGGCATCGAACGTCCCCTTACCGTCCTTCGTCGCCTTGATGTCGGCGGTGCCGATCTCCTTGTCGTCGATTCGGAACGCGACCTTCACCGGCTCCTCGCCGACCTGCCGTCCCCAACCTCGAAAACGCAAGATGTACTCGCCCGCGACAGTCAGCTTGTGCGTTGTGCTGAGGTTGCCGTTGGACTCCAGGCTGCGAACGTTCACCTCGCGAAACGGCTCCATCTTGGTCGAGCGAAGAAACGTCGCCACCAGATGCCGCTTCGGTGGTGGCGGTGGAGTGCCAATGAGAATCGCCTTGTTGACGATCGTCTCCGCTGCCGCGAGGTAACGTTCCATGAGAACGGGCGAGACGGTCAGCACATCGCCGATGTTGTCGAAGCCGTGGCCAATGTCATCCGACGGGAAGTCCTCGGCCGCGTTGAAGTCGATCCCCATCAAGTCGCGCACGGTGTGGTTGTACTCGACCCGATTCAGCCGGCGCACGGTGACTCGACCCGGATCGGACGGCGCGTGCAGATCGCGATCTTCAAACACGGCGTTGATCACGGCGACGAACTTGTCACTGTCTGCCTGCTCGGGACGCGGTTTCTCAGACGGCGGCATCTGTCCGGTCGAGACCATCTCGATCACGCTCTCCCACACTGCACGGCGCTTCACGACCGACGCGGCGCTGTTGTCAGCGAAGAGGCTCAGATCGGCTTTGATGTCTTTCTCGCCGTGGCACTCGAAGCAGTGCTTGCGGACGAACGTCAGACCTTCATCATTGAACCGTTTGGCCAGTGGCGACGCCTCCTGCGCTGAGGCCAAGGCTGGCTCGTGCGCGGAAGAAAACCGTGCGGTGATGACTGTCTCAGACAGCACGACAACGAGGATCACCGGTGTCATTACGAGACGAAGGAGCAGAGTCATGGGCAGGTTCGCGGGAGGCGAGTTCGGGCGGGAGTGCCCGCGAGACCGTGTTCAGAGGACGCGCCTTCACAACCACGATCAACAACGGGCGACAAACTTGTATCGCCCGTCCTCGGCATCGTCCAACAAGACTTCGCTCCATTACAGGTTCGCCAAGACTTCGTTGTTGACGTGGCCGGCAAAAGCCGAAATCAGGCGAGCCAACACCTCGTCGTTCTCATCTTTCTACCGCTCTCTTGCTGTCTCCTCGCTCTCGCTGAGCAGGAAACAAGAAGCAAGGAAGACAGAAAGATGAGCGTGCAGAGCAGCGAAATCGGATAGAGAATCCGCTGTGTGAACAGTGACTTGAATTGCGACCGACAAGCCAATCCAAACGCGCATCCCGGCTCACGCCACCTTGCTGGTCGGCAGGCTGGCTCGTGCGGACAACTGCTTGCGGTAGCCATCGGCGTGTTGTTGGAAGAGGCGTTGAATCCCTTCGTCGAGCATCGGCATCGACGTGCCGAGTGCGCGACGGATCTTACGGGTTTGCAGTGAGGTCTCGCCGCAGCCGAAGCCGCGGGGGCGACCGATCAGTGACTCCGACGCGAGCGACAATGGGATCGGCAGATGGAACTGCTGTGCGAGACGGCTGGCGAACTGAACCGGGTTGACTCGCTCTGCACCGGTCACATGGTAGATGCCGCTCAGACCGGTGGTCCAAGCGCCCGCGATGATCTCCGTCAGATCGGACGCGAGAATCGGCGAGGCATAGCGAGTGCAATCGAGTTCCGTATCGAAGCCGCGCTCCAGCTTGGTAAGCAAAGATTCGATCCAGCCCGATTTTTCACCCGGCTGCCAACCGAAGGCATGCGTCCGCACGATCAGAGCGTCAGGACATTCGACCTGCACGCTCGCTTCGATGTCGCGTAAGGTTTGCGCCGGTGTGCTCGGGCAGAGGCTCTGGCTGTTCTCGGCGTGAAACATCCACGGGCCGGTGAAGATCGCGTCGGATGAAATCAGCGTGAGCTGCGCGCCCGATTGACGAGCGGCTTCACTCCAAGCAGTCACTTGTAAGAGATCGCCCGCTCCCGGCAGTACGTTGTTTTCCCAACCCGATCGCGCCGCGTTGCCGCACAGGATGACTCGATCCGGACGGACCCGGTCGATCATCTGACGAATCGCGTCGTTATTCGAGGCGACTCGCGCTTCGATGTTGATGCCCGCGATGTGAACCGGCTCACCGAGACTCATCCCCGTAACCAGTGCTCGCGATGCCAGACCTGCTGCGAGATTGCCGCCAACGACCGTCTCGATACCTGCGATCAGAACCTTGTCCACGCGATGCCTCCCTGCTGTAGCGTGCCAAGAAATACGTCATTTCGACGGCGTTCGCCCTCCCTGCGGCGAATGCACGCGGAGTATAGATTTGACCCTGAAGTGAGCCAACCCCAATTGCCACGCTGCCGCGGCTGATCTTGCTTCTACCTCACGCGGCCATGAGTGAGATGTTTCAGGCGAGCCGTGTGCCGTCAGGCCACGGGTTTCCTGCGACAATCGAGAACCCGCAGCCTGACGGCATGCGGCTCGCCAATGTCTCATCTATGGCCGCGTGAGGTATCACGCAGCCGTCGGCCGCGCGTTGCGGCTGGTTCGAGTGCGCAAGTAGCCGCGAACCTGCATCGGCGATCAGTATGCGAAACCGATATTGAGCGGATTCTGCCGGTGGACTAGAACCCGCGCGGTCTGGGAGGCAAGTTCCTCCCGTGATGTTTTGGTGAGCCAAGCCGTGTCACTCAACTCGATGAGACCCGCTCACGTTCCTGTTTCCCCTGCTGTTCTGGCAAGGAGGCTCGTCATGTACTCCACTTCTGTTGTGCGCTGTTCCGTTGTTCGCCCCGCGCTGTTCGTCGCGCTGTGCCTTACCGTCGCGAGCCATTTCACCGGGTTGGCAATCGCTCAGGACCGCAAGTTCCCCTACGAGGCCGTTGTCGATCTCGATGGCGAATATGTGCGAAGCGGTCCCGGCCCGAATTTCTATCCGACCGAGAAGCTCAAGCGCGCGGACAAGGTGATGGTTCATCGCCACGATCCGGGTGGTTGGTGCATGATCGCGCCACCGTCGGGCAGCTTCAGTTGGATTCTCGCGGAACACGTCCAGAAATCGGGCGACAACGCGGGCGTGCTGAAGGCGAACAACGTCGTCGTTCACATCGGCAGCGCGATCAATCCCGATGAATTCACGACCATTCAGGGCAACCTCTCGAAGGGGGATGCGGTCCAGATTCTCGGTGAGAAAACGTTCGCATTCGAGGACCGGTCGAAGCTGATGTACAAGATCAGCCCGATCAAACGCGAGTGGCGTTGGATCCCTCGCAAAGCTCTCATCGCAGCCGATGCAATCCGTTCGGAACCCTTTCCCGCCGAACCGCCTCGCGGAAAGAAACCGTCTGGACCAGTTGCCGATGGACAGGGACTCGACCCCGATGCCTTCGCCAAACCGATTTCAACCGGCCCCTCAACGCTTGGCGCGAAGACTCGGCCTAGTGAACAGGGAGCTTCTTTGAAGGCCGACCCGGCCGATGGCTTTCGTGGGAGACTCGACAAAATCGACAGACAGTTCCGTGAGATGGTCCTGCAAGAGCCACCGAACTGGAACCTCGACAACATCGCCGAGCAGTACCGTGCTCTCGATCAAGAAGTGAGTCAACCGGCAACGAGCCACGTGATCGCGGGCCGTCTGGACGCGGTCGCGCGCTATCAAAAGATTCACGTGGACTACTCCGAGTTTCTCAAGTTGACCTCCGAGACACGGCAGCGCGATGCGCAGTTGGCGTCGCTCCAACAGCAAAGTGATTCTCAACTGAGGGCGTTGGGTGGCAGCACCTCTTCCACGCCGCCGGTCTCACAGCCGACGTTGGGGACGGGCCAACCGTTGGCCAATCAACCCATTCCGAACATGGTTCAGGAGGGACAGCCTGCCTCTGGACCAAAAACCAGCGGAGTGACCGGTGGCGCGATCCCTCCCGGCGCGGCACGGCCTGCAAACCCGAACGGCTTCGCTGGCGCGGGCCTCGTGCAACCGATGTCTAAATCGTTTCCCGGCGGTCCACAGTTCGCGCTGATTGCTCCCGACGGCAAGCTGCTCGCATACCTGCAACCGGCAGCGGGAGTCGATCTGCGACGGAGCGCCGGCCAAGCCATGGGCATCGTCGGCGACCGCCAATTCCGCCAAGACTGGGGAGCCGATACGATCACCGTCCGCAGCCTGCAACCCGTTCAACTGAAGACGGGGCGCTGAAGTCAGGCAACACCAACCCGAAGCGTGAGCGAGGACGTGCGGTGTGTGGGTCGGGTCGGCGCTTCGCTGCCCCCAGATGGAGGCATATCCCACTTCACTGGGGGCCGCGAAGCGCGGACCCCAGCCACATTTCCTCACTCACCCTTCGAGTGAGTGACCCCGATCATGAGAGCGACGTGGAGAAACTGTTCGTGACGGAACGTGCTGAATCGGGGAGTCGCCTGTTGTTGCCGGATGTCTCGCGCGGGCCGCAGTTGTTGGTCAGTGTTCGTTCGCCCGAGGAAGCCAGCGCCGCTCTTCGGGGTGGAGCCGACATCCTCGACGTGAAGGAACCGCGGCGCGGGTCGCTCGGCATGGCCGACATCGAAGTCATTGCAGCGATTACCCGACAGCGAGCAGAGTCGAACCGCGCTCAGCCTCCGCGCGCGACGCCCATTCCGCTGAGCGTCGCCTTGGGGGAAGTCCACGACTGGCGCGAGTCGCGCCACGTCCCCGCGCTCCCCGATTCGGTGACGTTCGCGAAGCTCGGCTTGAGTCGCCTCGCCCCACGCGACAACTGGTGCGACGAGTGGCTGCGAGTCCGCCGTCTGTTTGAAGAATCGAAGTCTTCGCGACTCAACTGGGTCGCCGTCGCGTATGCCGACGCTGACGCCGCAACTTCACCGCCGATCGACGACGTGCTGGCAGCAGCCATCGATACGAACTGTTCCGGCCTGCTGATCGACACCTTCACCAAGACCGGTCTCACGCTGACGGACTGCTGCCACATCACGTCGCTCGCGGTACTGGCGGAACGATGCCACTCCGCAGGACTGTTCCTCGCGCTGGCCGGACGGCTCACGCGCGAGTCACTTCCGCTCCTGAGCAGCGTCCCCGTAGATGTCCTCGCCATCCGCTCGGCCGCGTGTGAAGCGGCCACGCGCGAGGGTCGAGTCTCCGAACCAGCCGTCGCCGATTTTCGACGCGCGATGCAAGTCTGTTCTTTCCGATGAGCCGCAGGGCGCTAGCCCCGGTTCGTGTCATCGGAACCGGGGCTAGCGCCCGACGGCTCGTAACAGCCTGCTTCACTTCGAGAAGAAAGTTATTCGGCCCCGTTCCTAAAGATCGGCGCATCGAAAACTGTCGGAAGTAATCGGAGCCAGTGTCCCGGATGCTCAAAGCGTCCGGGACACTTTGCGTTCCCCTAAACCTCGCCTCATTACGAATCGAGGAGACCAAGAGGCCGGGCGTGACTGGGGAGATGGCCGAGGTTTCTGTGGGCGACTAGCTCGGCAGTGATGCTGATCGCGATTTCAGGGACGGTTTGGGAGCCGATGTCGAAGCCGAGCGGGGCGTGGACTTGGGCAAGGGCCTCGCGCGAGATGCCTTCGCGCAACAAGTCATCAAAAATAAGCTTGATCTTGCGGCGACTGCCGATCATCCCGACATAGCGCGCCGGGGTTTCTGCCAGGTGCAGTAGAGCCTGTTCGTCGTGGTTGTGACCGCGTGTGACGATGATGCAGTAGGTGTCGGAGTCGATCGCCAAGCCTTTGAGCGCCACGTCGATCGCATCGACGATCAGCCGCTTCGCACTGGGGAAGCGTTCCGTGTTGCAGTACTCCTGCCGGTCATCGATGACCCAGACATCGAAACCAACATCGCTGGCCAACTCGGCCACCTTACGCCCGACGTGGCCCGCTCCCACGATGACCAACCGGCAACGCTTGAGGTACGGCAGGTACGACGCGCCCCCTTCGATGTACGGGCGAGGCCGTTGGGTGAGTGGCTTGAGGTTGGCGAAGAGTTGGGCGAGTGGTTGAGGGTCAGAAGGAAGAGAGTGAGCGGGTTTCGATGGGTGGCCGCCATCGCCATTCGGCCCCCTCACCCTAGCCCTCTCCCCCGAGAACGGGGGCGAGGGGAGGACGGTCGCTGCGCGACGGTGGGCGAGGACGGTTCCTTGTTCATCGAGTAGCCAACGATCGGCGGCGTGACCGTCCGACTTTTCGGCATCGATGATGATCGCTTCGGTGCAGCCTCGTCCGGCGATCAGCATCTGGCAGAGCGATTGGTAGTACGAGGTGTCGTCGCCCGGACGGAGTGGATCGACGAGCATCTTCATGCGGCCACCGCAGATCAGGCCGTCATCCCAGCCGTAGTCGTTGTCGAGTTGAAACGACATCAATTCGGTCGAGCCTGCCGCGAGCAATGCCAGCGCGCGGCGTTTCACTTCGGCCTCAACACATCCGCCGCCAAGTGTTCCGACCTGCGAGCCGCCGGCAAAGACGAGCATCACCGCGCCCGCCTTTTGGGGTGTCGATCCGCGCGTTTCCACGAGCGCCGTGTAGCAGACCGACCGTCCATCACGCAGGGCAATGTCGAGTTCTTGAATGAGGGAGAGCATGGTGGGTTGCCGATGAAGCGCCTGACCCGAGTCACAGACGTTCGAGTGAAGACATCCTCGCTGACGCTTCGGGTTGGTGTTGGCTACTCGCCAAGCTTCCGCTTGGGATGGAGGATGACTTGCAGCCCTTGGGACTTGGAGACGCGGACGTACTCGTTGATCCGCTCAGCTTTCGGTTCGAGGTGGCCACCGGTGAATTTGGCGACAATGGCGAGAACGTTTTCGTTCGCCTGCCTCGTACCGGCGGCTTTCTGCACTTCGGGGCGACCCGTGCGACTGCCGAGTTCGAGGATGCGGAACGGGCCGACGTATTCGTTGTTCGATGAGCCACCACCCTGGTTGGAGAGCGGTGTGGGCGAGGCTCCGCCCGTCCCAACGCGCGACAGCACAAACGTCACCTCGTCATCCGGATTCACGCGCATCGAGTTGAACGTCCGGTTGTCGATCGGCAACCAGAGCGCGACCTCGTCCTTGCCGAGTTTGTCATTCAAGTCCTTGGCACCGGGTGTTCGCAAGTCTTGCATCAGAACCAACTCGCCGCCTCGGTAACTGCGACTGGTGGCCTGACCGGCGACAGTCGATTTGAGTCCCCACAGCGGCGCGACCTGATCGAGATTCCCAACGGCGCTCTTCGGAATGTCCACGCGCACGAGATGCGCATCGAGCAGCGGATCGCCAATGTTGACTTGGGCATCCGCCTTGATGCCAATGAACGACACCTTGGCCTCGCGCCCCGCCAGTCGTTCGAGATAGAACCAGTTGCAGACGGCACCGGCCAGGCCGAGTCCGAGTGACAGCAGCAAGCCCTGCACACCCTTCATGGCGATTTCCTTGTGTGAGTTCGGTTGAGGTTATGTGGCTGGGATCGGGCGCTTCGTGAAAATGTTCGACTCATCGAAGCCTGACGCGCGAGCGAAGGCGGGTTCAACTTCGCTCCTTCGCTTGCGCGTCAGACTTCGATGCGCTGGGGGCGGTCGAAGCGACCGACCCCAGCCACACAACTTTTGCAACGTATGCTCACTTCGCGTTGGTCGTGGTGGACCAAATCACTCCGGTCAGCGAGCCGTCTCGTTCACGTCGCATCTGTACATCAGCAATGGTGTCGCGGAGGCGGTACTTGAGACTGGCCGATTGCGTGCCAACCGTCCGCGTCAGGACAGCTTTCGTTCCGAAGGCTTCGTCGAAGTGTTGTACCCACCGCGCCAGATCGTCGCGACCCTGGAAGACCAGCCACTGACAGCCGTCCGCGCCGCGCAGCTGGGTGACTCGTCGCGCCTTCTCTGGGAGCGGGATGTCTCTTGCGGGTGGTGCCGCGGCCGCGCGAGTTGCTTCGGGGCGGAAGGTGTAGATCGTCCATTGGCCGCGCGCGGTGGGGAACGCGAGTCCCCAACCGACGACGCGCTGAATCGGCTCGCCTTCTTTGCGATCAGCAGAGTCAACGAATCGCGTGGCGACGAACGATGGCAGAGGTTCGTCCCGGAGGTAAACGTTGCCGAGCGTCGAGTCCCACAACACGGGGGGAGCGGATTCCAGTGCGGTGAGCCATTCGCGCTCGGCCTGCGTCGGCGGCGCGGCGGGGAGCTGCGATGAAGCCACAATCGACTGGGCGGTCTTCGTCAGCACATCGTTCAACCGGTCACTGTCCCCTTGCAGCGGAACTCGTTCGATCGACGTGGAGGCGTCTCCAAACTGCATCGCGATCGGCGTGCGGCTCCAGTCGAGATCGACTCCCGCGAGACCGGTTAAGTCGGACGTGATCGACTCGGGATCGGTGCGCCACCACTCGATGAGCTGGCTGCCAACCGACAGCCCGACAACGCCAAAGAACCCGATCACCAACAAGTCGATCGCGCGACGAGTCATGTTGCGGGCGAGGCTCGGTGGTGGTTGGGGCTGAGTCATTCGGAGGAAGTGCCAGACGCGAATTCCCGTGGAATACGGTCAGTCCAATAGCCGGGCTTTCGGCTGGAGTGAGCGACCGCCACGATCAGGGTGAAGTCTTGATGCGTCAGAAAGACGATCCCGAATGGAAAACCAGACACTCGTTGTTGTCGAGTTCCGTGAATGTATGGCCACCCAATATCTGAACGGGGTTTCATCGAGTCCACGATCTCGAAAACCGCGCAATCCAACTTGGCAGCCACCCGCTGCTGGCGGTGTAGATAGAACTGCAACGCAGCCACAAATTCTCGTTCGGCAGCAGGGTGGAAACCGACGTTCATGATTGGTCGTTCGCGGGTTGGGACAGCATTGCGGCTGTTTTGGCAAACACCGTTTCTGCGGGTATCGGTTGCACCCTGCCCGATTTCCAGTCAGCAACTCGCCGTTCGATCTCTGCCCGCCAAACTTCAGCAGTTTCGTCATCAACGAACTCGTCAACGCTTTCTAACAACATTTCTCCCAGCCAGAGTCGCTCTCGTGGCGGTAGTTCCAATAGAGAAGCCGTGGTGGTTTTCAGATCCGTGATCATGATCGATCCTCCGAAATGCCGTATGTGGGGTGGTGATTCAATCGTGTTGGTTCGTTCAAATCTACCGGCCGACTCCCACCGGTGACGGGGGGCAGGGACAGAAGGACATCGGAGGGCAGATGCAGCGTTGGAGATCGGCCGGGCGCGAGCAACCGAGGAATCCGAGTGTTCCCATGAACTGTTGCAGGTCACCGTAGCGTTGCCTGAGTGGAGCGATGTCGCCATCGGGGGCACCGCATTGTTCGAGTTGGCAAATCCACGAGCGGTACATCCCCGCGAAGCTGGACGACATCGTGCAGGGGAGCCGGTCGATCCGGCTCAGCAGGGAATTCGTGATGGGACGACCGTTGCGATCCACACGGGAGATCGCGCTGAAATAGAGAGCTTCCGCGTCCGACATGCAGAGCCGACTGACGCGCGGATAGAACTCGGGCGCGTCGCCGGTGTAACGGAGGTACTCGTCGTCGCTATCGAGCGGATAGAGATCGGCTTGGCGGGGATTGGCTTGCAGCAGTTGCAGGTGCTCATCGAGCAGTCGCTTGTTGGTGTCGATGGCCGGATCGAGCGCCGTCAGGTCGGAGTGCTCGATGTCCCACCAGACACGCGAGCGGGGTGAGTCGTTGTACGGGATGCCGAGCGAGTTGAACTGCCAGTGGTTGTCGAACAGATCTTGATTGAGGTTGAAATGGAAGCGGCCCTGCGTGGCGGGCAGCGCCCCGCGAAACAGCGGCAACAGACGTTCGAGATCGGCGTTCCCTTGAATCACGTTGTCGTCCATTTCGAGACGGCCTTGAACATTGATGGCCGCGACAGCGGACGGGGCCGTTAGTTGTTGGCCTCGCGCACAGGGACAGAGCAGATCGGTCGTGGCGTCCCATTCGTCGCTCACGTCGGGTAGAGGCGTTCCGGTGCGCGCGGCCAGCGGGGCGGATGCGGGCCAATAGGGAGGCGTCGCGTTGAACTCACCGGTGCGTGCGGTGAGCGTTCTCCAACCGGCATACCGCGCGTTTGTCTGCGTTCGGATCTTCCAAGCCCCTGCCACGCCAAAGTCGATCATCAGCGCCATCATCATCACGAGCAGCGGCAGAGAGAGAACGAATTCGAGCGGTGCGAGGCCGCGACGTGAATTCGGAACACGGGATGCGGGATGCGGGATGCGGGTGGAGTTGACGTGATGGTGTGTCATGGGTGAACTCGATAAGGACTGGCGCGGCGTGATATCTCACGCGGTCATGAACGCGACATTCGAGGTGAACCGTGTGCCGTAAGACCATGGATTTCAAACAGGGATCAAGAACCCGCAGACTTAGGATCTGTCGATGAATCACTCCGCCGTTTGTCGCCTTTCGCTCCGCGAAAGGGCATTCTTTCGCAGAGCGAAAGACGACTTTGTTTTGGGACAGGTTCTTACGGCATGCGGCTCGCCAAAAAACAGGACGTGATTGATGTGCCTCGTTCCGATCAATGCCCACTCAGGATGTGGAAGTCTTGTGGTGAGACGTTTTGCAACGGAGGCGCGCGGTAGCTCTGCAAGCCTCCGTCCAAGTAGTTTCCGGGATGTTGCGAGACGATAGTCGGGAGCGCTGCCGCCGTGGCGGGGACCAATTTGGCCGTCCAGTGTTGGTTGAACAGATCCCAACGACCGAGCTTTTCCCAGCGGGCGTCGAACGAAAACTGGTTCCGGTCATCAATGTAGCGAGCGACGGCGTCCGGATCGGTGTTGGCCCGCGTGAACAGGTTCCACGAACCGGGCGAGTTGTCATAGTGGATCAGGCAACACATTCCGGCCGTTCCATCTTCCAGCGTGCAGGGAACCAAGTCCGCCCACTGACAGCATTGGAACTTGGCGCGCGGCAGGAAGATCGTCGCTTGAGCGAACGTGGTGGCATAAGCCTCGGCGTCTCGATCGAGAGGATTGCGAAACAGGCCGGGGAACATCGTCTGCTGGTGTGGCCAATAAACTGACGAGACAAAGTTGAAGTTCTTTTCGAGCGTCGTTTGGTTGAGTGGCAGCGGTGGTTCACATGGCCCACCGGGAAAACGCGGGTTCGTCGGATCGGTGATCCGCACGCAACTATCGGGGAACGTCGGCGGGTCGCGCAGCACAAATGGCAGGTTGGTGTGCGGGTACTCTTCGTTCAGCAGTTGGTTGAGGTTGGCGCAGGTGAAGATGCGCCACAGGTTGATGAAGTTCGACATCTTGGCGGAAGTCGCACCGAAGCGGGTGGGACGCGAACCGCTGCTGAAGCTGCCCGCGACATCGGATTCACCCCCGACGCCACCCGAGGCTGTGTCGGGCCACTCGAAGTAGGGACTCATCCAGTGGCGAATCCAGTCTTCGAGATAGTGAAAGGCGAGCTGTCGCCGTTGCGTCTGGCTGATGCACTCGTAGCACGAGACGCAGGTGTTGCAGTCGATGACGAGCGTGTTGTCGATCTGCGGGAGATCGTTCGCATAGCGCGAGGGGTCGATGGCGGGAAGCGTGCGGATGGTCGGGTCGGATTCATCGAGCTGCCCGACGACCGCGACACTCGTGGACCACAGCAGACCGCGCAGTTGTTTGTTGCGATGTTGAGGTTCGGTTCGCGTTCCGTAGCGGATGGAAATCTCGTCGGTGGCGATGCTCGACATGTGCGGCACCGATTGCAGAACGGCTCGCTGAAAACGGGGGATGAATCCGCCGAGTGACGTGTCAGAACTCCCTTCGTAGGTCGTCGCGTCCGGCCCGGCGAGGATGTACTCAAACAACGGCAGCGTGACGCGCGCTTGGTGGTAGGTCATCTCACCAAAGTTGCGAACCATCTCACGCTCGATCGGTACTTTTGCGACGATCGACTCGCCCATCAGCTTGAACTTCTGAGACAGCGCCGCAGTCCCGGTCCCGCTGGCGAACAGGTTGCCAGCGGCTTCCCAAGCGTCGAGGATTTCGGGGACGAACTGCTCCGACTTGCGATCTCGCCCCTCGCGCATGTAGGCGACGAGGGCAAAGGTCTCGCACAGCATGTGGTTGCTAAACGCGAGGGCATTCATTCCGCGAGCCAGCACCGTCGCTCCCGAATACGCCGACGCATCGGCCGCGTTCTGCATTCGCAACTTGTCGTCGATCTGCCGCCCGACATTCACGATCTGCACCAGTAGGATTGTAAACATGAAGATCGCAAACACCGACAACGGCGCGATGGCTCCGCGCTGATCGCGATGGATGCGGCGCGAGAAGCGGATCAGTTTGAAAAATGTGTGAGCCATCATGTTCATTCTCATGGCAGCGCATACCTCGGCTGGACGAGTGGCTTCACCGATTTGAGGCCCTCGCACATGATCGTGACTGCGGCGGTCATCTGAGTGGTGTAGACCGTCCCGCCCGCATTGGTGTCGGATCGCATGATGCGCGGGCTAACGCGATCGGGCAGGCCGTCGGCACGGACGAGTCTCGCGGCGAGAAAGCGTCCGGGGCCGGGAAACAATGCGAACTGATGAATCACGTACACGGTGATCGGATCCTGCCAACCGATCTCGCTCTCACGAAAGTGGGTCTGAAGTTCGGGATTCGGGCAGGTGTGATTGCGGACGTTGTATGAGGAGTTGTTGAGCGAGTCGCGCCCGCTGCCATTGCGCCCGTCTCGCCATTCGAGCACGACGCGTGTGTTCTGGTCGCAGTAGTTCAGTTTGTTGGCGATGCGGACGGGGATTTGTGAGTTCGACTGCGAGGCGGTGACGAACGTCGCGTACATCCGCTGGCTGGCGGAGATGATTTCATCAATCCGAGCCATCGACCCCGATGCGCCGAGCGAACGTGAAGGGGCAACCGGTGCGAGAGCCTGCACCACGGCGGCTCTCACTTTCCACAGCTTCCGGCTGCCAGTGGAGGAGTTAATATCGAATGTCGTGTAGTCGCCATCGTCGCTCATCGGGCTGTCGCTGACACGGTTCTCGACCTCGGCGTAGTCGTCGAGTTCCAGCGAGGGATCATCGACCGCCGCCGGGAGCCAAACAGACGCGGCTCGCGCTCCGGCAAATGCCGCGTAGTGCAGGACCATCTGCGCAATCATGAGTTGGCTGACTTGCACGATCAGCAGCACGACCATGACGAAGACCGGCATCGTCAGCACAAAGGCTAACGACTGCACGCCGCCTTGTTGACAGCGGTGCATCTGCGTCAGCCGCCGCCAGTCCCACGAGGCCGCTCCCACCGCGAGCAATCCGCGCAACACGAGCATCGCCGCACACAGCACGACGAAACAGGGAAGGCAGGCGATGAGGATGTCTCGATGCACGGAAGACGCCACTCAACAAGGATGAAAATTAAAGTCTGAATGCAGGCAAGCCGGGTGGGGCTGACGCCACCCGGCTTGCCAATGTTTTTTAACATCACTTTTACTGATCAATTGACAACGAACCACGCACTCCACCGATCCCAAGTCACGATCAACGTTCCGATCAAACCGGCTGGTGCGAGGAACAGTGTTTGTTGAAGCGGCTGACGCGAGAGAGGGCTGACCGGCACCCAACCTTTGAACTGCCACATTCGCGCCAGATGTTTTGCGACTCCCACCACGATGTTCACGGCACCCAGTTGCCAGATGATGACCGCGCCGCCGAGGACGCCTCCCAGCACGAGCGTCCAGAGGAGCGCTTCGACTCCCCGCTCGAAACCGAGGAACACTCCCATCATCGCCATCAGCTTCAGGTCTCCCCCGCCGAGTCCAAACAGGACGAAGCAGACCAGCATCAAACCGCCACAGACCAGAAAGCCCATTGTCGCATCTTCCAGCCCCGCCGCCCCGCCGCTCCAACCGCGCAACAAGAACCCCAGCGCGAGGCCGGGATACGTGTTCCAGTTGTAGATCATCTGCCACTTCACGTCGGTGAAACAGGCAATGGTTAACAGCACGAGCAGCACAATCAGAGTGACAATTTCAGACACCACGGCAGCCTCACGTCACGTGCCGCTGCTGCCGCTGCCGCTAGTCACATTTTTACCCTCGTTTTCGAGGTTATCCATCCCGGTGTTGAAGTAGTCCCGAATCTTCGGCCAGCCGAACTTCAGGATGAAGATCAAGATCGGCAGCGCGATGGCCGCGATGATCAGAATCGTTTCCAAACTGACTGCACCACGCTGATCGCGATGAACTCGCAGCAACAGTCTTCGCCAAGGAGAACTCATGGACATGATCTTGCTCCGCACTACAGATCCGATTGAACTTGAACTGACTTTGTTTGACCGTGCGGGCAAAGCCTCTCGGCTCAAAAACATCGCTACCGTTACATGAACGGCCACGAGACCTGCACCGACAGCATCTCCCAAACGAGAGCCATCATTTTTTTTCCGTTCGTGATGAGAAACGCCACGATCGGCAGCATCGTTGCCAGCACCAAAACCCAATCCAACGACGCCTGACCGGTGCGCCGAGCACCATGGGACCGAGTTCGAGAATGTGAGTGTCGTTTCATAGCGAGTCAAAGTCTAATCGGCCGTGCTTGATCCCGCCATCAGAATTGTCGCGTGAGAAGTGAGGACGTTGAACTCCTCTGCCGTCCGAAGGTTTCGCGGGATCTGCGCGGCGGCTTGGTTCCCATTCGCGCGGCTCGCCGAATAGAATCCGTCCGCTGGTTTCGCCGTCTCCGAAATTGTCACTTCTGTTGAGGAATCTCCCGATGTCGTTGTCGCTTTCTCGTCGTCATTTCTTGTCCGCTTCGGCCGGGTTGCTGGCAGCTTCTTCGCTGGGCAAGAGCCTCTTCGCCGCAGACGCTCCGGCAGGAAAGGCTCCGCTGTTCAAGATTTCTCTGGCGCAATGGTCATTGCATCGGCGATTCTTCAATGACAAAGCCGATCCGCTCGACTTCGCCAAGATGGCCAAAACTGAGTTTGGGATCGATGGGATTGAGTACGTCAACCAGTTCTTTAAGGACAAGGCTCAGGATCAGGCTTACCTCGGTGAGTTGAAGAAACGGGCCGATGACAACGGCGTCACGAGCGTTCTTATTATGTGCGATGGCGAAGGCGCGTTGGGCGACGCGGATGAAGCCAAACGGACGTTGGCCGTGGACAACCACAAGAAGTGGGTTGAGGCGGCTAAGTTTTTGGGATGCCACTCGATCCGCGTGAACGCTCAGTCGAGCGGTTCGTACCACGAACAAATCAAGCGTGCGGCGGACGGTCTCCGCAAGCTGACCGAGTTCGGCGCAACACACAACATCGGTGTGATCGTCGAGAACCACGGTGGCCTGTCGTCAAACGGCTCGTGGCTGGCCGAGGTCATGCGGACGGTGAACCATCCCGGTTGTGGCACACTCCCCGACTTCGGCAACTTCCAAGTCGCTCCCAAAGTTTGGTACGACCGTTACAAGGGTACGGAAGAACTGATGCCGTTCGCCAAGGGTGTCAGTGCGAAGTCACACGACTTCGATGAAGCTGGCAATGAAACCAAGTCTGATTATCGCAAGCTGATCCCGATCGTCCTGACCTACGGCTACCGAAGCTGGATCGGCGTCGAGTATGAAGGAAGCAAGGCCAGCGAAGCCGACGGCATCAAGCTGACCAAGAAACTGCTCGAAACCGTCCGAGCCGAGTTGTCATAGTTCGCCTTGTACGATCACCAGATCCTCTGAATGGTCTTGATTCTCACTTTGCCTAACAGGAACCCCTTCATCGTGAAACGTTTTTGTTTGTTTGCCGCCTTGGTCCTTGTGTTGCCATGCCAGTTTGTGAATGCCCAGATCGACGAATCGCCACTGGCCGTTGAGCCGGTCGTCGCGTTCGAGAACCTTCAGTGGAAGGGTTGGGAGTCGGACAACAACGGCGTGCCGACGCCTCTCCGGCCGATCCTGCTCACCAACGCGGGTGATGGGACGAAGCGGCTCTTTGTCCCGCAGCAGCAGGGGATTATTCACGTCTTCGCACCCGATGCGAAAGAGACGAAAGTCTTCCTCGATATCAAGTCGAAGGTGCAGTACATCGACAAGGAAAACGAAGAAGGCTTCCTCGGGATGGCTTTCCATCCGAAGTACAAGACGACCGGTGAGCTCTTTGTGTTCTATGTTTCGTCGAGCGAAGCACACACGACGGTCGTATCGCGATTCAAGGTTTCCAAGGACGACCCGAACAAGGCTGATCCCGCCAGCGAAGAAATCCTGCTGAAGGTTCCTCATCCATACTGGAACCACAAAGGTGGTACGATTTGCTTCGGCCAAGATGGCTTCCTGTACATCGCCCTCGGCGATGGCGGGGCGGGCAATGACCCTCATGGCAGCGGCCAAAACCTGCAAACGCTGCTCGGCAAGCTGCTGCGGATCGACATCGACAAGCAAGACTCCGGCAAGAAGTACGCCTGTCCGAAGGACAACCCGTTCCTCGACAAGACTGCCAACAAGAAAGAGATCGCTCTGCCCGAGATCTACTGCTACGGCTTGAGAAACGTCTGGCGTCACTCGTTCGATCGCCAAACCGGTCAGCTTTGGATCGCCGACGTGGGGCAGAACCTTTGGGAAGAAATCAACCTCGGCGTGAAGGGTGGCAACTACGGTTGGAACCTGCGCGAGTCGAAGCATCCGTTCGCACCGAACAGTACCAGTGAAGCCCCCGGCCTGATCGACCCGATTCACGAGTACCACCACGACATCGGCAAGTCGATCACCGGAGGCTACGTCTATCGCGGTAAGGCCGTTCCCGAACTGACCGGCCACTACGTCTATGCCGACTACGTCTCGGGCAAGATCTGGGCGCTCAAGTACGACGAAACAAAAAAGGCCGTCGTCGCCAATCGCCCGATCAACTACACCGGCTCACCGCTGCAAGCGATCAGCTTCGGTGAAGACGAAGCGGGTGAGATTTATCTCAACGTCGTCAGCCCAACCGGCAAGGGGATTTACACGTTTCGGTCGAAGGCGAAGTAGAAAGCAGCGAGGCATTGAGGCCGCCGGATTTCATCAATCCGGCGGCCCTATTTGTAGCGGGTTTGGTCCATCACCCAAGGTGTGGCCGAACTCTCCGGGACTCTGCGCTGTCTGGTCTGTCGCGACCACAAATCACCGATCATTTCCTGCTCAAAGCAGCCTTGCTTTCGGTTGATTCCCAGCTATGCTGTCGCCCGGTTCTGCGTCCAAGGAGAGGTGGCTGAGTGGCCGATAGCACCGCTTTGCTAAAGCGGCGTGGGGGTCAAACTTCACCGGGGGTTCGAATCCCCCCCTCTCCGTTCATGAATCAACAGTCGCCCCAAGTCGCCTCCTAAGGTGGCTTGGGGCGAGTTCGTTTAACGACACGGAAGTGTTCTACTCCCCATACCGATAATCACCGTTCGCATCGCAAATTGGCGACGGCTGGTTCAGAGACTCGACCCTCGTGTGTGAGTCGTCCGGCCAGCGCGAGGAACAGGCCCACCGAGTGACCACGTTCGGCCAGTTGAGCGAGCGACATGATGTCGCAGCAATCGTTTAACGTGAGATAGAACTTCGTGAAGGTATCAATCAGCAGGCCGGAGCAGGTCGTATTGATGGCCTCTGCCTGCACGGCCAAGAGTGAGATGTTCGAGGCGAGCCGTGTGCGGTCAAGCCACGGGTTTCCGCCTCGCTCACGCTGCGGGATCGCGTAAGCCTCCCCGCTGCACGTTGCCCGCCCTGAAGCCTCCCGCATCCAGTGCCGCTGTCACGCGAGACGCCACGCGCCGCCCATCTCCCACCAACGAGTGCTCCCAAATCCGCACGACGCGCCACCCGAGCCGCTTCAACGTGCGAGTCACCAGCCGGTCGCGACTCTTGTTCGCGTCGAGCTTCTTCGTCCAGAAGGCCACATTGCTCGCTGGCACCCGGCCATGTCGGGGACACCCGTGCCAGAAGCAGCCATCGACAAACACCGCGACCCGCTCGGCAGGAAACACAAAATCGGGCCGTCCAAACACCGGCCGATTCATCCGCCACCCGCTGATCCCGTGCGAGCGAAAGATCGAGATCATCCGCAACTCGGTCGAACGATTCCCCCGCGACCGAACCCGCGACATGACCTCGGAACGTTTGGCTTTGGTGAAGATGTCAGGCACTGATTGTCATCCCCTTCCGGCGGCGGAGATCATTTCCACCAGTCCCCGAATTCTCTTTGGGCCGAGCCCCGGCATCGCCTGTAACTTCTCCCATGTTCGATCCGTGTAACGACAGATTGGTTCTCGTCGCCTTGAAGCAATCCACGTCTTGCCTGTAAGGGCCTCCAACTCAGCGAGCGCGCGGGCATCTCCCGCGAACTGATGGCGAACTGATTCCCATTCGCTGGCCAGTGCCGCATCTTCAGAATTGAGAGGGAAAAACGGGGCATCGACCAATTCACGACACCAAGCGTCCCCCACGGATAATTCTTGTCGATTGAACTCGTTCCAACACGTTTCACGTTTAGACACTTCACCCGGGTTCCCATCCTGCTCCGAAATGTGCTTGTGTGCGGCAGCGCAGACGATCTTGAGAGCATCACACAAAGCGGGCGACAGATGCTGGGTCTCCCAGATGCCATCGAGATTGATTCGCCAGCCCGAATGCTCTGCCAGCCATGCCATGGCATAGGCAACGCTCTGCGCACGATAGCCCGTCAGGTCCAATGCGGTGAACAATTTTTCTGTCGTGCGAAATAGAATCGCCCTGGCGATCATGTGCTTGAAATGGTTCTGGTCGATGACCGGCTCGCCTTCGTCATTCATGCGCTCGGCGAATTTGAGGAAGTTCTTCTCGGCCCCCCAACAGACGAGATGCGGCAGGCACATCCAGGCATTCTCGAACTTCGCTAGATCGGTCTTGGTGAACATCTGTTGCTTCGGATTCTGCACTTCCCATTCGCGACACTTGGCGGGCGTTCCCTGACGTCCCTTGTCGTCCGAGTGTGAGCCGCGTGCTCGTTCGTAATACCAGTGCGTCCCACGTTCCAAACCGCTGGCGGCCGGTGCCCAGACCGTGCGGGAAAGCTGTTCCAGTGTGCGATGGAAGAGACCATTGGCTGAGAAGTCGGCGGTGTTGACCTTGTTCTGGCTGTTCGCAAAGCGCGAGATCAGCGGAACGATGTCGGCCACCTTTGTTGGATCGCTGAGGACCGTGAGTTTGACCTGAACGAAAACCTGGCTGATCGGCAGCTTCTGTTTCTTCAGCGCGTGATAAATCGACGCGGTAGTCTGTCCGCCATTGACGATCTGAAAATCCTTGACCCAATCCAGCCGAGCGTGTCCGTCGAGTCCCGCCTTCACCCGCACTTCGGCCGCGGTACAACACAGCCCGTTGTTGTAGGCCAAGAACCGATGCGGCTCATCCTTGATCGTCGTCTGCAAACCCTTGTTGACCTTGCCCCGCGCTTGAAGGAATCCGCGAAATGACCTCGGGCCGCTTCAACTCGGTAATGTCGTGAAGGACTCGCAACGCCTCAACCGCCGCGACGATTCTCCTCGAACACTTCCGCAGGCATCGGATGGTCGAGACGCCACACCATCTGGATAGGACGCTCCCCTTCGAAGCTCACAACGGTTGCCGGACCGAGGAATACAAACGGAGCTGTAACGCCATCCTGCTTCTTTCGAGAACGCGTGAAGTAGAGCATCGTGTAACCACGAGATTGATGGTGAATCAGGTTCTGTCCGGTCTCGCTCTCTTGGCTCGTTTGCGATTGCGTTTCCCAATGGAGCAATTCCCGGCTAATCGGATAGTCCTTGTACATCGTCGTCGGGGAAAACTCCTTCTCGGTCTTCTGAAACGTAACCAGTGCTGCGTAAGTCTTGATTTCGGGGAAGTGGAGTCGCCCAACGCCCGTCACACCCGCAGTCTCCAGATTGGCGCCACCGAGGAATGCTTTGATTTCATCGCTTCCATAGGTCGCGTGAAGTTCGAGGTCGCAGTCGAATGGCAAGGTCAACGAGGTGCGACCAATGCGTGATTCATCGATGGCCCACGCGATGACCTCGTGGAGGTCGCGGAGCACTGTGGGATTGCGAGTCAATCTTGCTAGGGATTCTTCGAGCGTTGAGATGCCGAGCAAACGTCCCGGCTTTCCCCAGAGACGATAGTGAACAGCCAGTGCAGAGCCTTCTGCATTGGCTCGTGCACCAGCAAGATCACCATTTTGCAGACACTGGATAACACGGCTCAATCGACTCAGTTCTCTCGGGCCGCTTGTTTGTGCCACGCTGATCAAGCCATCTGAGAGATGGTTAAGGTCTGGGTCGTTTGGCGTGGCCTCCAGACGTGCGCGGGCTTTCCATTGTGTCCAAGTATTCCGTGCCAACAGCGTCTCCGGTTGGTAGTCGTGGAAACGCACGAAGTTCGCGAAAGTCAGTGGTTGTCCGGCTTCATGGACGAACGTCTCCAAACGGTCGGGAACTTGATCTGCCAGATTGCGCAGGTTTTCGCGGATGTTCGCGAGGACGTGTTCACGTGCGATGCGGTCGAGTTGGATGCTGCAGCCGGCGGGCACGTGCGGAAAATCTCGCTCGACTTCTCGGAAAATGTTGAACCTCTTCTTCGAAAGAAGAGCCTTGAGCTTTCGGTCAATTCGATAGCGGCGGTGCGTCTGCCCGACGAAGTCTAAAACGGTGAGGCAGTCCTTGCCGGGAGCATGCCGCAAACCTCGCCCAAGTTGTTGGAGGAATACGGTAAGGCTCTCCGTGGGACGCAGGAACATCACGGTGTTGATTTCGGGAACGTCGAGCCCTTCATTGAGTACGTCACGTGTGAACAGAAACCGCAAACCGCCAGCGCGGAAATTCTCCACGAGGCTTGAGCGAGTCTGTTGGTCCGTTTCTCCGACAAGCACGGCGGACAGGATGCCACGCTCATTGAATTTTTCGGCCATGAACTCTGCATGCCTCACTGAGACACAGAATCCAATCCCACGAACACGTCCCAAGTCTGGTTCGTAACGGCGGAGGGCATTGACGATGACATCGAGACGCTGGAGTGCGGGACCGTGCGAACCGGTGTAGACATTCTCCAGCTCAGTCACGTCGTATTTACCGTTCCGCCAAAAGCTGTCGCTCGCAACAGACACCGGGTCTGCGACTCCAAAGTAATGGAATGGACACAGCAGTTTCTCGTCGAGTGCTTCGGGAAGTCGAATTTCCGCGGCGAAACGGTTGTTGAAATCGGCAGCCACGCTCGCGCCGTCCATGCGTTCGGGAGTTGCTGTCAATCCGACCAGAATCCGCGGAGCAAACTTCTCGAAGAGCGGTCGGTAACTTGCTGCTGGCCCATGATGCACTTCATCAACCACGATGAAGTCGTAGAACTCGGGGCCAACTTGTTCCCACAGGCGTCGATTGTGCAGCATGTCCACGGAACAGAAGAGGTGGTCCATCCGTGTCGCAGCAAACGGACCGACCAATAGCTCCCCGAAGTCAGGAATTCGTAGTACCGCGCGAAATGTTCCTGCTGCTTGCTCAAGAATCTCTTTGCGATGCGCCACAAACAACAGGCGCGCCTGCCGCTGCTGTCGCTCAAAGAATCGCTTGAAATCAAACGCCGCGACGACGGTCTTGCCGGTACCTGTAGCTGCGACGACGAGATTGCGCCAACAGTCATGTGCCGTGCGTTCGGCTTCCAAGGCGTCAAGAATTCGCTCTTGGAAGGGATGAGGTCTAAGGTCGAAGAATACGGGTGCGATAGTTGTACGAGTGCGAGCACTGCGAATTGCCTCGCGAAGAACCGTCGGCTGGTTTGCGTCAAACGGAATGAACTCGTGGCTGTTCCAGTACGTTTCGAACTCCGCGACGAACTTCTCCAAAATATGCGGCAGGTCCTGAGCGGTGACCTTGAGATTCCATTCCAAGCCGCTCGTCATCGCAGCTTGCGACATATTGGCCGACCCAATGTATGCCGTCGAGAACCCGGTATTCCTTCGGAAGTGATACGCCTTCGCATGAAGCCGTGTTCGCTCGCTGTCGTATGAGATTCGAACAGCCGCGTTTGGAAGCCTTGCCAACCATTCAATCGCCTCGGCATCTGACGCTCCCATGTAGGAAGTTGTGACGATGCGAACGTGCCCACCACGTCCCGTCAGCTCTTCGAAAGCGGGCATCATCAATCGAAGTCCCGACCATTTGATGAACGACACGAGGACGTCCACGGAATCGACGGACGCCATTTCCTGCTTCAACTCATGGATCAATTGCGGGTCACTTGGTGAACCCGTGAACAGGCTGCTTTCTGAAAGCGAAGTTTCTGGGCGAGGAATTCCCTGCATGGCGTAGTAGGAAGGCGTCACTTCGAGGAGCAACGACTTCTCTGCCGGAATTAGAAATCGCGAATGCAAGTACGTGGCGGTAGGCGTTGCTGCAATCGCGGCAATCAACTGGTTGCAAATGAGAAGTCGCGTTGTGGAGTCGGCTTCATGGCGCAAGGCCATTTCCAAAACGTTTGCAACTAAAGCCGCATAGCGCGCGGGCTCTTCCTCGGGTTCGATTCGCGCAAACACGGTCCGAATCTCTGGAGTGAGGTTCAGGGCGCGGCGTAATCCATCGTCCAGCAAAGCCTCGTAGATTCCTTCGGCGAGCGACATTCTGTGCCTCTGTGACGACGATTGGTGGCCGGATCAGAGCGAGATGCACGAAGTTTGGGGCGAACACTGAAGTGGATCAGGGAAGGTGGTCAGTCGGTCGTCCAATTCGAGCTAGAGCGGTTCCCACTGACCCTGACGAAAGTATTCGATTGTCACACAGCCCGCGTAGCCTTCTCCGAAGTCGTCCAAAGGTGCGAACGCTTCCTCTGAACTGTAATCATCGGACAGGCCTTCGTAATACACATCGCCATCGTCATCGACCAGACGAAACCGATATTTGAGCAGTGATGCCTTTGCCTCATCGTAGTCACAACTGCATTGCCGCAATGCAAACGGGTCGTCTGTGTAGTCAGCGGTCATCGTCCACATGTCAGTGCCTCTGATGAAGCAGAAGTTTCAGGCAACTTTAGAACGACGAATTGGGACGGCGTTGCCGATGACCCGAAACTGGTGGGTTCTGGCGATGGGAAATTGGAACCAGTCGGGAAAACTCTGGATGCGGGCGGCCTCGCGCGGGGTCAGCGAACGATTCTGTGTCGGGTGGATGAACATCAGGCCGTCTTTGCTGAGGTGAGCCACGATGGTGCTGCACAGTTCCGCTCGGCTCTGTCTCGTGTAGCGGTCGGAGAACGATCCCCGGTCGTAGGGAAACTCCATCTCCACACCCCGGTCAATCGCCTGTTTTGCGGTCTCACCCTCCTTGAGCTTGGCGAAGTCCCGCAGATCGCGCTCGCTGTGCGGACGAGCGACGTGCGCAGTGAGTTGCTTCGACTTCCTGATTTCGAGCACTTCGTTGCGGTACTTCTCACCGAGTCGCAAATGCTTCTTCCGCAGTGGGGGAAGCTGTTTGTATTCACAGGGATCGGTTCCGCCCCCCGCCTTCAAAGTTGGCAGGTCCATGATGGCGTGACCCAACGCGATCCCTTCCAGTTTCACGACGGGCACGATCAGCCCACGCCGAAAACAACCCGGATAGTCGATTCGCGTCCCGATGATGAGCTGTCGGCGTCGCTTTTGAGGCACTCCGAACGTCGATGCTTCAACGATTTCCCCGTAGACGCGATAACCAAGTCGGCGAGCACTTTCTTTGACGTCACGAAAATGACGGCCACCGTCGGCGGAACGGATGCCGAGCACGTTCTCCATCACGAACAGCTTCGGTTGGAAGTGTTCGACGTACTCGAAGTACTGCTGATACAGGGTGCGGCGCGGATCGTGAATCAGCCGAGTGCCGTTGTTAGCACCGTCGCGCTGACGGACTTGGCTGAAACCCTGACAGGGCGGCCCCCCGGCAATCACATCCACCCGGTTCGTACCGATGAGCTTCGCCAAGTCATCGGGTGCGAACTTTGTCAGGTCTTCGCAGAGAATATGCGGGACGTGCTCCCCCAAGTTGGCGCGATAGACCTCAATGGCTTTGGGGTCGAAGTCAATGGCAGCAAGAGTCTTCAACCCCGCCTTGTGGAGTCCGAGCGAAAAGCCGCCGCAGCCCGCGAACAAATCAATGCAGGTGACCGAATCATCCATGATGGGCATCTTCAAAAGTCGTGTTCCTCACGAGGCGCTGTCCACGTTCATCGCCTCCCTCTGCACTCGGGGAGTATTACTGTTGAACTTTCGAGAATCCAGGTCGAAGTGAACCGGCTCAGTTGCGACTCAACGTCACCGGTACTCTGGCACTGCAAACGACCCTGCCAGTAAAGTGTGTTCGACGATGATCGTTTCTCGAATCAATTGAAAGTAAGAATCATGATCCGCGCAGTGTTGGCTGTTTGTTTGGTATTGTTCGTGACGGCGGTCGGTGGGGCGGAGGAGGCCTCTCCGGTGATTGTCAGTGCGGTTTATGGGGACTTCGGGAAGGGCGGGGCGAAGGTCGATCCGGCGCGGGTGGTGGATGTCACGAAGAAAGTGGCGGAGGCGGTGCGGGAGGGGAAGGTTTCGCTGGAAGTGACCAACGAGTTGTTTGGTGATCCGGCGGAACAGGCATCCAAGACACTGAAGGTGAAGTTTAAGATCGGTTCGGTGGAGTCGGAGGTCAGCGTGGTTGAGGGGGAGACACTGCTGATTCCGGTTCCCAAGTTGGAGGGGGCGCTCGTCATTCACAAGGCGGTCTATGGCGACATCGTGGGCGAGATGGTGAACGACGTGACTCAGGACTTAAAGGGGCGGCTGAAAGAGAATGGCGTCGAGATTGAAGTCTCAAACGATCAGTTCGGTGACCCGGCGTCAGGCGTCTTCAAGCGGTTGCGGGTGGAGTACAGCATCGGCAACGTGCGACTCGCCAAGTCGGCGTATGAAGGCCAGACGTTCAAGATCGTCGGCCCCAAGTTGGCCGACAAGAAATGACGGCCGCGATGAGCAACGCGCTCTGAAGACTCCACTTAAACTTACCTTGCCGATCCCCGCGAATTACGTCGCCACCACGGGGTGGCACAGCTTGCTTCAAGCTGTCTGCGTAGCACCAGAAACATCAGCACGAACGTTGAGGAAGATCGAGCGTTCCACTCCATAGAACGTCGATCCAAAGTTTCTTGAGCCTGACCTCTGATCGCTCTGCTTGGAACACGGCGAGTGCCCTGGCCTCCGATGAGAACAGGGAGCGCGAAGAGTTTGAGTTGAGCTGTACTGGCCGGTGTGCCGCGAGACCCCATGAAAAGGAGGGCGATTCAAAATGTCGCCCCAGCACCCCGAAGTTCTCGCGCGACTGCGCCAGGCTTACGACGCATGGAACAAGCACAACATCGCGCCGGGCTTTGAAAGCCCTCGCGCGAATCAACCGAAGAAGGCCGAGAAGCAGGCGGCGAGCAAACGCGAGGACAAGTAGCGTGCTTTGAAGGATGCTCGAAACATGAGTGATGTTATTAGCCGCAGGGCGCTAGCCCCGGTTGCTGCACGACACATGACCGCCATGTCGCCGCCCCAAACCGGGGCTAGCCTGTCGTGCGGCAATTGCTCACCGACGAATCGCTCATCCTGCAACCGCTCCAACAGAGTGTGCTGCGTGACGGCGAGGACACGCTCATGTTCTTCAACGGCTGCGTGACTCACGCGGTGCGGAAAGTCCCCAAGCCCGGAGACTTTCGCGTCCAGGACGATTACGGAGGAACGGTCCATCCGCATGAACCGTCGGCCGCTCAAATCGAATTCGCCCAACGAGCGATCGCCGCGTGTCAGCCCAAACCGGCCTACGGCCGCGTGGACCTGGTCCGGGACAATCACGGAAACCTCGCGGTCATGGAGTTGGAACTGATCGAACCCGAACTCTGGCTGCGAAACCATCCCCCCGCAGCGACCGCATTCGCTGACGCCATTGCCAAGATCGTTCTCGCCTGACGCAGCGCTGGCCGGCTTTACCTTCTCTTCTGCCGCTCGACTTACTGTTGCGGGCGAAACTCGGAGGGGGTCATGCCGGTGGCGGATCGGAAGGCGCGGGTGAAGGCGCTGTGGTCGTAGAAGCCGCAGGCGTGGGCGATCTCGGCCACGGATTGATGCGGATCGCGCAGCATGCGCGAGGCAGCCGCAATTCGCGACTTGGTGATGAACTGGCTCGGCGTTAGACCGAAGAGTCGTTTGGTCAGACGAGCCAGTCGCTGAGACGAAAGTTTCGACCGGCGCGCGAGCCACGCGGGAGTCACCTCAGACGAGAGGCTTTGCTCGAACTCTTCCAGGGCACTTGCGAAGTCCTTGGGAATCTCATGAGGCTCGACCGGTACTCGGACATCGCGCGAGAAGCCGATCAGGCCAACGACGGCACCGTTTGAATCCAGCATCGGCAGCTTTGTCGTCAGGCACCAGACCGGGTCGTTGGGTCGATGCCATTGCATTTCGAGGTGGTCAACCAGCGGATGTTCGGTGCGCAGAACCTTCTCGTCCTGTTCGGTGGGAATCCGACCGAAGTCGCCGGGGCAGATGTCACGCGGGCATTTACCGATGACTTGCGACTTGCTCTTCAATCCGTGCCGCGCCACCAGCGACTCGTTCACGGCCACGTATCGCCCCACCGCGTCTTTGACGAAAAAGGCCACGTCCGGCGAACGGTCGAA
>JAYVDI010000065.1:0-5350 GCA_043749505.1 Schlesneria sp. | reverse complement strand
GGCCGACCGAACCACTTCCGATCTCCCACCACGTTCGGTCGGCCAATTTTGAAATGTGAACGCCCGACCCCAGAACACGCAGGACTATTGAACACGAGCTTCCCTCTCAAAAGAGACCCGATGACCAAGCATATTTTTGTGACCGGTGGTGTGGTGAGTTCGCTCGGTAAGGGTCTGACATCGGCGTCAATCGGGACCATTCTTGAGAAGCGTGGGTTGCGGGTGCGGATGCAGAAGCTCGACCCGTACATCAACGTTGACCCCGGCACGATGAGTCCCTTCCAGCACGGCGAGGTCTATGTTCTCGACGACGGAGCCGAGACCGATCTCGACCTCGGGCACTACGAACGGTTCACGAACAGCCCGCTGTCGCGCCAGTCCAACTACACGTCGGGCCGCATCTACTCGAACGTCATCAAAAAAGAACGTGACGGAAAGTATCTTGGCCAGACGGTGCAGGTCGTGCCCCACATCACCAATGAAATCAAGGCGGCGGTGCTGGGGCTGGCCGGTCCCGATGTGGATGTGGTTATCACGGAACTCGGTGGCACTGTCGGCGACATCGAGGGGCTGCCGTTCCTCGAAGCGATCCGCCAGATTCCGCTCGACATCGGCAAGAACAATTGCCTGTTCGTCCATCTGACGCTCGTGCCGTATCTCAAAGCCGCGCGCGAAGCCAAGACCAAGCCGACTCAGCACAGCGTTCAGCAATTGCGCCAGATCGGCATTCAGCCCGACGTGTTGATCGTCCGCACCGAACGACCGCTCGGCCGTGAGGACTGCGACAAGATCGCCCTCTTCTGCAATGTCGAAAAGCACGCCGTCATCGAAGAGCAGGACAAGGAATTCTCGATCTACGAAGTCCCCTGTGGACTGGTCGGATACGGTTTGGACAAGCTCATCATCGATCGACTCGGCCTGCCAGCGGGAACGTCCAAGATGGACGACTGGGAGGAACTGGTTCACCGGATCAAAAACCCGAAGCACGAAGTCAACATCGCCGTCGTCGGCAAGTACATCGAACATCGCGATGCGTACAAGTCGATCTATGAGGCACTCGATCACGCCGGGATCGCGCACGAAACGCGGGTCATCGTCAAGCGGATCGAGGCCGAACACCTCGAACGCGAAGACGCCGCATCGGCACTGGCGGGCGTGGATGGACTGCTCGTTCCCGGCGGCTTCGGCCACCGGGGGATCGAAGGGAAGATTCAAGCCGTGCGACACGCGCGAGAAAACAAACTTCCCTATTTCGGCATCTGCCTAGGAATGCAGGTCGCCGTGATCGAGTACGCCCGCAACGTCCTCGGCTTCGCGAAGGCCAATAGCACCGAGTTCGATACCGACACCGATCACCCGGTGATCTGCCTCTTGGAAGAACAACGCACCGTCACCGAGAAGGGAGCCTCCATGCGGCTCGGTGCCCAACCGTGCGTCCTGACCGAAGGGTCACTCGCCGCAAAGGTCTATGGTCAGAATGAAGTCTCGGAACGCCATCGCCATCGCTTCGAGTTCAATCATTCCTACAAAGGCCGCTTCCTCGAAGGGGGCCTCGGCTTGTGCGGTGTCAGTCCCGACGGCAAGCTCGTCGAAGCGATCGAAATCCCCATCCATCCGTGGTTCGTCGCCGTGCAGTTCCATCCGGAATTCAAATCTAAGCCGAACCTGCCTCACCCACTCTTCCACGGGTTCATTGAGGCCGCATTAAAGCGACGGCAGGCGAAGTGATGCAGGTGGAAGTGGGGGTTGGGTAGTGCGCATTCAAAACTAGCCCGACGCGCGAGCGAAGGCTTTGGCGTCACCGCATGTCTGGTCCTCGCTTGCGCGTCGGGCTAGTTTTGAGAGACGGCCCTCTCTAGCCATCCCATCCACTTCCTCAAAACGGCCACGGCAACAGTAGCGCGTGGTGTTGGAACAGGATGGCTCGCCCTGCGGCTCCCACAGCTGGCGTGAAGAAGAGCAGGAAGACGTAGAAGCTCAGCAGCGGGAGGAGCAGCAGATTGCCGACGGTTCGGACAATGAACCAGCCGCGTCGCTCCTTCTTCACTGCGCGCGAGTAGGCCCAGCCGATGAAGATTTTCGCGGGGTAGATCGACACGATGAAGATCGGCGTCAGCATCCAGCGCATGTCCTGGGGGACTTCAAACAGTTTGAACAAGTACAGCGGCAACGCCAGCGTGTAGAGGACGACGACCGACAGGAACCACATGATCGGAGCGTGTCGGTACAGCTCGCGGATCGTGCGGAGCTCGCAGATTGCGAAGAGCCGATTCTCAGCAGCGAAGCGAGCTTGCAGGAACGGAATCCAACTGAGAGTCAGCACGAGCGCCAAACCGCCGAGCAACGTGAGAATGATCTGGCCCGGCTTCGACGTGTCGTTCAACGCTCCGAACAGGACCGTCGGAATGAAGAGCCAAGCGAACGCGCCGATGAAGCCTCGCACGCCGAGCGAGAAATGGTGACGCAGCCTGAGCGCGGCGATAAATTCTTTCACGGCCGAGGTTGCCATATCGGCGTAGTCGCGTTGGAACAACCGCCTCGCCAACCAGATGCCATTCAGCGGCGTGGGCCAGAAGAATAGTCCCAGTCTCCCGCCACGAGCGATCGCCAGCACGAGATGAACTGTGACGAAGATACTCAGCGCCAGCAGGCCGCACCGCCAGCCAATCGCCGCGCCCGAACCGGGGGCGATCAGCGCGGCATCGCTCGCCGCATCGGCCACGAATCGGACGAGCCAGTACCAAACCCACATTCCCAGCGCGATGCCACCTAACTTGGGAGCGAGCGGCAGCAGCGGCATCGCGTACCGCAGCTTGCCCGTGCGAGCGACCCGTCCCTGCGCCTCCAGCATGTAGCCGAGAGCCAGCAAGTTAACGATTGGCACCGCCGCGAGAAATGCCAGAAACGCGAACAGACTCACCACGCCAAACAGCAACTCCCACACCCAGTAGGCCGCGTGAAACGGCTTCTTCAACGGATGGGGAAACGGTGGCAGCGACTCGAACGAGAAGTACGTCTGCTCAACCAACACCTCTTCGAGCGGGATGAAGTCGTCGTTGGCGTTCGCCAGAGCATCCGTTCCAACGCTCTGATGGCTCAAATCGGCCGATGCCTCAGCGAACTCGACCTCGTCACTCGATGACGACTCCGTGGCGGACACGTCGTGCGACGGCCCTGACCCAGAGTTGCGATTCTTCACCGATGCTTGCCCGCTCACTTCACCGCACCTTTCGTTGCCTGCCGTCCGAATCGGCACGAACGAGTCTACCTCAAGCCCTCACGATTGGTTGCAGCCTCGCGTGAAACTTTTCGTTCCCAGCCTGAGTAGATCATGTAGACTTCGGCGGTGATGAGTTGTTGCTTTGGGGTCGGGCGTTCAAATTTGAGAGACACCGCCTCCTCAGTGAGACATTCTTCAGTTTAGCCGCGACCCTCTGGGGAGCGCGTTTCGAGCGAGGTGTCCCCAGCAACACGCTCCCCAGAGGGTCGCGGTTAAACGCCTCGCTTTGGACCGCGCGAGGCTTATTTGCTGACATCGCTTCGCGATTGAAAGACACCACCATGCGTCCCCGCTCACTCACCAAAACCATCTTGCCATTGCTGGTGATCGTCGGCGTGTTCGCACTCGTCGCATCGGCGGCGCGGAGCCGGGTCGCGACGGTGTTGCCGGAATCACCGAGTCGTCTCACAGGCGATGCCGATTCTGTCCTGATGAAGCTTGATCGGTTGATGGCGGACAAATGGCAGGCGGCCGGGATTGAACCGGCTCGTGCGGCGGATGAACTGACCCTGTTGCGGCGCCTGTCGCTCGTCTTGCACGGAACGGTGCCGTCGCTCGAAGAGTTGCGGTTGTTCGAGGCGGACACTCAGCCGCAGCGGACCGAACGCTGGACCGAGAAGCTACTCGCTGACCGCCGCTTCGCCGATTACTTCTCTCGACGGTTGGCCCGCGTGTTTGTGGGAGCCGATGAGGGTCAGTTCGTTCTCTTCCGGCGAGACCGATTCTGGGCGTGGCTCGGTCAGGCGCTGCACGACAACCGACCGTACGACGACGTGGTGCGGAGCATGATCTCGCACAAAGGTCTCTGGACCGGCGTCCCCGAAGTGAACTTCATCACCGCCACGGCTGATGATGGCGATATCAACAAGAACAAACTGGCGGGCCGCACGGTCCGCGCGTTCCTCGGCCAGCGCATCGACTGCGCCCAGTGTCACAACCATCCGTTCGCCGATTGGAAGCAGGGACAGTTTGAGGGGCTGGCCGCGTGCTACGGTCAGATCAGAATTTCGCCGGTTGGTGTCGAGGACGATGCGAAGAAAGAGTACTCGGTCGAAGACCTGAAGTTGCTTGACGAACTCGCCAAGCTCCCCGAGGAGGAACGAGAAAAACTCTCTGACGAGGACCGGAAAAAGAAGACTCACCGCGTCGTCTCGCCCGGCGTTCCGTTTCATCCCGAGTGGCTGCCGGGCGATGGGACCGAGCGGACGAAGCTGGCCGCGTGGGTGACGCATCCCGACAACAGTCGCTTCGACCGCGCGATCGTCAATCGCGTCTGGGGTCTGATGTTCGGCAAGCCGTGGCTCGAACCAGTCGATGATCTGCCGAACCCGAAAGAAACCGGACGCGACTCCACCGACCTGCTCGATCTCCTCGGAGCCGACTTCCGCGCGCATGGCTGCGACATGAAGCGGCTCATCGCGACCATCGCTGCCTCGCGCACGTTCCGCCTCTCCTCCGAACACCCCGCGTTTGAGACGGGTGAGAAGCTCGATGCCATCGAACAGTATTGGGCCGCCTTCCCCGTGACGCGGCTCCGTCCCGAACAACTCATCGGTGCGATGCTGCAAGCTTCGACGATCAAGACCATCGACCAGAACTCGCACTGGGTGCAGCGCGCGTTGCGGTTCTTCAGCGAGATCAACTTCGTCAAGGAATTCGGCGATCTTGGCGACGATGAGCTGGGTGAGCACTCGGGAACGATTCCTCAAGCCCTGCTCAGAATGAACGGTGAGTTCGCGAAAGACCGCTCCGAAGCGACCCCGTTCAGTTCCATCGGCCGCATCGGCGTGATGGCCCCCAACAACGATGCCTGTCTCGACCTCTGCTTCATGGTCTGCCTCACCAGACGCCCGACGGTGGAAGAACGCCTGCAACTGCTGCCTCAGTTGGAGGGGAAATTCGGCAACGCGCGAGGCAGCGCCGTCGAAGACATTTTTTGGACGCTCTACAACTCACCCGAGTTTTGCTGGGGGCATTAGCATTGGGGATGTGAGTCCCACTTCCGCCTTCTGAGCGGGGCGGCGTCAGCCCCCCGGTTCTTCTTCAAATGGTGGAAGGACTCACGTCCAA
>JAYVDI010000064.1:0-8156 GCA_043749505.1 Schlesneria sp. | reverse complement strand
GGGATTGGAACGTCGTTCGTCACCACCCCAAAGCTTTCCAATGCCAGCTCGCCGTCGAGACTGTGTTCGCCCACAGGTTCGGTACCGGGCACGTAGATGTTCGTGACATCACCGCCTTGGTCGATCGTTGCCGGCGTCAACTGCTTGTCGAGTGGGGACGCACCGTCCAACACGTCGTTCTCGGGGATGTCGTGGTTGGCATCGTCGTCATCCGCATTCGCAGCAGCGCCTTGCCCAGCGGGGTTGGTCATCCCGAACTCTCCCTGCGATTCCGAATTTGACTCACGATCTTTCCTGTCTCACGCGATGAGAGGGTAGCCCCCGCGCCAACGACGAACAACTCTGCTTCACGCGGCCCAAGCTGAGAGCCTGGCGAGTCGCATGCCGTCAGTCTGCGGGTTCTTGATCGTCGCAGGAAACTCGTGGCCTGACGGCACACGGCTCGCCTCGAACATCTCATTCATGGCCGTGCGTGAAATCACATCCGGACGGGAACATCGAAGCCCGATTCTCGACCGGCCATTCATGCCGAAAGCCGTCTTGTCCGGTTTTTGAGTCGTCACTAACATCCCGCCGCCTTCGACCGGACTGTCGTTGCGCGCTGTTGTGGAATCTTTTCGTCAATCATTCGCCTTGAGGCGCGGTCATGTTTCGGGCCGGCCTGACATTCCTCCGACGACTGCTATGTGCCGCGATCCTGCTCGTCTTGATCGTTTGCGGTGCCGAGGTCGGTGTGCGCATTTTTGAGGTCGTCGGGGGAGCGGATGTCTGTGCCACGACGGCCTCGCCGTGTGCGGTTGATCCAACCGGTTTGCTCATGCCGTCGTGGATCACGCACCGCGAACTCAAGCCGCACGCTCTCGCCACGGTGACGTGTCGCGACTCGAAGCGCGAGGTCCCCGTTCGTACGAACAGCCTCGGGCTGCGTGGTCCCGAAGTGATCGTCCCGAAGCCACCCGGCCTTTTCCGGATCGTGCTGTTGGGCGACGAGACGATCCTTGCTCCCGAAACACCCGAGGCTGACCATGCCACGCGCGTGCTGAAGGAATTGCTCCAACAGCAGACGCAGGTTCCGATCGAGGTCGTCAACGCGGGACTCCCCGGCGGTTGCCCGCTCACGGAATATCTGTTGTTCAAGCAGAGGCTGCTCGCGTTGCAGCCCGATCTCGTGCTGCTCCATTTTGACTGGTCCGATGTTTCCGACGACCAGCAGCTTCGCCGCTACACGCGCTCCAGCCGCGATGCCACGCCGCTCTCCTGTCCTCACGCCTCACTGGTCAAAACGAAGCGTGTGACCAAGCCACTCGATGACCTTCGTCAACAGTTTCGTTTGATTGACTGGGGACTCACCGCCGCCAGCAAGCAATGGAAACTTCAGCTTGCGGAACAGACGGCCTCGACGCGCGATGCCTCTGCAAATTCGTATGCGTGGCTGCGCGACGAACGTCCCGCAGCGTTGGCCACCGTGCAGCAGTCGTTTCAACCGATTTTGGAACTCGCACGGTTGAGTGAGAGCGGTCATTTTCAACTCGCCGTGATCACATCGCCGAAACCGTGGCAGGTCTCCGCCCGATGCAGTACTGGGAAGGGGAGTCGCCTAGCCAGCGGTGTCGCCAGTGATGCCTACTTCCCGAATCGGGCACCGTTCGACAGTCTCGCCGGGTACGTCATTGGCCTGCGTCTGCAATTCGCCGACGCCACGACGGCCCTCACCAGCGGACGCGATCCCGAAGCGAACTTCCTCCGTTACGCGCCGCGCTGGTCCGTCGATGGGCATCGCCGGATGGCCGAGTTCCTCGCCAGCTTTCTCAACGAACGAGTGTCCGGCCCGTGGAACAGTCGCTACCTTCCTCAACGCGATGCGCCGGTGAGCCGCCTCCCACGACCGGCCTCGGCGATTCAATGGGTCAACGGCGAAAAGTAAGAACTTGCCCAAGAACACCTCCGTGTTTTGAATCGAAACGTCCCGTCGGCGGAGCGACGGGACGTCTCGCAGCGTAATATTCTAAGGCGAGCAACGTCGGTCCCAAGTGAACGGCAACATCAGTTTTGATTCCGCTTCTCGGAGACTCCATCATGACTCACGCACCGTCCAAGTCCGAGGTTTACTTCAATGTCGCGGCCGATCATCTGGGGATCTCGCCACAAATGCGGACGCTGCTGCTGACACCTGAGCGTGAGGTGAAAGTGCAATGCACGATCCGCATGGACAACGGCGAGATCGGGACGTTCATCGGGTTCCGCGTGCAGCACGACAGTGCTCGGGGACCAATGAAGGGGGGGCTGCGGTATCACCCCGAGGTCGATGATGACGAGGTCCGCACGCTGGCTCAGTTGATGACGTGGAAGACGGCTGTCGTCGATCTGCCTTATGGAGGAGCGAAGGGCGGGATCGCCGTCGATCCGCGCAGCCTTTCCAAGGGGGAACTCGAACGCCTGACGCGGAAGTTCGTCGATCAGATTCATGACTTCGTGGGACCGGACTCGGACATTCCCGCTCCCGACATGGGGACCAACGCGCAGGTCATGGCGTGGTTCATGAACCAGTACCAAAAGCATCATGGCTTCCAACCGGCCTGCGTCACCGGCAAGCCACTTGAACTGCACGGGTGCGAGGGCCGCGAAGAGGCGACCGGCCGCGGCGTGGTCATCATCGCCGACCGGCTGTTTCATAAGCTCGGTCAGTCATTGGCGGGAAAGACGGTCGCGTTGCAGGGCTTCGGAAACGTCGGCAGCTTCACCGCAAAGTTCTTGTATGAACGAGGTGCCCGTGTGGTCGCGATCACCGACGTGCGCGGCGGCGTGAAAGACCCGTTGGGGCGAGGTCTCGATATTCCGGAACTTCTCGATTACGCGCGGACCAACAACGGCGTGCAGGGCTTTTTCGGAACCGAGCCGCTCAGCAACGAAGACCTGTTCGCACAGCCAGTCGATCTGCTAATCCCGGCGGCGTTGGGCGGGCAACTCACCGCACAGACGGCTTCCACAGTGAAGGCCAAATACATCGTCGAGGCCGCGAACGATCCGACGACTCCCGAAGCGGACGAGATCTTCGCGAAGAATGGAGTCACCGTCGTCCCCGATATTCTGGCCAACGCCGGCGGCGTGACGGTCAGCTATTTCGAGTGGGTTCAAAACCGGAGCGTCGTCCACTGGCCAGTCGATGAAATTCGCGCGAAGCTCGAACTCAAAATGGCCGCCGCCTTCGATGCTGTCTGGCAAATCGCCCAAGACAAAAAGGTGCCGCTGCGCACCGCCGCCTACATTCTTGCCATCGGCCGCGTCGCGCAGGCGACGGAGTTGGCAGGAGTCTCGTGAGGTGACTCCCTGCTTGTTTGAACGCCTGCCTTCACGAGCAGTCAATCAAGGTGAGCGGCAAGAAAAAGCCTATCCAGAGAAACCTGACGCGCAAGCGAAAGATGGTTGGCCGTTTATTTTCGCTTGCAGCAGCAGGTTCTGCGTTGTGATTCCGGACTCGGACTGCCCGACGATCCACCAAGTGTCGGCGAGACTGAGTCGCTCTTCGGGTGTGGCCTGTTCCTTGAGTTCCTGCTGCGCGGCCTTGGACAATGTCGGGGCCGCTCCCTTCGCGAGGAGCGGCAACCCTTTCTCCCAGTCTCCCGCGAGCAAACAGAGGTATCGGCCATAGATTCCGTTCGCGACTTCATCATCGGGAGTCGCTTCCAACGTGGACTTGGCTTTCGCGATCGCCCCCCATTGAGTTTGAAGCTGCTTCAACTCGGAATGTCGCGAGAGGAAAACCTTGCGCAGCGAAGCGTCCTTGATCTTTGAAGCCGATGCCGACAGCAGGGGAACCAGTTTCGCGGCAGCGTCAAACTGCTCTTCACGGGCTGCGGCATCGACCGTCTCCACAATCCGTTCGAAAAACGCCCTCTGCGCAATCACGGACCGCAGTTCCTTCGAGCCGGTCGTCAGCGCAGCGGCCTTCAACTCATATTTGTCCAACTTGAATCGCGCGACCAGTTCGTCGATTGCACTGAACGCGAGTTGGAATTCGTCCGCCTTGATCGCCAAATCTCGGGCGGCATCGAAGAGTGCGTACTGAGCCACCGCATCGTCACCGTCACTCCGACCGTGTCGTAAAAGCTTCTCTGCCAGAGCCGACTTTTCGGTTGGTCGCTTTGCCGCTGCGAACTCCGTTTGAAAGTTGTCTCGCACCTGCTTGTCCGCCGCACGCAGCGTCTCTGTGTTCGGAACGGGCAACCGCATTGGAACGTTGTCGCCTGCCGCCCAGCCAGCACAGACGAGGCTCATCCAACTCAGCCAGGCGAACCACGAACCGAGTACTTGGCGCTGCGCGACTCGGTTTGATGGGACCGCATGCCTAGGCATGACAGATCACTCCAGCAACGTCAGCCCGAATCATCCGGGCGAGGGATCTCTGCGGACGAACAGACAGATAGTCTGGAGGATCGTATCGACGTGCCACGGAATCCCTGCAGCGTGCAGGGGCATCACCGATTTCTAAAGTCGTCCGGGTCGAGTTTTCGAGGCCCACTGAACACCAAACGACAGACGGAACAAGCCGAAATGTTTCTTGCTGATATGCTTTCAGGTTCGATCATTGTTCGAGAATTTGTTGGCCATTCCCGATGCTGAGAAGTTTCGACAATTTACACAGCGTGTGTTGTTGAAAAGAAATGGCCGGTTAGAATCCCGCAGGAATTCATTCGGTGGAGCCGGACTACGGTCGTGGCCAAGAGAGTATCGAATATGACCGTGGAACAAAGTGACGACCAGTTCCTTCAGCAGCTTCACCAAGCGGGTGGTGGGACGGTTCTTGAGTTGTGTGAAGCGGCGGGAGTGACTGCCACGGCGGTTCGTCAGCGGTTGAATCGGCTCCAACACTTGGGACTGATTGAGCGACAGACAGTTCGGGCCGGGCGGGGTAGGCCGCATCATGCTTATCGCGTGACGGATGCAGGGCAGCAGCAATTAGGTGACAACTACACGGAACTCGCCCTACTTTTGTGGGACGAATTGCATGGCATCGAAGAAACCGCCGTCCGCGAGCGCGTGACCAATCGGATTCGCGAGGCTCTCGTTCGGCGATATGGCTCATCGGTGCGAGGGACTTCGCTGGTCGAGCGGTTTGGAGAACTCAAAGCGAACCTCGTGGGACGCGGGTTTCGAGTGGAAGTCGATCTTCACGGAGAACTTCCCGTACTGCGCGAAACTAACTGCCCGTATCACGAGCTGGCGCAACGAGACTCTTCCATTTGCGAGTTGGAGCAGCAGGTGTTTGAACAGGTGTTGGGGACGCCGCTCAAGCTGGCGTCGTGCTGTCGGGACGGACATTCCTGTTGTGAGTTTCATCCGGCCTGAATGGTCAGAGAGTCAAGGCAAGCCCCCTAACCCTCTCCCCGCAAGGCCGTGACGAGGGGGTATGAGTCGGATGAATCAAGTCGAGGATGCTGGTAGAGTCTGGTTCCGGTCGCACTGACGCGAAGAACCAGATCGACATACGACGAATGGAAAGAACATGACAACCCCTTGGATTGAAGGCCGATTTGAAGAGAATGTCATCACCACATCGCTCGAACAGGCGATGAACTGGGCTAGGCAATCGAGTATCTGGCCGATGACGTTCGGCTTGGCGTGCTGTGCCATCGAGATGATGGCTGCTGGTGCGAGCCGCTTCGATATGGACCGCTTCGGCGCAGGGGCCTTTCGAGCGACGCCGCGTCAGGCCGACCTGATGATCGTGGCGGGAACCGTCACCTACAAGATGGCCAGCCGCGTGCGACGCCTCTACGAACAGATGCCCGATCCGAAGTACGTCATCGCGATGGGGGCTTGCACCGTCGGTGGTGGTCCTTATTTCAAGTACGGCTATCACGTGGTGAAGGGTGTCGATCTGGTGGTGCCGGTGGATGTGTACGTTCCCGGTTGTCCTCCTCGCCCAGAAGCACTGCTTGAAGGGTTGATGAGAATCCAAGACAAGATCAAAGCGAAGAAGATCACTCGCGGTCTGGAAGTGATGCCGATCCCACATCACACCGGCCGAGTTGGCTTGCCGGTCACGTCTTCGTTGCACGAGTTGGTTTGAAGTTGGTCCGCAGGGTGGGCACTCCTGCCCGTCCAGTATCCGTTTGTTGAGAACCAGACAAAAAATTAGGACGGGCAGGAGTGCCCGCCCTCCACACAAAAGCGCGAACAGAGAGTGCGAATGTCCAGTTTGTTGAAGATCACCGATTTGCATGTGTCCGTCGATGAGAAGCCGATTCTCAAGGGCGTCAGTCTCGAAATTCGTCAGGGTGAGATTCACGCACTGATGGGGCCGAACGGGTCGGGCAAGAGTACGCTGGCCTACACGCTCGTCGGGCACCCGAAATATGAGATCACCAGCGGGACGATTGAGATCGACGGCGCGTCGGTCAACGAACTCGATCCGTGTGAGCGGGCTCGGCTTGGGCTGTTCTTGGCCTTTCAATATCCGGTCACGATCCCAGGCGTGAAGGTTGCCGATTTCCTGCGTCACGCGGTGACAAACATTCGCACGCCCGAACGCAAAGAGGGCGAGGGCCTCATCCCAATGCGCGACTTCCGCAAGGAACTCAAGGCGCGCATGGAGGAACTCGGGATGGATGTCGAGTTCGCCCGACGCTACCTGAACGAAGGCTTCTCAGGCGGCGAGAAGAAGCGGATGGAGATCCTTCAATTGGCGATGCTTCAACCCAAGTTCGCGATCCTCGACGAAACCGACAGCGGTCTCGACAGCGATGCCGTGCGAGTCGTCTCCGAGGGACTTCGCAAACTGTCCGGGCCGCAGATGGGTTCGCTGATCATCACGCATCACGAGCGACTGCTCGAATACAACATTCCTCAGTTCACGCACGTCATGCTGGCGGGCCGCATCGTCGAAACGGGTAACGCCGACTTGGCTCGTGAACTCCATAACCACGGCTACGCGACGATCCGCGAACGTCACCCTGCCGAGGCTGCGGAAGAACAGCAACGTGAGGAAAAGTCCGTCCCAGTTGGGGTACACTGAACACATTTTGTGCAGCAAGAAAGGGGTATTTCCATGACAGCCGTATTGTCACCACCCGCTCCTGCTCGGCGTCAGGTTCCGAATAATTTGCGTCGAGTGACCTTGGCCGATCTGTTGTCCCGACTTGGAAACGTTCCGCTGGATCGGGTCTTGCTCATGCCTGCGCCGGGAACAGCCACCGTGGCAGATGCCATTCGTCATCCGATGTGCGAGTTGCTCGAAGGGACGTTGGTGGAGAAGGCCATGTCATACTTCGAGTCTCGTTTGGCGATGGTTTTGGTGTGGTCTTTGGAAACGTTTCTTGAACAGTACCCGATTGGATATGTCGTCGGACCGGATGCTCAAACCTATGTGTCACCCGACAAGATTTGCATTTCCGATGTCTCGTTCGTGAATTGGGAGCGAACGCCGAACCATCAGGTCTCCAATGAACCAATCGGCAGCATTGTTCCGGACTTGGCGGTGGAAGTTCTTAGGCCCAGCAACACGTCCGGTGAGATTGAAGCGAAGCGCCGCGAATTGTTTGACGTAGGAATGCGATTGATGTGGGTACTCGATCCCGTCGCGGAAACGGTCGAGGTCTTTACCGGTGTGGCGGGGTGTCAAGTACTGACCGCGAGTGAAACGCTCAATGGGGGCGATGTCCTCCCCGGGTTTCAACTGTCAATCCGCGAGTGGCTTGATCGAGTCAAGCATGGACACTGTAAGGTGTCGAATTGAATTTGAATCGAATGAGATGAGGCTGAGTCGCTGAGCAAACCGGCGGTCAGTCATTCGCAATTTGGAAGGTTTTGGAAATCATGTCAGACACAGCAGTTCTCGATGCTCCGATCGGTGTGGGCGACTATCAGTACGGGTTCCATGACCCGGTTGATAAGTACGTCTTCAAGAGTCGTCGTGGGATCGACCGGGATGTCGTGCATCAAATCTCCGAGATGAAGAACGAACCAGCGTGGATGCGCGAGTTCCGTCTCGAAGCGCTCGACATCTTCTTCCAGAAGCCGATGCCGACGTGGGGCGGCGACATGTCGGACCTCGATTTCCAGAACATGTTCTACTACGTGAAAGCGTCGGCGGGGCAGGAGAAGTCGTGGGACGATGTGCCCGAAGACATCCGCAAGACCTACGACCGGCTCGGCAT
>JAYVDI010000063.1:0-17559 GCA_043749505.1 Schlesneria sp. | reverse complement strand
AACTCGGCATCGACCACAAACGCCTCACCTACAAATTCCAAGGCCGCGACTTCCGCCTGACCGACGTGACCGGCAACGTGATCGAGAAGATTCTGGCGTAGGGTGGGCACTGCCCACCGCATTTATTTCATCAACCGCAACCATCTCACCACGAAGACGGTGGGCAGTGCCCACCCTACGGAGGAATCGATGTCCGACTATCGGCGATGGTATGTACCGGGCGGGACATACTTCTTTACGATCGTCACCTACCAGCGCCGCCGTTTGTTCGACGACGAAGCGAACGTCGGACGACTTCGTGCGGCCGTAGCAACCGTCTTGAAGGAACAGCCGTTTGAGGTTGTCGCGGCTGTCATCCTGCCCGACCATCTACACTTTCTGTGGACGTTGCCGCCGGGTGACGACGACTACTCGAAGCGGATTGGCCGGATGAAGGTTGAGTTCACGAAATCGCTGAATGGCATCTCGATGCCGCGAATGGCCGTCTCCGAATCACGCCAAAAGCATCGGGAAAGCGATGTCTGGCAAAGGCGGGCATGGGAACACGTCGTGCGGGACGAACACGATTTTGATCGGCACTTCGACTACATCCACTACAACCCAGTGAAACATGGTTACGTGCGATGTCCGCACTTGTGGCCATATTCAAGTTTTCACAAATGGGTCGGTCGCGGTGTGTGCGACGAGCGGTGGGCCTGCCAGTGCGAAGGCCGATCACCGCAGCCGCTCGACTTCACAGACATCGAAGACACCGTGGGCGAATAATCCGTAGGGTGGGCACTGCCCACCATTCGAGTTTGAGATCAAATGCGACGTGCGGTAGGTTGCGTCTATGGCAGCAGAGTTGGTGGGCAGTGCCCACCCTACGATTGAAGAAATCACGACAGCAGACGGACCTGTCCGTGAAAGTTGTTTCGCCCTTGGAACTAGCCAACGAGGTGCCCCTATGACGACCGCCACCGCTTCCGTTGCCGAAATCACCACTGCGGCGATCACTCTGCTTTGTCGAGAAATCGGCCCGGTCAACACGGCCCGTTTTCTCGGTCAGTTCACATCGGGATTCGGGAACTACACCGACGAACGAGACGAGATCCTCGGCGATGCGACCGTGGATCAATTGGTCGCCGAGATCAAGCAACGACGCGACAAGGGTCTCCCCAAAGCGAACTCGACCCGCGACCCACAATCGTAGGGTCGGCACCAACTCAGCATCGACCACAAACGCCTCACCTACAAATTCCAAGGCCGCGACTTCCGCCTGACCGACGTGACCGGCAACGTGATCGAGAAGATTCTGGTGTAGGCTGGGCATTGCCCACTCTACGTGTCTGAGAAGCCATTTTTAGTTGACGGTAATTCCACTGCGAAACAAACGCTTCGTTGACCGTGTCTGACGGCGGCTTTCGTCGCCAGCATGTATGGCGAGTCAAATTGGCTCACGGATGAGTGTGATGCTGCGAGTCATGACGCTGCTGCGTGGCGAAAAGTAGAAGACCCAAGCCGCCTCACTCAGCGAAACGTTCACGGTCACCGTGATGTCGGCGGTCGCCGCAAGAATGATTGCCGGTGACACCACAATTTGTGGGTTCTTGACGAATACGGCTTTTAGAATCAATTTTGCTTCGGCGATGGCGTCGTCTGCCGTGGCACCGGGAATGATTCCGCGCCGCGCACCTTCGTAAGCGGCGTTTTCGATCGAATTTCGCAGCATGTTGAGTCGTGCAAACTCGATGATACCGAAGATGAACAGGAACAGGATCGGGGCCACCAATGCAAACTCGACCGTGACTGCACCGTGGCGGACGTTTCGTCGATTCGGATCCATTCGCCTGAACCGTTGAGATGAATTCACGGTGTGAAATCTTTCTTCAGGACCTACCGAGCTTTCTGTTCCGGCAGCAATGGTAACTTGGCCCGTTACTCAATCAGCGTCGCCATCATCTGTCTTGCCAGCGTTTCAAATGCCGCTGTCAATTCCGCCGCGTTACCCGCAAAGGTGTAGGTGCCGCCCGTGATCTGCGCAATCTTCCGGCACACCCCTTCACTGGGGCCAGACAAGAGACAAATGCTGTGAATCACGACCCCGGATTTCTTTGCGTCGCTGGCCGCCAGGAGGGGGTCGCGTCCTTGGTTCCACACTCCATCAGACATCAGGATCATGGTCCTGTCAGCCAGAGGGTTCACGTCGATGGCGGTCAGCACTTGAACTCCAGCATCGATTCCGGCCGCCATATTGGTGGCGCCCCACATCACCTGGCCACCTCGCCCCTGAAGCGGCGTCATGATTTTGCTCATCTGAGTGGTCAGCGGCGACTCAATCATGCTGGCCGGAAACGGCGGAGTCGTCTTCATCTCCGATCCCCAAGTGACGAGCGCCACTCGCGGAGGACGCTTCTGCTTGCCAACAATGTCCGTGTACTCCTTGACCGCATCGCGTAATGCGGCCCATCGGCTGCCTGACGGGTGCGGTGGCTGGTCGTAGGGCGGGCTTTTGGTCCCTTTCGGATACTGCCAAGATAATCCCGACAGATCAAAGGCCATGGAATGCGAGCGGTCGAGCACTAGGCAGATTTCCTGCATCGTCTGCCCGGCGGTCGCCTCTTGGTGGGGCTGAAATGTACTGACACCCATCACCGATCCGAAGAACAGTGAAACCGGCCCGTTCTTGGATTTCCGATCCAGATGGGAGACCACGCGGACGCTGTTGTAGGGCTGAAAACCTGCGATGAATGAATATGAACCATCAGGTTGGCGTGCGCAACGTCCCAGAACGACATCTTCTCGCTCGAGCCTGAGTTTCTTGCCGGCGACGGTGTTCATCGCCGCGACATCAATCGCCGCATCAATCGCCTTGTCGGCCTTCTGGGTCCGATTCAGAGCTTCCGCTCCAGCCTTGGCGGCGGCGTCCGTCGCGATCCGCAACTCCGTCCGCACTAACTGCATGTACGGAACATCGACGGTGAACGCCAACATGGACAGCAACAGGACCGACACCAAGGCCATCATCACCAGAACGACACCACGCCGATTCGGCCGGGCGGGACCGCCGAGGAAGTCTCCCCTCGTCCGTGATCGAAACCGCTCACTGGTTTGCAGGAGTTTGCGCATCGCAGTTTCCCCCGATTCAAATGCGAACCATGATGACCGTTCGGGACATTTTGGAATTCTTAAAAAACCACACGGGACTGATCGCGTTTTCTCTGGCCGGTGCCGTGACCGTGACCGTGATTTCGGTTCCCGGTTTCGTCTTCTCCGACACTTTACTGGGTGAGACGGAAACCGTGGCCCCCTTGATGCGCCGCACGCCGATGAAATCGTTGCAGCGTTTCAGAATTTCGGCCTCGGTAGTATCCGGTATCGCTGCGAACCGCGCCCCCTCATAGGCGACTTGTGAGACGATCTGCTTCAGGAAAATCGCGTTGGCCGTTTCGATGCCGCCAAAGCTGATCAACAGCAACAGCGGCAGGCAGACCGCCATCTCGACCATCGCCGCTCCCGCGCGATCGGCGATGACGGGCCTACTGCCTGTTACGGCAAGTGTCCCTAGCTTGATCACTTCTTGCACCTTGATGATCGAGGTCACTCAATCGAAACCACTTCCAACTCACCTAAGCGTAGGCCATGATCTGAGGGGGTGCCGTCACATTTTTGTCACCCGTGCATAAAATCCTTTTATGGGAAAAGGGGCAGGCACTCCCAACTTCAAATGGCGGCCGGGGAGAGCTTGGTTTGTGGATGAGGCGTGATTCCGCCGCCGTTTGAAGTTGGGAGTGCCTGACCCCGGATTGTGTGTTCCGGGAGGACGTGTCCCGGAATGGAGTGGTGCCGGAGGGGAAGATCGCATGGCGCGGCAGTCTCGACTGAACATTGCCGAGGGCGTCGATCACGTCACGCAACGGGACGTCGAACAGTGCGACATCGTGGTCGATGACGAGGATCGTCAGTTGCGTGGAGGGCGGACAAAAATTGTCTTTCGCAATTTGGTGAGCCGGGTGCCGTAAGGCTCCGGATTCTTGGCTGAGGAATCCGGGGCCTTACGGCACCCGGCTCGCCTCCAAAGCAACGGTCGATGGGAGGATTCAATGGCAGTCGATGAAGTGCGAGTCCGGACGTTATCTCTTCGCAGTCGTCGATCATTTCGTCCGGACCAAGGGGGCCAGACTACATCCGCGCAAATCGGGAAGTGATTGCGGCCCCGGTCATTAGATGATCCCGATAGACGGACCTCGCACCGCGCGAACTGAGACGCTCAATCCACATAGGCGAACTCGTTCGCGTTCAGCAGCATTCGACAGAGTACCGGGAGGCCGCGCGCGTTGACAAGCGTCTGTGCGGCAGCCGCTTCGGTGGCAGTGGGCTGGCGGCCGAAGGCGGTCTGGAACGCGCGTGTCACCGACGAAGTTGGGTTTGCGACGGCGTCGGTGCCTGACGCGATCCGCTCTTCGTCGGTGATCCGCTTGGCGAAGTAGTCACTCTGCCTCAGCATGAAGTCGTTGTTCAGCAGCGTCAGCGATTGCAACGCCGTTGTTGTGACGCTGCGGGCGGGGACGAGATTCGCGGGGCTGGGGCAATCGAGTGTGGTCAGGAACGGGTGCGTGGTCGTTCGCACGGCGAAACGATAGACACTCCGTCGCCAAAGGTCGGGCGAGTCTGCGGTGATGTACCGATAGACCGGCGCGTACTCTTCTTGGTACTCGAAGTCGCGATAGCCGGGTCCGAACATCTGGCGATTGAGCTTCCCGCTGACGGTCAGTACGGCGTCTCGCAGCGACTCGGCGTCCAGTCGGCGCGGGGTCATTCGCCACAGCAGGCGGTTGCCCGCGTCGAGGTCTCGCCCTCGACTCACGTTGGCTTCTGTATTCGCAATCGAGACCGATCCCGACTGCTGTCGGTACGTGGCGCTGGTACAGATCAGCCGGTGCATCGCCTTGAGCGACCAGTCTCGCACGAGCAGTTCCTCCGCCAGCCAATCGAGCAACTCGGGATGCGACGGCCGCCCGCCGCCGAGTCCGAAGTCACTCGGTGTCTCGACCAAGCCGGTTCCAAAGTGGTGATGCCACAGACGGTTCACGATGACGCGCCGCGTGAGTGGATTCGTGGGCGAGGTGACCCACGCAGCGAATGCCTTCCGCCGATCAGCGTCGGTCGATTCAGACGTACCGAGTCCCGCAGGCAATTCGGTGACACAGGCCAAAGCGGCGGGCAGGACCTCCTCAGTCGGTTGCTCCGGGTTCCCGCGCGACAAAACTTTGACCAGCGGCGGTGACTCAGTGAGGACACCATAGACACGCGCGGCAGCGGGCAGCGACGCGACCTGTTGCTCCAACTCCGCACGACGCTGTTGCAGTCGAGCCAACTCGGCCCGGTCGGCAGCCGACTTCGGCGTCGGTTGCGCGGGGAGCAACCACGCATCGGCGAAGCAAATCTGATCGTGACCGATTCCATTGCCGCCATCGGTCGCCATCAACGTCAGGAATAGTGCCGTCGCCGGAAGCGGTACTTCCACCGCGATGCCGCCGTCGTCGCGACCGATGTTCTTCCGCTCGAACTTCAATTCGCCATCGACGTACACGGCGAAGCTCGCTCCGCTTTTGGGCGTCTGCCCAAAGTAACCGGCCGTCGCCGTGAGCCGCAGCTCGGTCAATCCACTCGCCTCACGCAGTCCCTTCAGATCGAACGTGATCGCCGCGTTCGCGTGCAGCGACAACAAAGTGTGTCCGTCGCTCGCATAGTCGGTCCCGCCGAGTGTCGTCGCAAACTGCGAGTTCACCGGGCCGAATCGAATCGCGTCCCAAGCGTGTCCCGAAGTCTTCGGTACATCTTTGACGCGCAGTCCGGTCGATGAGATCGGTGTCCCCTCGGCGCTGTTGTCCGGAACGACAACCCCGTCGATGAACTTCACGGATGACTTTGAATAGATGTTGGGTTGGACGTTCTCCAAGATGGCTCGCTTGGCTGATTGAGGCTTCCCGGTCAGTGGATCAATCCCATCACCCGGCTTGCCGCTTCCCAGCCCATCGCCGCCCCCCACGATGTCCGCCAGATCGAAGTGACGGCCACTGAGTCGCGCCTGCTCGCGTCGGACGAGTTGGAGTTCGGCATTGAGAGTTTGTCGTTGAGCGGCCAGCTCCTGCACCTCGCGCGGGCTGACATCGCGCTCGCCCCGCTTCACTCCGGCGAAGACTGACCACAGACCGTAATAGTCGCGCTGCGAGATCGGGTCGAGTTTGTGATCGTGACAACGCGCACAGTTCACGGTCACACCGCACGCCGCCGTCATGACCTGCGTGACGAGATCATCCAGATCGTCGGCCCGCGCGGCTCGCCTCAAGACCTCACTCTTGGTCTCCGCCTGCCCGACAAAATCCCACGGCCCCGCAGCGAGGAACCCCGTGGCAATGACCGCCGCAGGATCATCGGGCCGCAGCACATCACCGGCGATCTGGTCGCGCAGGAACTGGTCATACGGGAGGTCCGAGTTGAGCGCACGAATCACCCAATCGCGGTAACGCCACGCATGATCGCGCCGCTGATCTCGCTCGAACCCGTGCGTGTCGGCGTAGTGAGCCACATCGAGCCAGTGCCGCGCCCAGCGTTCTCCATAGTGCGGCGATTCGAGCAACCGATTGACGAGCGACTCGTAAGCCCTCGCATCCTGATCTGCCTCAAACGCCGCGACCTCTTCCGGTGCCGGTGGCAAGCCATGCAGATCAAACGACAGCCGCCGTATCAGCGTGCGACGGTCGGCCTCGGGCGATGGCGTGAGCGCATCGCTGCTCTCTCTCCCCTCGCCCCGGCTTTGCGGGGAGAGAGGCCGGGGGTGAGGGGTTCCTCGATCGGTCTGCTGTCCCATTTCCACCAGCTTGGCCGCGACGAACCGATCAATCTCATTCCGCGACCACGCGCCATTTTGGCCCGTCACACGCACATCACCCGCCGGAACACTCGGTCGCTGCACAGGCCGCACCGCCCACCAGTCGCCCCCCGCCACCGCCCGTTCGCGCAGCTGCAGCGTCTCCGGCAGAATCGCTCCCGCCGCGATCCACTCGCGCAACATCGCCACTTCTCTGGCGGTGAGCGGAGTCCCTTCAGCGGGCATTTCCGGCTTACGACCACTGACCGCAGTGATGAGCAGACTCTCATCCGGCTTCCCCGCGATCACCACGGCCCCGCTATCGCCCCCCTTCAAGAAGCCGCTCTTGGTAGACAGTGACAGTCCCCCCTTCGACTTCTCCGCCGAGTGACATCGCACACACCGCGTCTCCAAAATCGGAGCGACCTCCTTCGCGAAGTCGATCGCCCGCGCAGTCCTCCCCGAGTCGAAGGACAACATCAGCGCGGCGATCACGATGAACAATGAAGAATCTCGGAAGTGCATCGGCAGGCTTTCGAGTGAGAGACAGGAAGCTTCGGGTTTGCTCGATCTCGAACTGGGGAGACAATTTCAACGCTGCTTCAATGCCGCAATGGAGTCGTTTCACCGCGTGGGCAACGCCCCGCGCGTCGAGTCACGTTGGGGCCTGTTTCGCTCATCGGCGCGCGGGGCGTTGCCCGCGCGGTGAAACGAAGGAGGCATGGCGCCAGCGTTCATCGAGCAGCCAGTTTGATCGCCGGGGTCCACGTTTGTGGAGTCCAACCGAAGGTCTGCCAGCGATCTTTGGTGAAGACTTCACGGACGGTCAGCGTTTCTCCCTTCAGTTGGAAGTAGAAGAACGCCTGCTCCTTGCCGGAGAAGTGGCTGCCGTTATCGACGTTGAACACCGAGTAGCCCGTTGCCGCTTTCTGTGCTGTCCCGTCCCATTGGAAGATGTTCCGCGTGTGAGTGTGTCCGTACAGGATGGCCGCCACGTTGTACGGTTCGAGGGCGCGGTGATACGAGCCGACATCGCACGCGTCCCATTCACCGTTGCTCGGTTTGGCCGCTGGGTCGCATGGCGTTGAGTTGCGAGCGACATCGACGTGATGCGTGATGATGATCGGCCGGCCGCTCGATCCGACGTTACGATCCAGATCACTCTTCAAGAATGCCAGACTGTCGAGCGGGTTGTACCGACCCGGCCGCTTCAACGCGGGGTCGCTGCCGACGACGATGCCCAGGTTGACGAAGTGGATCGGCCCCCAATCCCACGAGTAATGGACGCCGTTCTCCGACACTTGTTTCAAGCCCGGCCGAGTCCGATTCCGCTCGACGATCTTCTGAATCGGCAGCCCCGTCCCCGGTGGACTGTCGTGATTGCCATGCACTTCGTAAACGGGGAACTTCAACCGGCCATCGCCTCCCGTCAGACCGAACTCGTCCGCGAACGCCGCCCATTCGGTCTCGATCATCTGCGTGTGAGGCCCGCCGCTTTTGTCTCCCGTGTCGATCACATCTCCACCATGAATGACTCCGCGCGGCACGGCGACTGTTCCACCCCCCGCCGCATCCGGAATCGTCGTTCCTGGTAACCGGTTCAACGTCTCGACCAATCCGCGACACGTGGCAATCGACTTCTCATCCATCTTCGTCGGAGCCTCCTGCTGCGCGAGAAAGTGCGTGTCACTGACGAAGAAGAACGACACGTCATCGGCCTCAACCGCCAAGGCCTCTCGCGTACCGATCCAATTCGCCCCCAGCACCGCCGAACTCGCGGCGAGGAACTGACGACGACTCAACGACTCAGACGGGACCGAACTCAACATGAGAAAACTCGTTTCTTCTGACGTGTGACGCAGCCCAGATCGGGCGGCGCGATCAAGAACTCAACCTAATGCGACTCCAGTTCACTCCACTGGCACCAAATGGAAAGCAGAAAACGAAACATGGATTGCCTTCATTTTCACCGATTCCCGTGAGCGGAGATCAGCGTTCTTCTTTCTTCTCCCCTGGCATGACCAACTGCACGCCGCGTTGCTTGAGGGTCATTTCGATCTCGGCCTGATCGATTTGCTCGGGGTTGATGAGAGCCGTGACTTTGCCCTCTTTGAAGCTGGCCGTCGCCAACTCGACCCCCTTCAACTTGTAGACCATTTCGTAAACTGCGAGCGAACACGCTTTGCAGTCGAGGCCCACGATCGAGATCTCGACCAGCTTGAGCTTCTCTTTGTCGATCGTCCGCAGCGGCTTCACTCCGAACGTGTGTCGCGTCGCGTTGCGAAGCAAGTTGTCGAATCGTTCGACGACCTGCTCGGGCTTCGCGCCGGGGAAGACCTTCGCCGAGTCGTAGTCGAAGCGCGCTTCGGCATTCGCGAAGTCGATGCTGACCAGTTTGATGTCGGGAAACTTGTCCGTCTGCTTCTCGAAGAGGTCTTTCAAGTCCTGCTCGCGCTCGGGCAAAAACAGCCCGGTGATCTGATGCTTGGTCGGCGTCCGTGCGGCAGGTGTTGCATCCGTCTGGGCGTCCGCGTCCGAAGCAACTGCTGCGAAGGCGAAGCACAAAATCGTGACTACAAAACAATGAAGACCAAGTACTCGAAAATGCCGTTCTCCCAACAACTTGTTTGGGATGAGTCCTCCCGCCATCCGGCAAACCACCCTGCCTCGTTTCATCATTCTGTACCCCATGATTTTGTCTTCGCTCTTTATCGTGTTTGAAACATCTGGCTCTGAACGAGTGTGTGAATCAGGGTCTGCAGCCCGCCGCCCTGGTCTTGTGTGTTCATGACAATGGTCGCGATTTGGTCGCGGTCGCTGAACGAGAGGTCGCGGCCGGTCGAGTAGATCGTGAGTTGGCGGGCGAGATTGTTCAGTAGCAGTGTCTGGTTTGCGGCCAGCAGCGACTGGAACTCGACGATGTCTTTGAAGGCTCGTTCATCGGGGAGAATGCCGCTGGGATCGACCGGCGGACCGAGCTTGAAGCCGATACCGATGAACGGGTCGATCGAGCCGCGCGGGGCGGGATCCCCTTCACCGATCGAGCGGTAACGCGCACGAAAGCCGCCGATGACATCGAACGCTTCGAGCGCGAAGCCGGGCGGATCCATGTGGCGATGGCACGACGCACAGGTCGCGTTGTTGCGGTGCTTGTCGAGTTGCTCGCGGATCGTGGTCGCGCCGCGCACGTCGGGTTCGACAGCGGCGATATTGGGCGGCGGTGGTTCCGGCTCTTTCCCCAGCAACCGGGCCATCACAAACGCACCGCGAGGGACGGGCGAGGTCGTGGTTCCGTTGGCGGTGATCTTCAGGATCGCGGCTTGCGTGAGGAACGGCCCGCGCGGATTGTTGGCTGGCAATTCGACGCGGCGGAATTGCGAACCGGTCACGCCCGCGATGCCGTAATGGACGGCAAGCTTCTCGTTGAGCATCGCGAAGTTCGACCGGATCAGATGCCCGGCGTCGAGGTTCTTTTCGAGCAATTCACGGAAGTAAGCCCGAGTTTCGGCGACCATTGAGTCCTGCAAGTACGCGCTGAATTCCGGATAGAGCTTCTTGTCGGGATCGTTCGCCGCGATCTGTCGCAGCTTCAGCCATTGGCCGAGAAAGTCGTCGATGAATCGCTGCGACTTCGGGTGCTGGAGCAATCGCTCGACCTCGGCCTTGAGAGTCTCCGGCTCATGCAGCGTGTTCGCGGCGGCGAGCTCCAACAGCCGGTCGTCCGGCGGCGAGTTCCAGCAGAAGTAAGACAGCCGCGCCGCGAGAGCGTGATCGTCAACGTGGCCGACGCTGCCAGTGTCGGCACCGATGCTGGCAGCATCGGCCACATGATACAGAAAGTCGGGCGAGCAAAGCGCCGCTCGATAGGCCCAGCGCATCGCAGTCTCGAAGCAGTCGCCCGCTTTGAGCCGCCCATCAACCTGCGCAACATAAACGGCGCGAACGTCGTCGGTAACCGGCCGACGAAACGCGCGCGGCAGGAACGACGCCAGCAGCTTGTCGGCATCGACCAATGGTTGCTCACTGTGAACGGTCCAGACGCCGGCGACTTGGTCGGCGACGTTCTTGCTCATGAACATCTTTTGACGATGCGACTCGTGTTTGGGCGGTCGGACGTTGGGATGCTCTTCCTGTTTGAACTCAACTAGCGGTAGGTCGCCGAACAATCGCTTGTGGCTCGGCGGCGGCCACGAGTCGAACAGCGGGCCTTCCACGTCGAGGTAATCGCAGACGACCCCCGGCCCCGTGAACTCCATCGCGCGGCGTTTTTTGAAATAGTTCGCGGCGGGCGCGAGTGACGCCGTGTTGAAGCCGATCGTGTCGTTCTGGTTGAGCCATGTCGTAATCTCGTGCGTCTGTGCGTTCATCGAGGGAGCGTCGAAATACGCCAGCACGTTGCTGGGATGCCCACCGCCACGTCCGTCGCCAGTGAGCGTCACAATCGAAAACCGCCCCGCCTCCGTCCCGCGACCGGGCAGCACTTTTCCTTGGTCCCACTGAAAACTCCAGAGTGAAGTTTTGAGCCGATACCGTGCCGGATAGATCGCGACGAACTCATTGAAGTACGGATGAAACGATTCGTCCTCGTGCCGGAACAACCCGACGCTCGCTCCAGTGTGGAACGAACCCATCCGCTCGTGAGCACCCTGGTCGATGTGACCCTGCTCGCCAGCCGGCGGGAATTCGGGATCTGGTTGTTTGTTCTTAAGCAGCACACCGTCGCCGTTCATCAGCACATGTGCAACGAACCCGTGCGGATTGGCGAGCGAAATGCGTTGCGTCTTCACCGTCGGCGGTTGCGGCTGAATGGCGATCGCCAGCTTGAGCGTGTGCTCGGCCGCTTCGATGTACTTCGCCAGATTCACGTGCGAGATATCGAGTGCGTCCGAGTTCTTATCAAACCCGTGAGCCGAGCCGTCGGCAGGCAACTCGTTCTGAAGCGCAATGCCCGGCATGTCGAACAGGTCGCGGATCGTGTTCTCGTATTCAGCGCGAGTCATGCGCCGAGTCCCGGTCCGTGGCTCAGTTCCCAGCTTCTCCCGCTCGGCCTTGATGAGCGACTCCTTCAACCGCTTCGTCATCGCCTCCCGCTCCGCCCCATCCGGCCGAGGCTGTCCCTTCGGCGGCATCTCACCGGACTCAATCCGATCATGAATCTTGACCCACCGCGCGAAGTTGTCGGAGTTCGACAGTTCTTGCTGGATCGAGGTCAGATCAAGGCCGCCCTGTTTCGATATCGCGTCGTGGCACTCGACGCAATGTGTTTTGAAGAACGGCATCGGTTCCGCACGAACATCTCTGATAGAGACAGCGACAACGATGGTCACAACAATAAAAAGTATTCGTGGCATCATGGCTCGATTGAATGAGTGCTGATCGGAGCAACGCTGATCATGTTGCCTGTTCCGAATCAGGCAGCGTGGGAATCTCCTTGAGCAGTTCGTTCAACAGCACGTCCGTCTCGTGCTTCGCGGTCCATGATCGGAGATAGGTCCAGTCGATGATCGGGCCGCTAACGGTGAGGACGTTGACGACATCGTCGAGGTCTTTGCGCCGCTGCCAGCGGAGTTTTTGGATCACGACATCCTCCACTGTGGGGAGCCAGACCTCTCGATGGATCTCACCCAGCATTCTTCGATAGCGACGGCGAAATCGCTCGCGGTGGTGTTCATCCTGCTCATTCAGCCGAAACAATTCGATCTGAAACTTGGTCGGTAGATAAGTGACGACGTTTCGTTTCGATCCCGTCAGTGCCTCCAGTTGCAGTTGCCGATCAAGCCGGAAATCCGCACCGAGTCGTTCCATCAACTCTGTCAATTGGCCCGACCGCAGTGCGACTACGAAGTCGGCATCTTTGGTCGATCGCCCGATACTGTAGGCGTTCGACGAGAACGCTTCGACCACCATGTATTCAATCCGGCACGCTTCAAATGCGTCAACAACCGCCGCAGTTGCCTCAATGCTATTCATCGGTGTCCTCAATGTTGCGATAGATTCCCGCGTCGGCGATTCGGCGGGCAATTGCCAACCGTCGGTCCAATTCTTGTTCGACTTGTTGGTCGTCGAAGTTCGAGAACTGAGCTCGAATTCCGCTGCGAGCCAACGCACAATTCAGATCGAAAAGTCGCGGGCCATCGAGGATCTTTTCATCCATCGGCGTGCGGCGGGCGCGCATAACTTTCTCGATGAAGATCGAGTCCATCAGGGCTTTGGTTTCGGCATCGGGTTGGGTCATCGGAGTTTCTCCGTAGGAATGATCTGAACTCATGTCATCTCCAACCCGCGAAACGTTCCCTTGCCGGTCGAGAACTGATCGTTTTCGATGCCGAGGCGTTGGAGCATCGAGACGAAGAGGTTCGTTAGCGGGTAGTTGTTCTGTTGGTCGAAGGCGAGATGTTGGCCGTGTTTGAAGCCGCCGCCCGCGAGCAGCGCGGGGAGGTTCACGTTGCTGTGTGAGTTCGCACTTCCCATGCAGGTGCCGTAGAGGACCATCGTGCGGTCGAGGAGCGAGTCCCCCTCTTCCTTCGTTTCGTTGAGCGACTTGAGGAAGCCGCCGAGAGCATCGAACTGGCCTTCTTCGTGGCGACGGAGTTCGTCGAGAACTTCCGGACGGTTGCCGTGGTGTGTGATGTTGTGGATCACCGTGGTGTCGATGAAGAGCGAGATGACGCGCGACGAATCGGTCTCGAGCGCGAGCTTGATGACATCGAAGAAGAGCCGCGTTCGTTGGACGAAGGCTTTCGCGTCGTCGATGTCTTCCGGTGGCGTCGCGCTGATGACCGGCTTCGGTTGATGTTCCCAAGTCTCGGAACTCGCCAGACGTAGCTCCAAATCGCGGACGGCGGTGAAGTACTGGTCCAGCCGATTCTGGTCGTTTTTCGACAGCGAACGATTCAGCCGCTTCGACTGTTCTCCGACGAAGTCGAGCAGGCTGCGGCCCTGCTTTAAGGCTTCGACGTTCGCCGCGACCTCTTCCGGTTTTCCCTGCACGAACAGTTTTTGGAACAACTTCTTCGGACTCTTTTCGGACGGGATCGGTGCCCCGCTGCGAGTGTAGCTGAGCGTCGAGCCTTCGTTGCTGTTGGCCAAGACCAGCGACGGGTAGCGCGTCTTGTTGCCGATCAACTCGGCTGCGTATTGGTCGAGCGAGACTCCGTTGCGGAAGCCGCCTCGTTCCGGATGAGGCGTCCCGGTGAGGAAGCACTTCTCAGCCGCATGAGCACCCGTCACGCCGGGATGACTCGTTCCGGAGAAGACCGTGAGCTGATCGCGCTGCGCGGCGAGCTTCTGCAAATAGGGAGACAGCTCGTAATCGCGGCCCGCTTTCTCGGGAAAGAAAAACTGAGGCAAGATTCCCATATTTGTCTCGATGGCAATCATGCGCCGTGGAACCTGCCTCGCATCATCCGCCGCAAATGCGGGTCGCATCGCGTCGAGCAGCGGCAGGGCGAACGCGACGCCCGCATTGCGCAAGAAGGCGCGGCGTGAGAGCGGATCGCGTGAAATCGAGAAGGGGGCGGACATCGTAGAACTCGCAGGAGGCATGGGAATGGAAGCGGTGTGTGTGTCGAGCCAGCACCTTTATACCGTACATGGTAATGCGTGAGATGCACACGGCTCGCCTCGAACATCTCACTCAGGGCCGTGCGAGGTATCAACCCCGCAGTCTGACAGCACGCGGCTGGTCACGGATGTCCGCAGTAAGCACTCCTCGGTCTACTCCAAAATCACAAAGTGACAATCCATACCGAACTCGGTCACTACAACTGACCGGTTTCTTGCTGTGTTTCGGAGAACACAGGCTCACTTTCCATTGTGAAAACATCTCATTGCTAACCGACTTCTCACCTGTTCCTCACGATTCCTTAACCGTCGAAAGCCACCCTCTGCGGCAGTTCGAAGGTGGACAGAGCCATTAGAGATCCGCCCTCGAACAAATGCCAGATTGAGGGAGTGTTCCCTCGGCGATTCGTGGTTTGAGAAGAGGGGTTCACACATGTTGGTCGCACGTCGGAAGCGGTCGGTTCGAGGATTCACGTTGATCGAGTTGCTGGTTGTGATTGCCATCATTGCAGTCCTGATCGCGTTGTTGTTGCCGGCGGTACAGCAGGCGCGCGAGGCGGCTCGCAAGACGGAGTGCAAAAACAATCTGAAGCAGATGGGGCTGGCATTGCACAACTACGAGAGCACGTTCGGTTGCTTCCCCGCCGAAAAGTGGGAGTTCAAGCCGCCGGTGGTTCCTGCATACTGGGCAAATAGCTGGTCGCAGATGATCCTGCCGTATCTCGATCAAACCTCCATGTACAACAGTTACAACTTCAACAAGAGTTGGGATGATCCGGCGCAGTACGGCATCACGAGTAAAGATATCAAAGCATTCGCCTGCCCCAGCACTCCGAGTCAGCGGCTTGGGGGCGGTGATTTCGGGACGGCTTCTCCTGTCAGCACTGCGGGAGGGTTTGTCATTCCAGCAGGCGGCTATGGCCGGGCGGATTACATGGCACTCAGCGGCGTCCGCTTCAGTCTGTACTATGCGACCGGCACCGCTTCGCCCCCCGCCATGCTGCTTTCCAGTCCGCTGGATAACCGTTGGCCATGTGCCATGCACACGTCGTTGATCACCCGCATTCGTGACATCAGCGACGGTATGTCGAACACGATGATGGTTTGCGAAGCGGCTGGTCGCCCCGGATTTTATTTTGGATCGAGTAAAAAGCGTGATCCCAACAAGGCTCCGAGCGATGGTTATGGATGGGCCGATATCGGCAACTCGGGTGCCGTTGACGGTGCGACTTCAGATGGGCTGACTACGAACAGTGCCACGAAACCGACCGTCGTTGGCAATCTGCCAACCTGTACCGCCGCGAAGTGCCCCGGAAACGTGTTCATCAACGCCAATAATTCCAGCGAGTTTTTCTCGTTTCACACCGGCGGTGCGACGGTCTTAATGGCGGATGGCTCGGTGCGATTCGTCAGCGAGAACATGTCGGCCGTGACGCTCGGTGCCGCACTGACGCGAGATGCAGGCGATGTCCTTGGTGAGTTCTAACCACTTCACCGCGACTTGATCCACGCGAGCGCAGAGGCCAGTACTCTGCGCTCTTTTTGTTTTACAATGGGCCATTCCAACCAGCGACAACAGCACCAAGGAACTCTCATGTCGATGCGACTATTCTCTCTGACTGCGCTGATTGCATTGATGGAGCTGACCGCGATTGCCGTCGAGCCGAGGTTGATCGGCCAGACGGCGATTCCCGGCAAGGCGACCGATCTCTCGCAACTAGCAGGGCAACTCGAAGACGGTTCGCCCGCGAATCGCTTGGGAGGCTACGGCTCCGGCATTGCTTGGCTCGGCAAGGGGACGCGCTATGCGATGATCTCGGATCGAGGTCCGGGTGATGGAGCCAACTCGTACCGCTGCCGATTCCATCTGTTTGACATCGTGGTTGATGAGCAGTCGATGCCTGCTGTAAAGGTGACACTACGCGAGACCGTCTTACTGAGTCATCGATCCAGACAGCCTTTGATCGGATCATCGGCGGCCTTCGCAAAGGGGAATTCCGCCCGCGGCTTGCGGTTTGATCCGGAGGCGATTCGCGCCAGCGGTCGTGGCTCGTTCTTTATGTCCGATGAGTACGGCCCATCGATTTTTGAGTTCGATGCGCACGGCAAACAGATCGGTGAACTGCCGATTCCAGCTCGTTTCAACATCTCGAAGCCGGCGGCCAATCCGGATGAAGAGCTTCCTCCCGCAAATAACTCGGGACGACATCCCAACAGAGGGATGGAGTGCCTCGCGATCTCGGCCGATGGAGAAACATTGTTCGGCCTCATGCAGGGGCCGCTTTTTCAGGATGGTGCTCTCGACGCCAACAACAAGCGCGTCGGCACGAACTTGCGGCTGCTGGAGATTCAACGTCGCACCGGTGTCACGCGCGAGTTCGTCTATCGGCTCGAACACGCCGACAACGGTTGCAGTGAAATCGAAGCCATCGCTCCGGGACGCTTTCTCGTGATCGAACGTGACGGCAAGCCGGGAACGCCGGGCAGCGTCAAGCACATCTATGAAATCGACCTGCGCGAGGCGACCGACATCAGTCGCATGGACTCAATTCCTGCAACTCGTCTGCCAGTGGGTGTCCGCGCGGTGACGAAGCGGTTGTACCTCGATCTGCTCGACCCCAAGTGGGGGCTGGTCGGCGAATCGTTTCCGGCGAAAATCGAAGGAATCGCATTCGGCCCTCGATTGAAAGACGGCTCACGAGTGTTGCTCATCACCAGCGACAATGACTTCAAACCGGACGAGCCTTCGTGCGTGTTTGTGTTTGCCGTGCCAGCGGAATGAATGGGCTGAGAGAGATTGGGGACAGGAAGAACACATTGATTTGAGTCTCTCCTCCGTCCGAACCGAACTGCTGAATTTCCTGCATCCAGCTCTCTGGTTGATGGTTTTACCTTCGTGAGGGGGTGGCTGAGCGACGCTCGGGTGGTGGCCACACTGAACAGGCCGAGGTTGCTGAAGAAGGTGTTGCGCCCGCGTTGATGGTCGGAGCCGCGACCTACACTTTCTGCTGATCGCTCTCGTGCAGCGAGAGGGCTAGTGCTGCATCAATGCTTGAAATTGGGGTTTCACCAATCAGCCGCCGGGCGCTAGCCCACGGTTCATTCGCGGGAAAACCGTGGGCCAGCGCCCAGCGGCTGATTTG
>JAYVDI010000062.1:0-20266 GCA_043749505.1 Schlesneria sp. | reverse complement strand
CGGTTCTTGGGCGTCAGCCCATCTGCGAAGAACCGGGGGGCTGACGCCGCCCCGCTCAGATGTCTCATCAACGACCGCGCGCGAGGTATAAACGAGCCGATCGTGATCGCACAGGCATCAGTCATGCGGCTCGACGTGACTCATCTTGAACGCTGGGGGACGCTTCGATTGTGATGGCCAATCGCTTTTTCTTTCCCCGCGAGAAGTGATTCAGAAAGTCGATCACTCCCGGTGCGAGCCAGTTCAACCACGAGAGCAGGTGCGCCAGTGGGCCGATCAGGAGTTGGCGTTTGTTGCGGCGGATGGCCTTGATGGCTCCGGCGGCGACGGTGTCGATCGAGCTGCACAGCCAGCGCGGTGGTTCGGGGATCGGTTTGTTGGGGCGAGACGAATCGGCGTTGCGATAGAGGTTTGTAAGGACCGGGCCGGGGCAGAGGGCCGAGACACCAAGTCCCTGCCTGCCGTATTCGGCTCGCAGCGCGGCGGTGAAGCCGATGAGTCCGAACTTGCTCGTGTGATAGGCCGCGAACCGTCCGCCTGCGACGAGGCCGCTGATGCTGCACACATTCAGAATGTGTGCAGCCGGGCGGCTCTGCAGCGTGGAAAGCAACTCGTGCGTGAGTTGGATCGGGGCGAGCAGGTTCACGCTCATCAACCGATCCCACTGCGCGGCGGTCATCAAATGCGTCGGTCCGTAGTACGCCAGCCCTGCGTTGTTGACGAGGATGTCGGGGGTGAAGCCGCGTTCCCGCATCGTGGTCACCGCGCGTGTGATCTCGGCGGGCTGAGACAAATCGCAACGATCCGTCTGTGCTGAGACGCCGAGTGTTGCCGCTTCGATTGCGACGACTGCGAGGCCCGCGTCGTCAATATCGAGCAGATAAAGATCAGCTCCCTCACGCGCGAGGGCCAGCGCGATCCCGCGTCCGATTCCCGCTGCCGCTCCCGTGACGAGAGCCTGCTTTCTGCGAATGGTCTTCATGAGCGTCAGCTCGTCCTTCGTCTGGCTTCGTATTTGTTCGGACATCTGAGCGGGGTGGCGTCAGCCTCCCGGTTCTTCGTGGTTGAAACGAATTCTGCTGACAGTCAAGAACCGAGGGGCTGAGGCCGCCCCGCTCGGAAGGCAGTTTGAAGAGGGCTGACGCCCAAAGAGCGGATTCTTCGCACTACCTTGATCCTGCCAACCGCACGATCGCCTTCTTCACGAAGTCTTCGAGTTGGTTCCATTGGGCGATCACTTTGGCCAGTTCGGGATCGTTCGTGATTGGAGTGGGAGGCTGAGCCGGGGTTGGTCCCGGTCCCGGAACAGGGGGCTTGGGATTGGACGGGGGGCTGTTGTTGGGAGGCTGCGTGCCGGGAGGCGGTTCCATGCCGTGAGGGTAGGGGATCGGGCCTTCTGGACCGTGGGCGAAATTCGAGTATTGAAGTTGGACGGGGACCAAGCCGCTGCCGTCGGCGAGTGGTACTTCGACGAAGACTTGTGTGAGTTGGCGGGCCTCAGCGATTGGGTAGTCGCCGATTTCGAGGCCACTGTCGGATGTCCAGCCGAGATACCGAGTGCCGTTCGACGTACCATCGCGGATCGCGTCATCGACATCGGGATCGGTGCGAGCTTCTTGTAACTCGTGATACATGGTCGCGACGACGTTCTTCCAGTTCTGATTATAGACCGGAATACCATTCGATCCGCTATTGGGCAGTCGCTCGGAATAAACGGCGGTCGAATAATAAATCGTCGTCGCACCGATATGCACCGAGCCGTGATATCCGCCGAGACCACCTGTCGAATCTTCGGCCTCTTCTTGTGGAATCGCTTTGGTTTGCAGGGCCAGTTGTTCGCCGCCGTTGGGGTCGCCGAGGACCGTTCCACGTGGCAATAGGAAGTTGATAATCGTGTTCGGCAAGTCGTAGCCGCTGAACGCTCCACCCGCGTGAAGGCTCTTGAGTTGCCGTTCGAGGTCTCCTTTTGCGACGAACTGCGGCCGCCAGCCCGATAAAAAGAATGACTTCTTGAATGTCGAACTGATTGGCTTGTTGCCGAAATACTGCACAATAACATTGTTCAAATGAGGGTCGGCCATTGCGGCGGCGAGGTATTTATCGATGCTCTTCCAGTCCGTCGGATCCCAAGCATCTTGACCGCCGACATAGAGATTGACGTAGCTCAGATCGCGAATGATCCGGCCACCGCGATATTTCAAGTCTTCCTGCGGCGTGGCGGGAAGATCAGACACGCGGGCGCTGGATGAAGGGATGCCGACGCTCGCCGCACCGACAGCTTCTTGGCGTCGTCGGGCACCCCCACTTTGAGGCATTTGCGCCGCGCGGTCGATCACGGGCATCGGGCGGCCGTCAATCATTGGGCCGTTGGACGCGAGCATCGCCAGCGGTCGAACGCCTGTTTGCCATGCGGCTTGGCTACCGAATTGAAGGCCCTGCTGGACCTGAACCATTGCGTGACGGGGCAGGGCGGCAAAGGGGACGACTCGCACCGATGAAGCGGTTCCTGGACCAGTCAATCCCGTCGGAGTCATCACCGGTTGAGTGGCAATGGGCGGATGGCTGACCGGTTGGCCAGTTCGATTGGGCGGAACCGGCGTGTATGCGGTGCGAGGTCCGATCGGTCCGCTGGTGCATCCGGCCAGCAAAACCAGCGACAAACCGATTGCGCCGTAGAGCAACGTCCGTGTCATGGCAACCTTCCTGCGCGATCCTTCGCGCGACGAAACGAACTGCCGCTCGACATCCGATCGGCAGAATCGGCCGTTTGATATCACAAGGTGTCAAACGTGGAAAGATGGCTCCACGCCATTGGCAGACGGGCAAAGTTGCCCGTCCACCCAAGGTGGCTGCTACTGTGCCTTTTGCTTTCGCAGCGCTTCGACGACCGCTTCGTCGAGCTGTTTCAGACCTTCGTCGGGGCGGATTTCGTAGAAGCCGATGTGATAGTGAGCGACTTTGCCGTCGTGACCGATCACGACCCAGAGGGGCAGGGGAGAGCCGAGGCTGCGTGGATCGCCGAAGCTCGCCAAGAGTGCGCCATCATCGACCGCTACGTCGTAGTCAAGGTTCATGAAATCTTGAAGCTTCTTCAGTGACCGAGTCGCAGCGCCCACTTTTTCGGTTTCAGCGAAGCGGGGATCGACGTTGATGCCGATCACTTTCGCTCCCAGCTTCTTGCGCTTGTTGTTGAGGAATTCGAGGTAGCCGACCTGGCCATACGGCTCCGTGAGCGGGTCGCCTCGGTACTCCCAGAAGTGCAGGACGACGACTTTGTCTTTGAGATCGGCCTCAGCGATCACGGTGCCGTTCGCCTGCTTGAGTTTCATTTGAGGAGCGACTTGTCCCACGAACTTTTGTTCGAGACCGGCAACTCCTTCGAGCCGCCGCTGTTGCTGAACCAAGTCCTTGGAGATGACGGCAGACAGTTTCGACCACGCGGTCCCGTCAGCCTGTTTCTCGATCTTGCCGATCGCAGCCTGAGTGGCCTTCAACTGCGAGGCCGTGAGTTCGACGAGCTTTTGCTCACCGGTGCGACTAAGCCCGAGTTGTAGTTCGCGCAGGGAATCGAATGCCGCTCGTGACTTGCTCTGTTCGGCGGAGGCCAGCGTCTTCTGCGATTGCAGTTCGAGCTTCAGTTGGAACTCATCGCCCATTCCCATGAAGACCCGTTCGTCGAGCGAGAGGAGAATGCCGCTGCCCGCTTCGACGACGAGCGTCTGGGCGCGGCCGATGTTCGACGTGACTTCGATCTGCCAGCAGTCGCGATCCTTCACTTTGCGTTTGCGGGCGACTCGATATTCGTGGCGACCATCGGCCCACGCAGCATCGGCCGCGAGCTTGTCTTGAAACTCAAACACCGGCGAGCGGAGGGGCAGGGGGTATTGAGTGGCCTCGTGCGTGTGGAGCAACCGAATCGGGAGCGACTTCGCCTTGTCGGTCGATCCCGGTGCGAGCAGTCCGAATCGCTCGGGCCACGTCCAACCGCCGCCGCCTCGTTCGTCCATGCTCCACGCGAGCTGAGAGGCCCCGTCCTCGCTCGCGATCGTCACGGCATAGATCGAGAACGACTTGACCTCGACCGAACCCGACTTCTGGCTGAGAGATCCGGCGTATTGCAACTCGGTCCCCAACGGAACTTCCGTCGCGGAAATTTGAGCGCCAACCAGCATCAATCCAACGAACAATGAACTCACGAAGACATCCTTTCTGGTGATGGACAATTTTGGAGGGAGCCCCGTTCTGGTGGCGGCTTGTTGGCCGCATTCGGGCGATTCCATTCGAGGACGGGCATCTTGATCGAAGCGACTTCGAGCGACAAGGCGTGCCGTGAAAGTCGAACTTTGCAGCACAATCGAAAGCACTCGCACATCGCGCGGCTCGTTGACAGTCTTGGAAGTCAGGCGTAGCTTACCCGACCATCAGATTCCCTTCATTCGGAGAGAGGGGCAAAGTCATGTCGCGTCGAAAGATGGAAGCACAAATGTCTCGTCAACGATTGGCATTCGCGGGTCTGCTGGCAGCGGCTTGCGGATTGGGGCAACTCACGGAATTGTCGATCGGTCAGGACAAAAAGTCCGATCCGAAGGGGGCACTGCCCGTGGCGTCTGCTGGCGATCAAGTGATCGTCAAAGCTCAGGCTGCGCGCATTATCGACCCTCACAAATATCGGGTCTCGCTGGCTGTCGAACCGCTGCAAACGGTCACGCTGTCCGCTCCGTTTGATGGCATCGTCAAGCAGGCTCAAGGGAAGTCGAACTCGAAGATTCAACCGCAGGCGGAGATCGTCCGGCTCGACACGACCGTTCCCAAGTACAACGTCGCTCGGGCGGAAGGGGCCTTGAAAGTCGCGACTTTCGAGCAGAAGCAGGCGGGTGACAAAGACGAGAACGTGAAGGCGGTGCTTCAGGCCAAGGTTGATATCGCGAAGGCCGAAGTCGATCTGGCCAAGCACTACTTGGATTCGTGCAGTGTCCGTTCGCCGTTCGCGGGCGAGTTGCAGCGGCTGCTCGTCGGTGAGGGGCAGTTCGTCAGGGCTGGCGATCCCGTGGCGATCGTGGTCGATGTCTCCAAAGTCAAAGTGGAAGTCCCGGTCGAACGATCCGCAGCGGAGCAGGGGAAGAGCTTCTCGGTCAAAATTGAAGCGAACGATGTCGAGGGAAAGATCGACGCGGTGTTGCCGCTGCACACTCGGTTCGATGCCCTGCGCGAGCTGTTTGAATCCGTCGCTTCGGCAGTGATCCTGTTCGACAATGGTGACGGCCGCTTGAAGCCTGGCCAGACCGTTTATGTGCCGCTCGTTCCGCGTCAGCCTGTGACCGAAGTTCCGACCAGTGCGATTGGCAATCTGCCCGATGGTCAACGCAAGGTTCAAGTCATCCGGCAGTCCATCGTGCGGGATGTTCCCGTCATCTTGATGGGTTCCGCAGGATCGACTCGCCTCTTCGTGAGTGGCCCGTTCGCGGAAGGTGACGAAGTGATCTACGAAGCGTCGCATCAACTGGGCGATGCGTTCCAACTCAAACATGCAGCGGCAGCAGCGGGAGTCACGACGCCAGGCGGCGGCGAGCCAACCAAGCCGAAGCCTGCGGTCGGATTTTAGTGGTCCAGCAACTAGAGCACATTCCAAAACTAGCCCGATGCGTAAGCGAGGGCTTTGCCGTCATCGAATGTTCGGCCCTCGCTTGTGCGTCAGGCGGGTTTTTCGAGGTAACAATAGGTTTTGAAATGTGTTTTAGTGGTTGAGCAAGTTTGCTAAGCGAATCGCCCACGCGATGAAACAAATGGTCGTTCGGTGGCGGTTTGTCGCCCGTGATTCATTGAGGATGTAACAGTGTCTGACGAAGAACTGATCGACGGTGCTTACAAGCTCGTCATGTGCATTGCCACCGGCGGCAGCAGCCAAGTCTGGGAAGTGATCGAGCAGGCGTCGGGCCGGCATCTTGCCATGAAACTGCTCAAAACGGACACGCCCGAGTTCAAAGAGAACAAGGCCGCACTGAAGTACGAATCTGAAGTTCTCAAGACGCTCGATCATCCCCTCATCATCAAGTTCGAGAAGTTCTCGTCGAGCCGCGATAACACATATCTGACGATGGAACACTTCCGCGCCGCGAACGTCAAACTGCAAATCAAAGCCAACATTTCGTCGGTTCATGTGCGCGCACGCCGGTTGTTTGAAGGCATTTGCCAGGCGATGTCTCACGTCCACTCGAAGGGCTGGATTCATCGCGATGTGAAACCCGACAACGTGCTGATGAACAAAGTCGGTGAGATTCGGCTCGTCGATTTCTCGCTCTCCAGCAAAGAGGTCAAAGGCTTCTCCAAGATGATCGGGGGCGGCAGGCTCAAAACCATTCAAGGGACGCGGACCTACATCGCGCCTGAGACGATTCGCAAGGAAGCTCCCACCTTTCAGACGGACCTCTACAGCTTGGGCATTCTGTTCTATGAAGTCCTCACGGGGAAAACCCCCTTTCAAGCACCGACCCCCGAGGAGCTACTCCGAAAGCATCTCTCTACCCCTCCTCCGAATGCCTCCGAATTTAATCCGAACGTCACGTCCGAAATGGACCGCCTCATCGCTCGGCTGCTCAAGAAGAAGCCCGCCGAGCGGCACTCCAGCGTTGATGAAGTCTTGAGCGAACTCAAACGAATCAAGATTTTCAAAGAGGACGTGACGGACGAGTCGCTCGCGCAGCAGGCCGCCGAGAAAGAGGGCAGTGCGATGAGCCAGCTCACCGACATCCGGTTGGACAGCCGTGCGGACGCAAAGCTCAAGGAAATGCTCGCGGCCGATCCCGCATTGGCCCGTCAATACGCTCAAGACTTGCACGACAAAAAAGAGAAGAAGCTGGCGGTGGAAGAGGAACGCAAAGCGAAGATCCTCAAGTCGGCGAAGACATCGAAGCCCGCGGCACCGACCGCTCCTCCACCGCAGCCAATGTCTTTCCAGCCTATGCCCATGCAGCAAATGCCGATGCAGCCGGGGTATCCGCCCGGTTATGTACCCTACCCTCAAATGCAGATGCCCGGAATGCCGCCAATGAGCGGACCTCAGGGTGCGATGCCCGGCTATCCGACCCAGCCGATGCCGCCGCAGCCGATTCAACAACAGCCGTTGCCATTTCAACCGATGCCCGGCACACCGATGATACTGGGACCGGCACCGCTGGTATCGGCTCAGATCGCAGCGTCAGTGCCGATATCAACGGTGCCGGTCGCGGCGGCAAAGCCGATGGCGGGAACAGTTCCCTATGGCGCGATGCCATCGAATCCGGGAGCCGCGTCCACCTCACCGAAGCCCGCGATGATTGCGGCTGCGGGAACACTGCCGGTTGTCGGACGTGCAGCGGCGGTGCCATCCGCACCCGTTGCAGCGACATATCCTGCGACAGCACCCGTCGCCAAGCAGGCACCAGCCGCTTCAGCCCCGCCAGTGAACAGACCCGCTCCCATCAAAGCTCAACCGCCAGCGGTCGCTCCTCCAAAACCGACAACCGCGTCAGTCCCCGTTGAGGAACTGGACTTTATGACCGAATTGCCCGACATCTTGTGATCTGATATAGCCGCGTCGCTCGCCATCGTGATCGTCTGCCGTTCAACACTGAAGCACGGACACGACGAGTAATTCTGACTTTCACGTTTCCAAATCTCATTCGCCGCGATGCACCGCAGGCGGTCAACTGCCTCTTCGAGATCGGTTGTCCGCGTGCAAATCGTATCGCGGTGACCAGCATGGTTCCGCCGATGAAGCCTCAATTTGTTCTGCCGTTCGAGAAGCCGATTGTCGATCTCGAAGATCAACTCGCCAAACTCGAAGCTCAGCCCAATCCGACTCCCGTGACGCTCGACTTGATCCGCACGCGGCGGGTTGAGATCGCGAAGTTGAAGCGAGAGGTCTTCGAGAATCTCGATGCTTGGCAGACGGTGCAGGTCTCCCGCCACCAAGAGCGCCCGCAAGCAAAGGACTACATCGAACTGATCTGCGATGAGTTTGTGGAGCTTCATGGCGATCGAGCCTTCGGTGATGACCGGGCGATTTTGACCGGTTTCGCCAAGCTCGACGATCACAAAGTCCTGCTGATCGGCCAGCACAAGGGACGCACGCTCAAGGAGCGAACAGAGTGCTACTACGGCTGCGCTCATCCCGAAGGCTATCGCAAGGCTCTCTTGAAGATGCAACTTGCCGCCAAGTTCGGTGTGCCGATTGTCTGTTTGATCGATACGCCCGGCGCGTATCCGGGGATCGGTGCCGAGGAACGCGGTCAAGCGTACACGATCGCCGTGAACCTGCGTGAGATGTCCCGGCTGCCGGTTCCAATCGTGTGTGTCGTCATCGGAGAAGGGGGATCTGGTGGGGCGCTGGGATTGGGGATCGGCGATCACATTGCGATGCTTCAGTTCGCCTACTACTCGGTCATCAGCCCCGAAGGTTGCGCCGGGATTCTGTGGAAGGGAGCCAGCCACGCGCCAAAGGCGGCACAGGCACTCAAATTCACGGGACGCGATCTGCTGAAGTTTGGCGTCGTGGATGAAGTCATCCCCGAACCGCTCGGCGCGGCGCATCGCGATCACCGCGCGATGGCTTCGACACTCAAGTCGGTCATCGTCCGGAATCTCAAATCGCTGGCCACGATTCCAACGAATGAATTGCTCGAACGCCGCTACCAGAAGTTCCGCCGTATCGGCGAGTTTGAAGAGCAGGTCGCCGTTGACCCATTGGCTTCGAATACGACGCGAGTCTGACAAAGTCCTCGGGGTGTCATCGATCTCGACAGTGCGGCGACTCCGCTTGAAGTCTCGGCGCATAAGGATCGTAAGCGCGAGGCCCATCCGCTACGAATTATCAAGCGCAGGCAAGTCGTGTCGGCAGCACGCAGTTCTGTGTCTCTACGCCCCCGCGATCGAATTCGTGTTCGCTCGCTTCATCTTTCATCGCCTCATGCAGGCCAAACTTCCCGACAACCAACGTCCGATAATGTCCGTTATGTTGCCTTAAATTGTCAAATCATACTACACATCTGCAATTTTTTCCCAGACATTCTTTTTCGCGTCTCCCAAATTCCATCCATGAATCCGGGATGAATCCCGCAAGCCACGGCGTGCTGCGCACGCTAATTCCTGTTGATGAGTGTGTTGACCAAAGTAGGCGGGTCGTGATCTTTCAGACCTTACGCGGCCCGATTTGGAGAGGCCGTCTTTGGCTTCGTTCCCGGACGAAAAGTGATCCACCTCTAAAATCTCCGAAACGAGATTTAGACGCCCCGTGTGAGCGTCGATCCGGCCTCACCAATCAGGCTGTTCGCGAAAGGTCTGAAAGCTCCCGCCCCTCCCCGTTCGGCCCCTCCGAATGGGTTTTGAGAGGCGATCTCACAGACATCAACACCACAGTTCAGAGGCACGGAAACCGAGCCACTGAACTCCTACAACGCCGCATTCCGTCAGCCGCTCAGTCCCTTCGCTCAACTCACGCATCGTGGCCGGAGCGCCATTGAGCGGCTGACCGAATGCTACTTGAGCTAATTCGTGTGGGTCACAAAAAGTGAGTCGGTCTGCCTTGCCGCCTGCGCGGCGACGGACAGCCCGACTGATCGTGGAGATTTGACCGAAACCCAGAAAATTCGCTCTAATTGTAATCGGAGAATCAAATGTATTTTTGTTGGGACTACGCAGAAGGAAAAAACGTTGAACACATTGCTGACCACGGACTCACCACCGAAGACGTGGAACACGCCTTTGACAACGTGATCGAACACGTCAGAAGCCGTTCCAGCAAAAGACCGGCGCTGTACGGGCTGACACCGGACGACGCTACAATTTTCGTGAGTTATGATCGCGACTTCGACGACGGCGAAGAACTGATCCTCGTCATCACCGCCTACCTCGTGGGAGAAAATCAATGAAGACTCAGCAAATCGTGTCACCGGAAAGAATCCAGCAACTGCGCGATCGCAGTCACGCCGTGAGAGAACAAGACTACATGGAGCGACAACATGTGGTTTCCGAATTCAAGGAGATCATGAAAGAGTGGCAGCGTGTCGTGGCATCACACTCAGTGCAGATCGACGAGTACATCAAAAAGCATGGGGAGATGACCCGAGCGGAAGTCATCGACAAAGCACTCACGAAGCTGCTCACGGAGTGATCGCTGGAGGACTCCGTAACGGTGGCGTGACCTTGGGAGTCAGATCCCAATCTAGTTTCTCCGTGGTCTGAACTAACGGCTTTGACGGCTGCGGATCGTCGCGAGTGTGCAGAATCGCGGCCGGAATCGGTTCGCTACTGAGGTCCGTCGTCTGGGTGACAAGAGCCGTCACGAGGAACGTGTCGGATGACGCAGACCGCCGAGACCGAACCACGTGCCCGATGACTCCTCACGAGCGCGATCGAGGCGGGCAACAGGCGACCGCTGGCCCAGCGTGAAAATCCTGTCCACAGTGACGCGGCGTTCCGACGTGACCGGCACGCCATCGTTACTCGCGGTCTGTTCTGAGACGGAGACTTGTCCCGTCAACCTGACCTGCGTGCGGTTCAGCCGCACAGGCTTGAGACTGACTTCCACGCCGGTCGCCACATACGTAAGCGTCGAACCGACCGAGCGCGTCGTCCCGTCCGTCGTCGTCTGACTCGTGCGAATCGGGTACTTCGTGCCGACGTGAACCGTGGCGACCGCACTGTGAGCGGCGTGCAGCACGGGCCGGGCCACCTCGCGGGCCTCAACCACAGACCCATCGGCCGTAAGACGCACCCGAGCCGCGCCGTTGAATGTGGTCTTCTTGAGGTACGCCAGATCAACGGCACCTGTCGCGCCGGTCACAAGGCCAAGGTTACGACTCTGATCGTCGCCAACCGAACAGATCCGCAGTTCAATCGCGTAGGACTCCTGCACGACATCAGACATCTCACGCCATTCGTCAATCTGCCCCGGGTGTCGCCCTCACAACTTGCACACCGCCGACGCTCACCGCACCCTCGTGCCGCGACACAGGCCAACTCGTCAGGCACCGCGACGAATTGTTTCTTGGCGGGAACGATTCGATCCTGTGCGACCTCGAATCCCAGCCGCCTCGCGGTCTGGATGATTTCGCGGCCGACCAATGGCCCGTCCACAGTCTCACCGGTCGCAGATCGAAAGCCCGCCTGCTTCAGCGCGGCGTCCAGCGAGTGACCGGCACCCAACACGGCGACTCTCGGATCGGGCAGCACGGTCGCAGAGGCACGCGCTTGGTTCTGATCTTCGGCAACTGAAGGCAGGGTTGAACTCGGAGCGCGGCAACCGATGCACAACGCGAGCAACAGCAGAAACGAAATGATCCTGCTGGACGTGGTTCGTGGAGGGACTGGCTGCACCGTTGTCGCTGGCACGATCACTGTTGTGGCCGGCGGAATAACCGGCTTCGCGATCAAGGCTGACGCTGCCTTTGTCGGTTCGGTTTTCATTGTGAATGCCGTCCAAGAGAGCCAACCGACACCGACACCAATGAACAACAACGGAGCGCCGTTCTTCATAATGATGACCGGAACCACATGCCAATTCCGGCGAGCCACGACCGCAATCAACGTCAACCAGTTGAAGCGCATGTAATCATGCACGACGACCGGTTCGCCGGTGTCCTTCGCGCCCTGCGTGTTCTTGGAATTGTAGACCGCTCCAATCTTATCGTTGAATCATTCCTTATAGGTCTGAATCGACTTCCAACGTCTGTTGCTCCGGACGTACTCCGTCAGTTGGAAGAACTCGTGAAACTTGTCGGTGACCTTCGCCCACAGGTTCTGGAGATCGTAAATCCGCACGCCGAACGTCTGGTCGCGCAGAACTCGGCCGTTGGCCGACTCAAACCAGATTTCGGCTTCCTCATCGACCCAGCCGGGGAGCTTGTCCTTCGACTGGGACAACAACACCCACCGCGTGTTGTAGTGCCGAGCCTCACCGATCACGGCCCGGAATGCCTTGTCGTTGTCCCAGTTGAACACCCGGTGGGCCTCGTCAACGATCACAATAAAGCCCCCACATTATTCGAGAGTCGGTTGCCAGTTCGTGGGAAAGTCACGCACCACGATTCGGGGATCTTTGGACAAGAGCGGCAGGTTCGTCATGACCTTCGAGTCCTTGTAGTACGGCAACACTTCCTCGGTGAGCCACTTGACCACCCAGTAGGTTTTCCCCGAGCCGCCCGGACCCGTTCTAATTGTCAGCACACCGTCGCCAACCATGTTGATCTCCGCTCAATTACTGATTGTGGGAAGGAATTGCTTGACGAATCTGAACAACCGCCAAAGACCGATTACACCCATCGTCTCGTTGAGGGGAAACCAATAATTGACCACACGCCACAGCGGGGCGATGCGATAAACAACGAGCGTCGGCATCGTGGGGAGCGAAGCCATAATCAGAATCGCCGTCGGCATCGTGTAAGCGAGAACGAAGCCGTAGAGACCGCAGACCCACATCATCAACGCGCAGACGAACCACCGGCCCACGAACGCCCACAGCACGGCACCGGCGGCACCGATCAACCAATCGACAGCGGCATTCCACCAAGACCAGACAAGGCTCATAGTTTGAACTCCTTGAACATGATGCCCGCGATCATCACACCCATGACCCACGTTGCGGCGAGTCGGAACCACTGACGCAGGTCGTCGAGGTTGCCGAACGTCGAGGCGAGATCGTTGCTGCCACGCAGACGGAACATCCACATCCGCCAGCCCTCCACGGTGACGGGGACCACAACGTCCTGATCCGGAATGACGTTGTTGGTCACCTGCGAAATCGGGAACTTGAACGTCCACTGATCGACAGGCAGACCCTGCGGCAGCTTGTGCGGACCATTGGTGCAGGCACCACGCACGCACGGAGGAGTGACCACAGTTTGACCGGCGGCCGGAGTGGAGATCGGCGGACAGGATTCGCAGCCCGCAGAACAGTTGCGAGTCCCGATCCGGACCCACTTGAAACCGATCCTTTCGGTCTCCAAATCCCTTGGTTGAGCCTGCCATTCGCCCTGGCCGGTGCAAGGCGACTGAGCTGGACATTCGGTCGGCGGCAACGGCGGCTCGGTCACTGAACTGGACGGCAAATCCTCGGTGATCTTCGGACCCTGCCCCCACACGCGATCCCAATGGAACAACAGGACGCAGCCCTTCGCCTTGCGCCAGACCTCATCCAAGACGCAGCATTCACAGCCCTTCTCCGGGTCGCTTTCCTCCGCTTCGCTCCGTTCGTCGAAGTCGCAGCAGTTGTCGTGATCCTTGTCGCCGTTTTCCTTGCGCTCACAGAGACAGGGAGGACCGTCCGGGCTGCCGGGTGCGTCGGGGGTTGCACTCCTGACGCAAATCATCATCCGTACCGAGATCACCATCGGGATCGGGCAACGACTTGTAACACACCTCGCGATCCCCATCGCAACGGCCATCGCAAATCTGGTCGTTGTTGTCGTCGTGATCGTCCTCCCGACAGCAATAGTCCTTGTCCGGGTCACCGCCTCTCGCGTCACACTTCGTGACGCATGGTCCCTGCTGGCAATTGCTCCGCCCCGACTGGCCGACACGCTTCGGCTTCACGTCCGGCTCGCAACAACGACAGGCCGAATGACATGTTCCCGATGACTTCTTCCAACGTAGTTTCTTGGTCACTTCGACGGGTGCCCCGAACGCTCGGAGCAGGACGCTTGCCAGAAGCCCCACCATCGAACCAGCAAGAAAACCAACGAGCATCACTAGACCGATCCCGGTAGGCTGTTCCAGCTCGGACTGAGCTAAGATCTTCGTCACGATCAAAGTGTGTGTTGTGCTGTTCATTCAAATATCCCGAAGGTGAGCAAGCTCAGAAGAGAACGACGCTTGAGCCTGTCGTAGGTCGTTGAAGGGACTGGTAGAAACCCGCCATCGAGCTCCTCACGTCGAGCTTGCTGGATCGGAGCCTCCTCATCGCGCAAAATCCCAAACACGTCCGACGCGGACGCGGTTTGCTCGCGATCCCATTCATTCGATTGATTTACTTCCCTCATCACTCTTACCTTCCTTTGCAACTTCGAGAGACAACACAGGCAACGCAGACACCACCTGCCCTGCGGCAACGATGGGAGTCGGAGTTGGTAACGCTACAGCAGGCTGCGGTACCGATTCCGGTCGAAGACTTGCCACCGTCGCTGTGCTGGGCCGCTTGCTCGCGCAGGGACATTTCGACAGGCCCGCCTTCATCCCATGTTCAAACGTCTGGGATGCGGACCGCGCCATCGGAACGCCGTTGCCCAAAGCCGTGCCAACAATCACCGCAAGACACAGCCCGCACCCCTTGACCACAAGCAGCAGACTCGATTGCACAGCCTCATCCGTGGGCCGCCAGTTTTGATCCTTCATCGTCTTCGCCTCCTGCGTTGCTGACAGGTTGAAGCTCAGAACCACCGCGCAACGTGACAGTGGACTCAGCAAATCTCAGAACAGACCCATGACGCGCACGCAGATCGTCGGACTTCGCGCGAATCTTCTCCGTCAACTCGCCCGGCTCGACCATGCCCGCAAGAACCGTCCACGCGGTGATGTCGTCTTCGACATAGATGCCCGATCTCGCGAGTGCGGCGGCGAACGAGCCGACCGCCTGCTTAATGAGCATCTCGGGAGGCTGCAGAATGGTCGGGGCTTGTGGAGTGCGTTGACGCAGACGACCACACCACCATGCGAAGGCGTGCAACGTGCGAAGCCAGATGTCAGAGACCACGGCACGCTCGGTGTGCCTGCGGTCGGAAACTTCGCAACACTTGAACCACGACATCGTGGCCCATTCGATCAGCACGCCGAGGCCGCTCAACAGTTCTTCGATGTTGTTGAACTTCAACGCCCGCAGATGCGATAGCGAAAACTGGAACTCAACCCGAGTCGCAATCCGACACTCCGCCCCATGCCGGTTGATGCTCATCAACTGCTGCTTGGCAACGTCGTGGCCCTTGGTCAACTCTTCAATCTTGTCGTAAATGCGGAGAGTCGTGGACTCGGGTTTCATCCGAACCGAGGTCACCCGGCCGGTCTTGGAACTTGACCAGCGCTGAAACTCAGCGCGGCTTCGCGTGATGTAGTCACGCCGTTCAATCACGTCGTTGAACTCTTGCACCGAGACGCCGGGGAGGTCGGCGGCAACGTCGAGGCGAGTCACCTTCATTTTGCTGGCGACAATGCCAAGACTGGTCAGCACGGAATCGAGCAGTTCCAACGCGGCGGCTTCACCATGCTTGAGGAACACCGTGCCCGGCAATTCGACTATGTTGCTTTCAACTCGGAAAACAGGCTAGTGCCTTGTCACGGCTAAGAATTTGGGTTGAACCCATCAGCCGCTGGGCGCTAGCCCACGGTTAGAACCGGACGCTAGCGCGTTCCGGCTGATTTGCTGAACCCCCAAATCAAGACGTGACAAAGCGCTAGGCATCTGTGCGAAATCAGAAACGGAAACCCGGATCGGCGCGGATTCCAACTCCTGTTTAATCGTGAAGATCGAAGGACGATGTGAAGTCCCCGTCAGCCCGGTTCAGATCCGTGCGGCCCAAATCAGAACTGCTTGCGACTGTCGATCAGCAGCGTGACCGGCCCGTCGTTCAACAGTTCGACTTCCATGTGTTCTTGAAAGCGGCCGGTTGCCACGGTGATGCCTCGACCGCGCACTTCGGCGACGACGGCGCGGTACAGCTCGACCGCCTGTTCGGGACGCGCGGCTTTGATGAAGCTCGGCCTCTTCCCTTTGCGACAGTCGCCGAACAGCGTGAACTGGCTGACGATCAACATCGCGCCGCCCGTGTCGGTGAGCGAGCGGTTCATCTTCCCTTCGTTATCAGGAAAGACCCGAAGACCGACCAGCTTCTCGGCGATGTAGGTAGCGTCCTCTTGACCGTCGTCATCGGCGACACCGAGCAACACCATCAGCCCCGGACCGATCTCGCCGGAGACCTCGCCCGAGACGGTCACCTTCGCGCGGGAGACTCGCTGAACGACAGCTCGCATCGGATCAATCTCCAAGTGTCGGCAGGTTGAAGTTGGAACGTTGAGGACAGACGTGTTCACACCAACCCGAAGCGTGAGCGAGGAAGTGCGACCGGACTCACTCGTCCGACATTCCCGCTGCACACCTTTCTCCCTCACGCTTCGGGTTGGTGTGGAACTCTCGTCTACCGAGTCTCGCGTCCGAAGATCGCGTTGGCCACCTTCACCGCTGTGATGGGAGAGAGTTGCAAGCCAGCACGGAAGTGGCCGGCGGCGACGGACAGGTTCGCGGTCTCGGGCAAGCGGCCGATGTGTGGCAGGCCGTTCGTGGCGTGAGGCCGCAGCCCGGACCAGCACCGTTCAAATCGAGCCGCTCCGAGCGAGGGGACGACTCCTCGCGCGAAGTCGATCAATTCTGAAACCGCTTCGGCCGTGTTCCGTTTGTCGAAGCCCGCGTGTTCTTCCGTGGAGCCGACCAAGATACGACCATCCGCGCGCGGGACGAGATAGCGGAGGCCGGATTGAATGACACAGCGAAATGGTAGCGGTCGCGTTTCGAGCAACACCATCTGGCCTCGCACTGGCTCAATCGAGACGTTGTGCCCGGCCTGCCGAAGCAGTTCACGTGACCACGCCCCGCCCGCCACGACGAACTCCGCCGCGTGATGCTCTGCTTGATGAGTCCGCGCCGCCAAGATGCGCTCCTTCGTCCGATCGAAGCCGACAACCGGACAACCCGCGCGCAGGTCTACGCCGCGCGCTGCGCAGGCTGAAACGAGGGCCTTCAAATGGCGCGGGTTCCTGACTTGGCCTAGCTCTGGCAACACGTAGCCACTCGAAACGTTGGGGTGGAGAGTCGGGAAACGCTGTCGGAATTCGTCGAGGCTCGGTGTCTCCGCTATCACTCCTTCAGTGCGCCACGCGGCGATCTCGGCGTCTAGGTCTGAGGCCGAGCCGTTCACCCGAACTTCGATTCCACCGCAACGAGAGTATCCGTTGTCGATCCCTGTCTCGACGCGGAGCCGTTCCGTCCAATCAGGCCACAGAACATGACTTGCGGCCCGCAAGACAGCCTCCGGTGAACGAGCCAACTCGGGGTTGCCAGGCAGCAGCATTCCGGCTCCCGCCCAACTTGCCTCCTGACCGAACTGACCTTGTTCGAGCAATCGGACGGACGCCCCCTGCCCGGCCAATTCCCACGCAATCGACAACCCGATCACGCCACCGCCGATGACGATCACGTCGGGGAAAGTTGTATTGGCGAGAGTGGACGTGGACATGAGGGTGGACTCGGAACCAAAAGCGCCCCGGCTGCCATCAGCAACCGGGGCGCGGGGGGATTGTGAGCAAGCGATACGGGACAATAAGCCAGGTCAGGACGTTGATCTCTGGCTTCGGTTTTAAACCATCAACTTGAAGCGGAGACATTCGGTCGGGCGTTTCGGCGGGGCCAAGAGACCCGCACCGAACACATTACTTTTTGTTCTTCTTGGCACCGCCAGCGGGAAGTGAATTAGCATAGGCCAGGGCTAATGTCTTACCATCCGTTCCGTAGACCTTTCTCAATGCCGCTTCGGGACTGTCACCCGTTTGCAGGTTCCTCACGAACTGCCCAAAGTTGTTGGGACCGCCGCGCGTCATCATGAAGTTCACCAGCGTAAAGCCAATCGGCCCGACTTCGCCCGGTGCGAAGGTGCCGTTCGAGAAGACTTCTTCTGGCTTCGCAATGCGGACCTCTTTCAGAATGGCACCGGCTTGAGCGGGCAGGGCTGCGAGATACGGATTGCCCGCTGAACCGCGACTGGCGAGTGACAGCCCAGCGCCACGAATCACCCAGTCGGGCAGAGTGCCACCGCCTCGTTTTAAGAACGCGCCGGTCATATGCTCGATCAGGCTGACCTGCATTCCGGGCGAGGTTTCGCTGGCGGCGTCTCCGATGTCTTGCAACGCAATGAACGCCTCATCCATCGTCGCCGTGACCTGCGAATGGCCGAGGACTTCGCGAGGAACTTCCCGCTTGTGAACGGAGTTGTTGAACTCCTCGTACCCGAAGCGTTCCTTCATGACGAAGATCGTCAGCTTGCCCTTCCAGAGCAGATCATCCTTCACGTTGAATGCCGTGCGCAGCGATTTCGCGTGGTCAACCGCCCAGCCTTCGACTTCCTTCAATCTCGCGTCGGACGCATCGCCCATCACGATGAATTCTTTGCTGCTGATTTGGCGCGGCTCACCGTTCGGAAAGGTCAGCTTCCACTGGGCTTCCGAGTCCTTCATGCGTTTGGCTGCGAATTCTTCCGGGCTGAGCTTCGCCAATTTCTCGGCCTCAAGCTGTTCCTCGGTGGGGACTATTTGGCGGAGCGGTCGCTTGGCATCGGGGCCATCAAACTTCGCTCCTTCTTCGATCCACTTCTTGAGATTGCCGTGCCATGTCTTCGTGATGCGTGCCTGACCGGCAGGCATCACGGGCGTTTCATCCGCGTTCACGAGTCGCCACAAACGACTTCCTTCGAGACTCCCCGCGACCACGACGCGACCACTGTCTCCCCCCTGCATCAACTTCTCGAACGTCGCCATCGACAGGCCACCGCGTTTCTGGGCATCGCTGTGACAGCCTCCGCAAATATTGACGATCGTGGGAGCCACGTCCTTGATGAACGAGACCGTTTCGTTGCCGGTCGCCTTCACCACTTCGGCCTTCGGTGCGGGACCATTCCCGGGCTTCTTGCTGAGCGATGCCAGTTCGGTCGTCTTGTCGGCACCGTCAAACTTGGCTCCTTCAGCGACCCATGTTCCGATCGCTTTGATCTCATTGTCCGTCAGCGCTGCGGCCATCTTCGGCATCCGCTGCTGAGCGTTCGGCGTGACGAGCTTCTGCAAGAGGCGGCTGTTTTGAGCGTTGCCCGGCACGAGCAACGCGCCGCTCGCGCCACCCTTTTCAAAACCGGCGAAGGTATCCAGGCGGAGGCCACCGCGGGCGTTGTCGTCATGACAACTGATGCACTTCGCCGCGATGATCGGAGCCACGTCCTTCGCGAAGCTGACGGTCCCCTTCCCGCTCGACTTGCCGAGTTGAGCCTTGGCCTTTTCCAACTGAACATGAATCGGCTTCAGGGCCGGATCCGTTTCTGGAATGGAAGCCTCCTTGATGAACTTCTCCAGTTTGTCTTCCGCTTCTTTCAGTGCCGTCTCGGCCTCGTCGAACTTCTTTTTTGAAGTGAGCGACGTGGCTTTGCCAATGTCGGCACCGATGTCCTTCAGCTCCTTCTTCTGTTCGGGCGTCACCGCAGCGAGCGAGATTCCGACGACTGCGAAGGCCAACAGCGCGATACAGCACAGGCGAAGTGACGAGTTGAATCGTGTCATGGCAAAGTTCTCAAAGGGACGGCGAGGATCAACAACCGGCGTCTCGCAGACACCAGCAACGCGGTGGGCTAGCGGCCGTGGTAAACCGACTCATTGAAGCCTGACGCGCAAGCGAAGGACGCTGGGCAACGCACTCTTCGCTCGCGCATCAGGCTTCCATCAACAAGGCGACGGCAGTCTAACCAGTCGCTTTCAGCGGCGACAGACTCGACCCCGTTTCACCAGGGCCATCGCCTTGTTCACAGTAGGGTGGGTCGAGTCTTCGAGGCCCACCGACTACGAAACGACTTCCGGTGGGCTACATCTTGCCCGATTTGAAAAAGGCGATGGCCCTGCCCGTTTCGCCACGCGCTGCACGCCACGCGACCGGCCGATTGAGGCCAGTCCGCCAACCCGACAGGGTCCAACCTCAGAACTTCTCAAAATGTTCGTCGCCCTCCCCCCTGCCCCGAATTCCTCGAAACGCCCGATGCCGATAGTCACCTCGGAGATCGAACCGCAGAGATACCGCCTGCTGGAAAGCGTAGTCGTGTCTCTGTCGCGTTCTCAGCCGGGTCGTGGTGCAGATGGCGAGTGGGAAACCTCTCATCATGTCCCGCGTGAGAGATGACCACACGTCGAGATCCCGTGCGGTCTTCGATGAGACGTTTCTCCGGTGAGAGTTTTGGTGAGCCGGGCGGCGTCAGTCCCCCGATTCTTCGAGTACACCGGCGACGACGAAGCGAAAAACAAAACTGTCCGGGGCCTCACGGCACCCGGCTCACCAAGACGGTGGTTCACCTGTATGACTTCCCGTAGGGTGGGCACTGCCCCACACAATGGATCGCGAGTTGGTGGGCAGTGCCCACCCACCATTTTGACAACTCATACAGTCGAACTCACCATCGCGCTCCCTATTGGGCGGTTCGCGAGGCCGGGTTGCTCCAGGCTC
>JAYVDI010000061.1:0-18916 GCA_043749505.1 Schlesneria sp. | reverse complement strand
TTACTCGGGTGGCACCGAGTTCAAGGACAACGCCGACCACTGCGACAACACCTGCGACATCCAACCCCTCGCTCCCAACGGTGAGTTCTGAGTGGCCGGGTTTTCAACGATGGCTGCTCGCCTCACGTAGGTCGGCCCCCTTGGTCCGGCCGGACCAAGGGGGCCGGCCTACAACAAACAAACCGGCGACATCGCTCAAACGGACTCTCGCGCACCAAGGTCTCTCTCAACGCACCCGACCGCACCCGTTCTCTCTCTCAGCACCACGCCACTTCGCACCGCAGGTCTCTCGCACCACACGAGACCGGCGGTGTGGGCGCTCTTTGACGTGTCCGACAACAGGCGAACTCAGGCGAGCCGCGTGCCGTGAGGCCGCGGGTTTCCAAGTGAAAATCAAGAACCCGCGGCCTTATGGCACGCGGCTCGCCAGCTTCTGTCGGTCACGTCTTCTTTGGCTCATCCGGGGCAAGCGGCAAACTAGGGCTGACCGGGAATCGTACTGGTCAGGTCATTGACCAATTTCGCGAGTAACTCATGCGTTGCTTGGATCGCAGCGGGAACTCGACCGGGATTGGAGGCATCGTTGCGATAGCGACGCAATGAGAATCGACCAGCACCGTGAGACGAGAGTTGAACCTCGTAATACTTCGTCGTACCGGGAAGGGACTTGTCGGGAGGAGTCGATCGGATCAGCACCTGACTCCCTTGCGCGTCGTACTCCAGCGGCCCGAGGTTTTCGAGCAAGTACGTGATTCGTTTGCAGAGGGCATCGCCCCACTTCTTGAGGACATCCAGCGTTGCAGAGCCGAGCGACGGCACGTCCAGCCGCAGTTCCTCGCACGAGACTCCGAGCGATTCGACACTGGTCACATCGACGGACAGTGTCACACCGGTGCCATCGGAGACGGTGATCGTCTTCGCGGGAACAAACGCCTGCCCAATGAGCGGCGTCAAAGCGGCGGCAAGATCGAGGCTGAGCGACATCGGCAGTCCTTCATCAAGTCATCACGACAATACAGTGGGAGCAGCGGTCGCATTCTATGCACCGCGCGGGAGAATCTGACACTAGCCCGACGCGCAAGCGAGGGCTTCACCGTCATCGAATGTCCAGCCCTCGCTTGCGCGTCGGGCTAGTGAGGGCTGGTCATCCATGCGTCAATCTCAGCCGCGAGGAATATATGCACGACCGGAGCAGAACAGGAGCTTTCGGCTGAAGCGCGTGAGCGTGAGATCGCGATTGACCAGAATGGACTGATGGGCTACATCCCCGCCTCCCCCGACCCCCATTTCCAGCTCCATTCCCTGCGTTCAGGCTCACTCGTTCGTGCGTGAGGCGGTTCGTCGCCCACGCACGGTCTCCGTGTCGCACTCACCGCAGACCTGTCCCACCGTCTCGTTCGCAAGGAGGCCGACGATGAGTGTTCGTCAGTTCGTGTTGAGCAGTCTCGTCTTGGCCGCCCTCGCGCGAGCCACGTCTGTACTGGCTGAAGAGTCCTCGGACGGAGCCGTTCTCGGCCCGGCTGAACTGATCGGCAAGCTGCTGGTTGTGAAAGCGGGCTTCGACGACGAACCGGCTCCGCTTCCTTCAGTGCCGGTTCCGCTGCTCGAACCCGAGGAGTTTGCGTCACCGGCAGCAGCGATCAACCCCGTAGCAGCTCCGACTCCGGAAGGCTTCGGTGTACTGCGACCCACTGCACGGATCACTCCCACCGACGAGATCACCCATCATCTCACGCAAGCCATCCTCCGTTTGATGGCAGCCGGATTGAACGACGAAGCCAAGCAAGTCAGCACGCTGCTACAAGAATTCCAAACCAAACATGCGGCGCGCTTGCTGCTCGCCACAAAGCAGGCTCAGTTAAGCGAACTGCAAGCCGAGATCGAACGCCTCAAGCTGCGCGTCGAGAAGGGGGTCACTTCGGATCAAGTTCAACTGTCCATCAAGCTCATCGAAGTCGATGGTCAAGCGGCAAAAGAACTGTTCGCAGATGATGCCAAGCCGGTGAACGGTGAGCCGGACACTCGTTTGCAGTTGTTGTCGAGTTTGCTGGATCCGAAGGAGTTTCTCCGACTGGTCGAGTCCAAACGCCAGGACGGCGCGCTGAAGATTCTCGCCGATCCGACGTTGGTGACACAGACCGGTCGTCCGGCTCGATTCCACTCGGGAGGCACGATTCCCACACCGCAGATTGCTCAGGCGGGCGGTCCCGCCAAACTCGAATTCGGCACGACGGTCTTGGCCACGACGACAATGATCGACATGAATCTGATTCGCGTTGCGCTGACGGTGGAACTGGCGGAACTCGATCACGCGAATTCCGTGAACGGGATTCCAAGCGTGAGAAGACGCCGTGTGCAATCGAGTCTGGAATTGAAGGACGGTCAGACCGTGGTCCTCAGTGGCATGGTCGCATCAACCGAGACGAAGACCGTGGCCACATTCCTCACCGTCACGGCTGAAATCATGGAACCCCTGAATGAGCTTGCCGCTCCACTCTCAGCGCCGGTGGAAGCGCCTCAGCCGACACCGATTCCCATCCGTCTGGTCAAGTAGCTGGCTGGTCAGGTAGCACGGCAGAACCAAGTTCATCGACGGCCTCCAAAGCGGGGACCGTTTCTGATGGCGGCGGCTCGTTTGGCGGTGACGCTTCGTCGTCGAGCGGCAATTCACCCGGAGGTCTGGGGCCGTAGTACTGAAAGTAGTGGCATTCGATGCGGCCCGCGTACATTTTGCGGCGGCGGTCGGCTTTGCGACGGAAGTGGCGTTCAAAGCCGGGGTGTGACGTGAGAGCGTAGATCGACCATGTCGTAAGTGGCTCGAAGGCGTCGGCCATGTCGTCGTAGATGTCGGCGGCCGATTCATCATCGCCCATACGTTCGCCATACGGTGGGTTGGTGATGATGCAGCCGTACTCGCGCGTCGTCTTGAACTCCAGCACGTCGAGCTTCTTGAACTCGATGTCGTCGGCCACGCCCGCTTCAAACGCATTCTTCTTCGCGAGCGTCACCACGCGGCCGTCGATGTCGCTCGCCTGTAACGTGTATCGCGGTTTGGGAAGCTGCTTGTCGCGTGTCTCTTCGCGCGCCTGCTTCCAATGGTCGCGTGTGATCTGCCCCCATTGCTCGCACTGAAACGCGCGGTTGGCTCCCGGCGCGCGGTTGCGAGCGATCATGGCCGCTTCGATCGGGATCGTTCCCGAACCGCAGAACGGGTCGGCGAACGGTCGCTCGCGATTCCAATAGCTGAGCAGCACGAGTGCCGCCGCCGTCGTTTCGCGCAGCGGTGCGGCCGCCACTTCCGGACGGTAGCCGCGCTTGTGCAAGCCGGGCCCGGACGTGTCGATGCTCAGCGTCACCCAGTCCTTCAGGATCGCGACCTCGATCGGATACTCGGGACCGTCCTCTTCAAACCAGTGCCGCTGATAAGTGTGCTTGAGACACTCGACGATCGCCTTCTTGCTGACGCTCTGAATGCTCGGCTCGTTGTGCAGTTGTGACCTCACCGACTTGCCGCTGACGGGGAACTTGGCGTCGAACGGCAACCACTCGTCCCACGGCAACGACTGCACCTGATTGAAGAGCATCTCGTAATCCCACGCCTCAAACGAACCGACTTCCACGAGCAGTCGATCCGCTGAACGAAGCCACAGGTTGCAGCGGCAGATGGCCAGCTCATCGCCGATGAACTTCACGCGACCATCCATGACGGTCTGATCGGTGTATCCCAGCTCCATCAACTCGCGCGAGACAACGGCTTCAAGACCAAACGCGGCGGTGGCAATTAGTGGGATGCGGCTCATGGTGGGGATCGATGTGTGAGGTAGGCGTTCGGGTACGGAGGCAACAGCGATCGCGAGGGCCTTGACGCCTCAATCGCGTTCGCGTGGGAAGATCGCAGGTTGTGAGAGATCAACGCCGACCGTTCGGCGGGGCGAAAGAGTAGCGAGTTTGATCGCGCACGAAAACGAACGAGCCTCGAAGACTCGACTCACACTACGTTAGATTGAGTCACGTCGCTCCGAGCATTCGACCGCTCAACAACATCCTCCCGCAAGCAGCCTGTCACCATGAATCACTTCCAAATGGACTTTCCTCCCGCTGAGTTCGAGTTGCGGCGGCAGCATGTGTTTGACGCGATTGGCAAGCAGGGTGTGGCTGTCATCGCTGGCGGGCCAGCGACCGGTGCATTCGATCTGTTTCGGCAGACGAACGAATTCTATTACCTCTGCGGTGTCGAGGTGCCTCATGCGTATCTGCGGCTGGACGGGTCGATGCGTTGGACGACGCTCTATCTGCCGCGACGCGATCCCAAGCACGAACGGAGTGAAGGGGCACAGCTCAACTCCAGCGACCCCGCAGCGGTTTGCAAACTAACCGGCGTCGATGACGTGAAACCGTTGGAAGCACTCGCCGCCGACCTGACTGACGCGGCGAGTCTCTTCACGCCGATGGCTCCGGCTGAGGGACGCGAAGCCTCGCGCGACACGTTGCTCCACGCGAAACACCTGCGCGACGCCGATCCGTGGGACGGACGGCCTTCCCGCGAAGAACACTTTCGAGACAAGCTGGCCAGCGTCTGTCCGCAGGCCGAATTCCACGACCTGTCGCCAATCCTCGACCCACTGCGGCTCATCAAGAGTCATCGCGAAATTGAACTGATGCGCCGCGCGGGACGACTGACCGCGAAGGCGGTTGTCGCGGCGATGCAGATCACCCGACCGGGCCTCTTCGAGTTCGAGCTGGCGGCCGAAGCGGACCATCTCTATTTGCGAAGCGGTGCGATGGGACCGGGCTATCGTCCGATCGTGGCCAGCGGCGAGAACATCTGGAACGCCCACTACTACCGCAACAACGGCGTGCTGAGCGATGGCGATCTCGTCTTGATGGATTACGCGCCGGATGTCGGTTGTTACACGAGCGACATCGGTCGTATGTGGCCGGTGAATGGCACGTACTCGCCGGTCCAGCGCGAGCTGTACGGCTTCGTGGTCGAGTATCACAAGGTGCTCTTGAAGGGCACGGTTCGCCCCGGAGTTCTCACCCGTGACCTGGCGACGGAAGCGGCCGAGACCATCCGCCCCACTTGGTCCGCGTGGCCTTGGTCGAAGCCGGCGTACCGAGACGTCGCGTTGAAGATGATCGACAGCGAAGTCGCCTTCACGCACCCGGTCGGCATGTGCGTGCATGATGTGGGGAGTTACAAGCTCGACCCGCTGCGACCGGGGCTGGTTTTCGCACTCGATCCTCAATTGTGGGTGCCGGAAGAACAGCTCTACATCCGCGTCGAAGACACCGTCGTCGTGACTCCCGACGGACTCGAATCCGTCACGAAGTCCGCCCCGCTGGAATTGGATGAGATCGAACGGATCGTGCAGGCGGGCAGGTGATCGCGGTCAAAGGACCACTAGCCCGACGCGCCAGCGAGGGCTGGACATTCGTTAAAAGCGAAGCCTTCGCTGGCGCGTCGGGCTAGTTTGAGCAACCCTTCCCATTGGAAACAGGCATTGGCCTTGTAACAGACCGCGTCGCGGTTGGCGGCGCAGGACGACTTCAGTCAGAATGCCCGCTCCTGTTTGGAATGCCCGTCCTCATATTGTGATCACCCCGCTCAATGACCACGCTCACCGTTGAGAACTACCTGAAGGCCACTCTGCAAACGACGCAAAGAACGGGAGTCGATTGGGTCACGACCGGTCAACTGGCGACCGCCCTTTCCGTCTCACCGGGGACCGTCACCAGCATGATGAAGACGTTGGCCGAAGCGGGTCACGCCGAGTACCGGCCCTACGAAGGTGTCTGCCTGACTCCCGCCGGACGGGCCGTCGCGATGCGCATGGTGCGACGACACCGGCTGATCGAATTGTTCCTCGTCAAGACCCTGAATCTGTCGTGGGACCAGGTTCACGAAGAGGCCGAGAACATGGAGCACGCCGTCAGTGATGCCCTGATCGACCGCATCGACGAATTCCTCGGCCGACCCACTTCCGATCCGCATGGAGACCCGATTCCGTCCGCCGACGGTGAACTGCGCGAGCAAACAGATCGCGCGATCCCACTCTCGACCGTGGCTGCCGGCACGCGGATTCGCATCGTGCGCGTCGTCGATCAGGGAGCCGAATTCCTCCGATTCCTAAGCGACGCGGGCGTGACCTTGAAGTCCGAGGGAACCGTGCGCGAGAACTCGGCCGAGGCGGGCATCGTGACCACACTGATCGCAGGCCAACCCGTCGCACTCGGTCTTCCCGCAGCGAAACATCTGCTGGTCGAACCGATCATGGAGTGATTCCCGTTTCGCGAAGTCTCTGATCGGCCAGCGAAAATTTCCGTCGTAGCCTGCGCCGGCCGCAAGTCTTGGCTAGACTGTGCCCTCCCGTGGCGGTCGCCGTTACGACAGCCAGGACTTTCCCGATTGAAGAGCCAATTTCTCTCATGCTCACGGCAACTCCCCCATCGACCGAATCGCTGCGTCACTCGCACCCGCACTTGTTCGAGAAGCCTTCGTTCTCACCAACAAATCCGGTCGAACAGACTGCTCCCCTCGAACAGCCAGCGGCCGTCGGGCCTCACGAACCGCCCGTCCCCGCGACGGTCTATCTCGTGAGATACGGTGCCGTTCCCGAGGTCGCCCGGTTTCGGGATGCCTCGCACGCCGCACCATCACGCGGAGAAGGCGTCATCGTTGAGACGCACCGCGGGCTGCAAATTGGCTCGGTGTTGGAGCAGCTCAAACCATCGCTCATCGCAGCGGACATGGAGATCGACTTTGAGATCGTGCGCACCGCCACGCCCGCCGATTTGCAGGCCGCGCGCGAACGAACGCGCGAGTGCGACGAGACCTTCGCCGCTTGGTGCGAGCGAATCGTCGAATGGGAGTTGGAGTTGGAACTGGTCGATCTCGAATGGACGCTCGACCGACAGAAACTGATCCTGTACGTCCTGTGCGATCGCGGTCCCGACAGCACGAAACTCGCGCTGCAGGCGGCTGCGACAGGGTTCGGCATCATTGAAGTTCAACCGGTCTCCGCCACCGGACTCGTCGTGGTGGAGAAGGAATCGGGCGGTTGTGGCACCGGCGGTGGTGGGTGTGGGTGTTCGCACTGAGTGGCTGCGTATTTACTACGTTCGAGAGTGGCCAACAAAACGTAGGGTGGGACAAGCGGCGCTTCGCCGCGCCGGCCCACCAGTTTCGCTACCAGCGAGTATGGAGTGGTGGGCCGGCGCTCGAAGCGAGCTGGTCCCACCCTACCGCTGCTGATTCATCACCGTCTGTGAGTTCGCTCCATGCCGATCACCGTCGCGTTTCGCGCATCACTGATCGTGTGCTGTCTGTTCGCAGCACTGTCCTCCCGCGCAGCCGAGTCACCCGTCGGGAAGAGGTTCCCTGCGAACGACACGCTCGCGCCACAGGCGGAGGAAAACGTCGAAGCTAGGGCGTGTCTCGACGGTTTGATCTGGCAGCCCGCTTCGTTTGAAGTGACGGTCGAAGCGGGGACCAATCCGGCGATGGAGGGTCTCGTCCGGTTTCCTTCCGCCAAACCGAGCGGCATCGAAATCAATGACCGCGTGGCGATGGAGTGGTATCCGGCGCGCGATAAAAACTGGGCGGTGATCGACGCTCCCGCCATCGTTGTCGTACACGAGTCCGGGCCCAAGATGGAAGTGGGCCGTCTGTTCGCTAAGGCGTTTCACGCTCAGGGAGTCCATGCGTTTCTGATTCAACTGCCGTTCTATGGAGTGCGGCGACCGATGGGGATGCGTCCCGACGGGCGGCATTTTGAAGCGACGATGAAGCAGGGGATCGCCGACGTGCGTCGCGCCCGCGACGCCGTGGCCGTGCTGCCCCACGTCGATGCCAAGAACATCGCCGTGCAGGGAACCAGTCTCGGCGGGTTCGTCGCCTCGACAACGGCGGGGCTGGACCGGGGTTTCGCGTCCGTCCACCTGATGGTCTCGGGCGGAGACCTGCATGGCCTCGTGACGAACGGCCAGCGCGAAGCGGGCCAACTGCGCGACATGCTCGCTGAAGCGGGTTACACGGGCGACAAGTTGCGGACGCTGTTCAATCAGGTGGAGCCCTTGACGCTCGCGCACCGACTCGGTGCGGAACGAACGTGGCTGTACTCGGCCACGCGCGACCAAGTCGTCCCCCCGCAGCATTCCCTGAAACTGGCGGAGGCCGCTCAACTGGCCGAAGACCACCACACCCGCCTCTGGGCCGATCACTACACGGGAATCCTCTACGTCCCCTCAGTGGTCACGTCGATCGTCAAGCACGTCAAGGCGACGAGCGACGGCAGGTGAATCTGGGTGCAGTCGCCAATTGGTGGTCACGCAAAAAACACTGTGAAGCAGGGGTTTAGAGAAGGTAGCCCTGTCGCTCCGCGACAGGAGGCGCGATGAACCAAAAGCGTCGATTCCTCTCAAACCAATGTCATACGCTTGCCTGCGATCTCGCTTCCTGTCGCGGAGCGACAGGGCTACTTTGAAGACCATCCCAATACGAGACTCATTCGCGACAACTTTCGCAAACGAAAGTGTCCACGCACCCTATGTCACTACTCACGGCTCCGGTAGCCGCTCGGCCAGCGCTCCCTTTTTCAGACGCAGCGGTGCCTGGCAGTGAGGGCAGCGGGGCGCAGGCTCGACGAGAATTGAGGCCAGTCGCGCGGTGGTCGGTTGTCGCGACAACTCTTCCGCGAGCGGCTTCACTTGCTGGAAGTAAAAGACCGCGAACCGACGCAGGTCCTCCGCGAGCGGCGTCGGATCTGACTTGTGGTCCCAAACCCACGATCCGACACAGAGCGAGAAGCCGGTCATGACGTAGTGGCCGATCGGGGGATTGACCGCGAACCGCATGTCCGGCCCGCCGTCTGGTCTCGGATAAGTCCACCCCGTTTGCACGAACGTCCGGTTCTCTTTGACGCGGATGTCCGGCAGGTACGTGAAGTCGTTGCCGCGAAACTCGAACGCCTCAAACTTGAGGCGCACCGTTTCATCACCGAACAACGCGACGCGCGACGGGACCGTGCGAGCCAGCAACGTCGGACGATCTTCCGTGAGCTTGTGCTGACCGTCCGCGATCAGTTGTCGAGTCGTGACCAGTCTGTCGGGAATCAACTCGGACCGCTCCTGTTCCAGCAGTGCGAAGCAATGCGCGAGCGCCGGTGCGGGAACATTCGCGACCTTGAGTAGTGATCCAAAAGTGGACGACGCTTTGCACAGCGCCGTCGTGTCGGCAGGAGTCAACTCCAACAAAGCGGCTTCGGAAACGAGATGCCAGACGGAGGCCAGCACCTCGTCTGAACGCAGGCTCACCAGCGAAGCCCCGTTGCGAAGACTCTCATCGAGCGACTTCAGCGGCAGTGTCCCGCGCAATGCCTGACCGATCCAATCCCGCACGACTTCGCCGCGCGCGTGTTTGCGAAACGGTAGACGCCCCGCATCGTCGAACTGCAAACGGAGCAGCTCTGTGAGATGTCTCAACGGCAGCAGCCCTTGCCGGGCGAGCGGACTCACGGCGAGGATCGTTCGATCGACGACGCGCCAGCGCGACGCGGCCGAGCCTCGGCCACAACTCGCACGCGCCAGACTCGCCATGAACGACGAGTGATCCGGACCCAGCTTGAGCAGCGGATCATCGAGCAGCGCGGGCACAACCCGCTCCCACGCGACATCGACCGGCTCAACGGCGTGTGGCCAGTAGCAGAGCAGCACGGCTACGATCGCCACGACACCGCCACACAGGCTGCCCAGCGCGAGAGCTTGCGCGGCGACGAAGCCATCCCACGCCAGCCAACCGCACAGCGCGGCAGGGACGAGAAAAAGCAGCGCGACAGCAACCACGGCTCCCCAGCGCGACAGGCTCCAGCCCGGCAGCGTTCCGTTCCACGGCGTAATCGCCACGCTACCCCACAGGCCATGCAGCCCGATTCGTTGCAGCGTGATGTCCTTCGAGGTGATGTTGCCACGCCCGTCGATCCGCACATCGCCGGGCGACGACTCGCTGGCGGGGATCGCTCCCCAGCACTGCGGACACAGACTGTTCGATGTGCCTTTCGTCGAGTCGAGCATCTCCTCCCGATAGTGCGTGGGAGCCACGCCGCGCTGCAGGGCTTCGCGCAGCAGTCGCTTTCGTCCGGACTCGGGTGACGCGAGCACGGCCATCGCTTCGGCGTAGTCGAGCCATTCTTGTCGCGGGTCGGTGGCATAAGCGTCGAGGCTTTCGAGCGCGACGGACCACGGCTGTCGCACGGCTCGGCCTTCCAGCACGAGACCATGCTCCGTTTGAACGTGCTCGGCCAACTCGCGCGGTGACAGCCGCGCCTCGCAGCGCGGACAACGCAGCCGAATCTTCGACTCCAACTCACTGCAGACCTCATCGAGAATCGTGGAGGGACCGGTCCACTGTTCGAGTCCCCGCAGCAAGTCGATCCCCTGCAAGCGGTCTCCCGCGCGAGACGCCAGCTCCAGCAGCGCGCTGCGGCAGGTCGCGGCATCAACACCAACCCGCTGCGTGAGCAAGGACGAGGGCGATTCCATGCGGGAGGTTTCGACCTCCTTGCTTAAGCTGCGGATTGGTGTTGGCGTCCCGCCACCGCCGCTCACATTGGCCACCATCTGCGAACGTCTCAACAGCACCACGGCCACTTCCTGACAAAGTCCGAAGGGCAGCTCGGCTCGCCCCAGTTGAGCCGCCACCGCGCGCGTGACTTCCACTGCGGGAGGCTCGTCCCAATGACAGAACATCGACAGCGCGACGACACGACCGCGCTCAGACGCCTCCTTCAAGAACGACTTCATTAGTCGCATCGCCAGCGGGACGCCGCCCATTGCGGCACCGAGTTGTTCCGCAACGGCCAGACCATCGGCGCAGTCGCCGAACTGAGCCAGCACGTCGCGCAGCCGAACAAACAGCAGTGCGTGAGACTGCTCGCCGAATTGCTCAAGGAACAACTCCGCCAAATTGCGAGCGGCAAACGGATCGGCATCAAGGGAGACCGTGCGGCTGACGAGCAGATCGACGAACGGATCGAACTCATAGCGCGTCCCCTCCCATTCGTAGATGCGGTGCGTGGTCCGGCGATGTTTGGCGAGATCGCGTTTCGGAAACGTCGTCCCGCATTCAGGGCAATCAACCAGTCGCTCCAGTTCGATCTCGCGCAACGCCTGCTCACACGCGATTCGGTTCGCGCCGAGAGCGAGCAACCGCTGACAGGTTTCGATCCGCTCAGTGACAACTTGAGAAGCCTGACTCGTGTAGCTGGGGTCGGTCGCTTCGACCGCCCCCAGTGAGGCGTCTTCAGATTCAATCTCGCCGCCAACTATCTGGGGGCGAGAAGACTCGACCCCAGCCACACGCGCGGCCTCGACCGGAACGAGTTGTTCGACCGCCTTCCGCAGCAAAGTCGCGTTGCAGAACTCGTCGGCCAGGCGAATGGCCACCTCGGGTAGAACCGTCTCACGACCCAACCGACGGACGCGGCTGTCGTCGTGGGCGAGCAGATTCCAACAGGCCGACTTCGCCGTCGGTTCGGAACGAAGTGCCTCGGCCAGCCGCTCGATCCACTGTTGCCTTTGAAGTTCGGACTGTTGAGCCAAATGCAACGGCAGTGCGAGCAAGACCTGTTGCGACAGTGCCGTCGCGAACGTACCGGCCACTCCGTCAGGATGCCGTTGCTGCAACTGCGCGACCAACGTTTGCAAGGCCGCCGCGTCGCGCTGATGCAGCACGCGCGACCACAGTCGCGTGAGAGCCTGACCAAACGGCAGCAGCTTCCCATCGAGCGGGACGTAGTGGTGCCGACTCGTCAGATGCGGATCGAGTTCTCGCGCGGGCAGCTCCTGCTGACAGGCAGGACAGACGACGATGCGATGCTGTGCTTCGAGCGACTCGATGGCCCGGTCCAACGCCAGCGGCGGGACACCGAACGCGAGCAGGCTCCGTGCCGCACGAATCATGTCATCGACGGCATCGCCCCCGAGTCGCTGAGCCAGATCGACAACCAGCGGCACGTCGATGGAAGCCGCTGTTCGCAGCAGCGCACCGACCGCGTGCAATCGCACGTCGTACTCGGCATCCGTCAGGCCGCGCGTCGCAATCAACCTGCGGCAGTCGGAATCGGGAGCCTCACCCTGGGCGTGTTGTTCGAGCAGTGCGATGGCCCAACCGCGCACACGCGGCTCGGTCGAATCGAACAGTTCGATCGCGACGGTCTCGGTCGAGTCGAGTTCGGTGAGGAGCCGGATCGACTCGGGAAGCGTCGCCGCCGCACGGGAGTTCGCGAGCGAGATCGTCGTCAGTGACTCAGCGAAGCAACGTCGGAAACCGGGAGTGTCCGCTGACAAAGTCGCCGCGGCAACCGCGCGCGAAATCCCCGTCGCCGCATTGTGAGACTCGACCGTTTGAACGCTGAAACACCAGTCGAAGTCCGATGTGTCATGAGGAAACGGACTCGCCCCACGCCGAGTTCCCGGCGGCGCGGGCCACACGATCTCGACCGGCTTTGTCGCAGCCCCCTTCCAAACGGCAATCAAATCGGGACTCAAACTGGCTGCTGATTCACGCAGTGCGAACTGCCTCACGATCTGAAACTGCAAACCGTCGGGAAGGCCGCGCGTCGAGAAGGCCACGCGTGCCGTGCCGTTCGCGCGACGCAAGACCAAACAGGCGGGAACGGGCGGCGGCGGCGGGTTGCCCCACCACGTTCGCAGCTCGGCGATGGACCTCGGTCGCTGAGTCGGATTCGGATCAAGGCACGTCCAGAGTCCGTCAATCAAACTGTCCGGCCACAACGCGGCGAACCGCGAACCGGTAATGTTGAGACTGTGCTGGATGTCGCCCACGGAATGCTCGGGGAGTCGCAGTAACTCTTGCCGCAGTCGCTCGCGCCGCGGTCCTTCAAACTGGGGCGATCGCTGCTGCTGATCGATCGCTAATTTCGCGGGGCTGTCTCCCGTGAGCAGCATCCACGCCGTGGCAGCCCAGCCAAACAGATCGCTCGCACGCGACGGCACTGCGTCGGGATCTAGCAGCTCGGGGGCGAGGAACCCTTGTGCGTAACGTTCGGGTGGAAACAGCCTGCGCCATGCAGCGGCCTCCACTTCATCGACGACGTTTTCGGTCCCGAGAAAGTGGGCACGGTCGAGTCGATCGACCCAGAAGACGACCGGCGAAAGTACGTTGAGCAGAAAGCCCGCGCCGTGCATCGTGTCGAGAAACTGAAGCGTCTGTCCCACGACGCTCGTGATCCGCGCGAGATCACTCTGTACCGACTGCCGCCACCGCGCAAGGTTCTCGCCTTGAATGGTCTCGAACACCAAGACCGGTTCCGACGACGCCATCTTCCCCGCGCGCGGGAACGCGAACTGGTCCTGCTCGTTACGCAGTTCGATGTAGTCGAGCGGCTCGGCGATCAGGTTCGTGCAGCGCGAACCGAGTACGCGCTGAGCCTCAAATTTCGCGTGGTCGCGGCGGCGGCGAACGTACTCGCGATCATCGGTCTTCGGATACGAGAGCGTCCGGATCAGCACATCAAGGCATTCGTCATCGCCCGCTTCCGAGAGCAGTCCCTTGGTGAACTCAAAGTTCCGGAAGACCTTCTTGCCGCGATACAGACACGACCACGCCGTCTCGTGCAGCACCTGCGTGACGCGGTACAGCGAGCGATTGCGTTGAACAACGTCAGGTTCGTTCGCCGGGATGTCGGCGAAGTCATGAGGCAATCGCGCCCCGACCGGCAGCTTCATCGTGGGCAACACTCCTGTCGCAGAACACTCCTTTTCAGGTCATACCAAGAAGTGAAAGCCATGTTCACACCAGCCCCAGCGAATTGACTCGACGAGTTCGGCTTCACCTGCGATCGCCCAGTACTTTTCGGACATCGTTGGGGCGGGTTCTGATTCCCCTACGGAGGTTTGAAAGAGAGTTCAGAAGCAGGTTCAGGCGGTTCAAACGAAGCGTGTGCTTTCGGAGGAGTTCCAGCGGGATGCGGTTCGTCCGGTGACTGGCGAGGGCTACTCGATTGCGGCGGGTGATCAGTGCACGCGAAAGTGGCGTGCCCGATTGGCTCCCCAGCCGTCTTCGTTTGGTGAGGGTGCCACTCCCGCAGCCATCGGTCTCTACACAACTTATCCGCCGGGGTTGAGGAATGGCAGGGCTTGGGTGGGCGCGGGTCTTGAGTTCGCCTCCTCACTACTGGTTTTCCAGTTGACAACTACGGCTTATCCAGTAGACTGCCGCCCGGTTCAAATCCCGTGGTGAGAGCGCAGTTCAGAACCTGGTTTTGAACTGCGCTCTGGTTTGAACGTGATCGTTCGTGTGAGAGGGGGGTGACAGATGGCTCGACCGAAGCAGCCGCATCCGACGCCGGGGGAGCTGGAGCTCCTGCGGATTCTGTGGGAGCGCGGTCCCTCGACGGTGAGGGAGGTTCTGGAACTGGTGCCGCAGGAGCGGGCCTACACGTCCGTGATGAGCCTGCTGACCGTGATGGCCGAGAAAAAGCTGGTCACTCGCAAACCCGAGGGCCGGGCGTTTCGTTACACCGCGAAACAGCAGCCCGATCAGACCGAGGGGAAGATGCTCGGGCATCTGCTCGACCGCGTGTTCGACGGTTCGACGACGGCACTCGTCGCGCGGCTGCTCGAACAATCGAAGCCGTCCCCCGATGAACTCGATGAAATTCGCAAGCTGATTGATGAGTACAAGCGGAAGGACGGATGACGCGATGCTCCCCTCACCCCGGCGGGCACTGCCGCTTCGGTGGTCCGGGGAGAGGGGCCGGGGGCGAGGGGTCTTTCGGCGAATGCGAGACCATCAATGGTCAAAAAAAACGATGAAGAACCCCTCACCCTAGCCTTCTCCCCTCCAAGGCGAGGGGCGAGGGGACAAGGCAGGCACAGAACATCGAACTGATTTGCTCAACACAACGACGCAGGGAGCCTCATGAACGCTCTTCTCACATTTCTGCAATCGGCCGTTTTTCCGGAACAGGTGACTCAGCGGTTGGCTTGGATGCTGGTCCATTTCGTCTGGCAGGGAGCCGTTGTTGCCGTGCTGTTCGCGCTGACGCTGTGGTTGGGGCGAGTGCGATGCCCCTCGACGAGATACGCCTTCGGGCTGGTCGCGCTCTTGGCAATGGTGGCTTGTCCGGTCGTCACGTTTGGTTTGATTCGGCCTGAACTGCGATCGGATGTCACGATCGCGGAGCCTTCGGATCAGACCAAAGTCGCCATCATCGCTCCGCGTGATGAGCCTTTTGAAAATGGACGCCCGATCACGGAAGGCTCATCACGCGGAGCGATGATGGCTACTTTGAAAGACCATCCACAACGGGACTCAAGGGGGTTCGCGACCGAGGTGTCAGGATTGGAGATTCTCGAACCTCAACCGCCAATGGCGAACGCGACCGACGCAGCATCCCAGAGGCCGGTTTCCTCCGTCGTCGCGGTCGCCCACGAAGCGACTCCCGCGCGGTCGAGTTGGTCGCGGGTTCAACCTTGGATTGTGAGCGGCTGGTTGTTCGGAGTCGCACTGCTCAGCATGCGTCTGCTGCTGGGATGGCTCGGCGTCTGGCGTCTGCGGCGGCGAGTCGAGCCGGTTCCCGAATGGCTGGCTGAGCGAGTCCAACACCTTGCCAAAGCGCTACGTGTGACGAGGCCGCTCATTCATCTGAGTCATCGCGTGACGGAGGCGGTTGCGGTCGGATTCCTCAAGCCGATGATCCTGCTCCCCGTCGCGTGGGTCACGGAATTGCAGACCGACATGATCGAGGCGGTCATCGCGCACGAGCTGGCTCACATCCGGCGAGGCGATCTGTGGGTGAACCTGCTCCAGCGACTGATCGAGACTCTGCTCTTCTACCACCCGGCAGTCTGGTGGCTCTCGCGCCGCCTGCGGATCGACCGGGAACTCTGCTGCGACGAACTCGTCGTTCGCACGCTGCACAACCCGCTGCGATACGCCGAAACGTTGGAACACATCGGCCGCCTCAGCCTCGCCGACTCACGGGGCTTCGCGCACCAACGGCTTGACGCGCGCACCGCGCTCACCGTCTCAATCGGAAGCCCGCGCAACATCCTGCTCAACCGCATCCGAGCGATCCTCACGCCTCAGCAACAGGATCGTTCCACGTCCGCCTGGCTCGCTGGTCTGATCCCGCTCGCCATTGCGTGCCTTGTCGGTTGGTCGCTCATCAGTCGCAACACGGCCCCGGCCAGCGATGAGCCTCAGCCGATCAACCCTCCGAGTGCCACTGGCGGCAGCTCTGAGCCGCCAGTGCGATCAAGTCGCGATGACGAAAACACTGGTGGCTCAAAGCTGCCACCAGTGGCACCCGCCGTCGAGCCACCCGCTCCCTCGAACGATATCCGTCCCGACAATCTTGTCGAGGCGGCGGGCACCTACCGAGGCCGCATCGTCACCGAAGATGGTTCGCCGCTGCCAGCCGATCTGAAGTTGATGCGGCGAGTGTCGTCTGAACAAACGCGCGAGACGCCCGTCGGTCCGAACGGCGAGTTCTCCTTCGGAACCGATCCAAAGCACGGCAGCGTTCGTTTCTCGATGACGGCCACCGGCTTCGCGCCGTTTGATTCGAGCTGGCTCAAGCTGGATCAGCCACTCGCGCTGACGTTGTCGCGCGGCGCGGTGGTCAAGCTGCGGCTGGTTCCTCCAGCCGGGTCTGGCCCCGTCGCCGGAACGGCCGCGTTGATCGTCCCCTGGTGGGACGAGGATGAACAGGGGACGTTCCCGGTCGATGCGAATGGCATCGTCACCATCGCTCGCTGCCCCAAGGCAACAGTCAAGATCGACGTGCTGGTTCCCGGCTTTGAAGAAGTGCGAGTCCATCGCTGGGTGCGCGGAGACGTGTCACTCGACGTACCGTTGCAGCCAGCCAGGCCGACGCGGTTGCGAATCGTCTCTGCCAAGGACGGCAGTCCCGTCGCGGGAGCCAAGGTTCGCCTCTTCAGCCGCACGCGAGCCGGCTCATTCCTGACGCCGTTTCAGTATTGGGGCGATGGCCCGGTCTGGGGTGAGTCCAACACAGACGGCCGCGTCGAACTGACGACTCTGCGCGCAGTCGATCCCGTCCCAACAAACGATCCCGGCGCGGCGGTCTACGCCTTCCGCATCGACGCGCCGAATCATGCGCCGTGCTACATCGGAGACGTTCGCGCGGGGAGCGACCTCGGTGAGATTCATGTGGGTGACTCGCTCGAAGTGCGCGGCGAAGTCGTGCGCGATGCCGCGATGCCGGAGCGAATCAGCCTTCAGATCCGCCAACCGACGGTCGCCCAAGGCGGGAAAGACGGTCGTGGTGGATGGAAGAACATTGAACCGACAGAGGTCGCAGGCAAACTCACGTTTCATCTGACCGGCCTGCAAGCGGGACCGTTCGACATATTCATCGTCTACTCGGACGCGAGCGAACCGCCGAACAGCTCGCGCGGCACGATCAAGCAGTTGCAGTTTCATGGGCTGCTGACGGGGAGTTCCTCCAATCTGGTCATTACGCGCGAGTCGGTCGTTCCGGGTGACAAGTTGCTCACGGCCAGACGTGCATCGCTCTTTCCCATCGACGATCATCCGCCGAGCAACGTGCCCAACAACGTCTCCAAACTACTCGTCGCCGGTTGGCACACTGCCGAAGAGGCCGACGGGAAAACGGTCCTTCAAGAAAACAGACCGACGCTTCAGCCGCTGTTCGTTTGGTCCAGCACCGCTCCGGTCCAGCACTCGATGGGCCACATCGAGTGGCGCGTTTTCGTGCTTCAGGATGGAACCGTCTTCATTCCCGGCAGCCAAAACCACGAAGCCGGAACGCACCACAAGCTCCCTGCCAGCGAGTTGCTGGAGTTGAAGAACCTGCTGGAAAAACATCGCGACTTGTTTGGCAAACAGGCTCCCAAAGATTTGCCTCAATTCGCCGGATGGAGACACGGGCACGAGAACCTGTCGTACACGAAGGACGGCGAAACGAAGGCGTTCGTCAAATGGTACGGCTTGGAACAGCCGCCGATCGTCGGTGAGTTCGACCCGACCGAAGCCCACAATGCGATCACGGAATTCATCAGCCGCCTGATGATCAATGCCGCCTGCGGAGGTCGCGAGGCCAAAGCGAAGTACCGTGACCTCGCGAACAAGGCCCTCACCTCCGTGCTTCCGAAGGCCACACCGTTCAACGAAGCCACCTGGACGAACGCCGTCAACCAAACCGACGGCACACGCACGATCCGTTTCGCCAACACGAACGAACGAACCGAGGTCACTCTCATCCACTCCGCGTTCGGCGAACTGTATGTCGAGCGAATCGAACACCTCGACAAGCGGCTTGCATTCGATGCGGCAGTGTCCGCTGCGAGAGAAAAGTCCGATGACGAAGTCGGGGTTCGCAAAGAATCAGACCCGAAGATCGACAACCAAGACACCGAGCGGTTGGCTATCGAACGGGCTATCGGGTTCCTCAAGTCGCGGCAACGGGACGAGGGGACATGGGACGAGAACGGGGCGCAGGTGGAAGGGACGACGGCGCTGGCAACAGTCGCGCTGTTGCAGGCGGGAGTGAAGGCGGACGAGGCCGTCATTCAAAAGGTTCTGCCCATTCTGCAAAAGATCGAGCCGAAGATGATTTACGTGGTCGCTCTCCAGACGATGGCCCTGTGCGCCGCCTCGCCCAAGGAGGACGCTGAACTCATCCGTCGCAATGTCGAGTGGATTGAAAACGCTCAGGTGAAGGAGGGGAACTTGACCGGTGGCTGGAGTTATGCGGGAACACCAGCTCGCTGGGCGGACGGTTCGTGCAGCCGCTTCGCCATTCTGGGACTGGACGCCGCGAAACGGGCGAAGTTTGAAGTCCGCGCCGAGACGTGGCAGCGCGTCGCCACATATTGGTTGAAGACGCAGCAGGAGAATGGCGGCTGG
>JAYVDI010000060.1:0-15273 GCA_043749505.1 Schlesneria sp. | reverse complement strand
GAGGCCGGTGACCTCGGCGCTGAACAGCGTCACCGTCCGCTGCTTCGGTTCGGGCAGCTTCAACCGGCGACAGGCCGCTTGTACCGCTGCGAGGTCTTTGACCTGGGTCTTGATTTCAACGACGTGACTCATGTGGTCTCCTCTCTTGATGGTGTGTGTGGTGGATTACTTGGCGGCCGACGTGAGATGGCCTGCTGACTTGTCCGACGACGGAGCGGGAAGGGCCGGAGCGAACAGCGTCGGCCTGGCCGACATCATGTCCTGCACCAATGTTTCGGCGATCACGTTCCCGTCATCGGGTTCGTTCGACTTGCGCAGCAACAGCGCACAGACGATCAACGGCAACAAACAAAGGGTCAATATCCCCACCTGTTTGATGCTCTCCGCGATGAGCGGCTCGCGCTGAAGCTGGATGGCAAGATCTTGCCGCTCGGTTTCGAGCCGGTCTCGTTGCACGTTCAGATCCGTCCGTTCGGTCTGCCATTGCTTCTGAAGGTCGGCCATTTGCCTGCTTTGGACCGACTGCTGTTCGGCATGTTTGTTTGCCAGGTCGATGACCTTCTTTTCATGCTCGTGGTCGCTCACCACCGGCGACGACTCCAGACACCCCAGCGCCAGCAGCACCATCAGTCCGCAAACCCAGATCAGTCTCATGCGTCCCCCTTTCTTGGAGTACCCGTTCCAACACGCGCTGCCATCCACGCCGAAGCTTCCGCTCACGCAGAATCACGGCACAGCACATCAACACCAAAAATGCCAACAAGCCAACGATCACAGCCATTCGCTCTCCTTTCGTATTCAGGTCAGAAAGTCCAAGGGCTAAAGTTTCTTCCATGTATGAGTGACGCATTTTCGGCCCGAAGTTAGTGGTGGCGTGCAATGCCTTCAGTGGCATTGCTGGCGTCATCGGTTGTGCGCCAGTAGCCTGCCACTCACAGTCATTGGCCCTGCGAACTACCCACTGATGGCAGGCCCGGCTGGTGTTGGAGAAGTGTTGTGGATGACCCCGATTTTCTGACGCGAGCCAAAGCGGGGGATCATTCTGTCTTGGGGCGGTTGCTCAACGAGTTTCAGAACTTGTTGCGGGCGCGTGCCCGTGAGTCGTTCGATGTGCGACTGCGGGGGCGGATCAGTGAGAGTGATCTGGTCCAGATGACGCTGATGACGGCCGCCGAGGGTTTCCCCGCCTTCCGAGGTCAGTCTGAGGCTGAGTTGGTGGCTTGGTTGAAGGCGATCCTCGCCCAGCACATGGCGGCGACAGCCCGCTGGCACTTGCGGACGCAGAAGCGAGAGGCCGGGAAGGAGGTCACGTTTGAGGGCGTGGCCGCTGGCAGACAGTCTGCGACCGAAGGCGGTACGTCAGCCTTCGCGCCAGCGGCGAATGGTCTCACACCCAGCCGCTATCTGATGCAGGAGGAACTGCGAGAGCGGATCGGTGCCGCCATCGCCGAACTGCCGTGGGAACAGCAGGAAGCCGTGCGTCTGAAGTTCATCGACGAATGGACGCTGCCGGAAATCGCCGAGTTTCTCGGCAAGACCGAGCGGGCCGTCGCGGGCCTCGTGGCACGCGGGATGAAGCGTCTCAAGGACGTGCTTCGGGATTTGGAATGAGCCGGGTTCCGACCCGCTGCTCCATCAATTTCGCCCCTTTCAAGATTTTGGAAAGATTTCGCGCGCGCTTTTTCTCCGGTTCGCATTCTGGTGAGTAGGAGGGCCACCAAGCTGAACACGATGGCCATTGGAAACTCAAACATGGGAGACGAACGAAATGATCGACGTGAAACACGACCGAAGGCAATTCCTCACTCTGGTTGCGGCCTGCGCGGCGACAGCTTCAAACCGATGTCTGGCGGGACCGCCATCATCAAAATCGCTGGCGAAGGCGGCGGCTCTGGTCAAGGTGCAAGATAAATGGACGGCGGATCACCTTTACGAGTTTCTGAATTCACTTCCCAACGAGAGTCTACTCGCATTGAAGAAGGCACTGGAGTTAGTCGATGCCGACGCTGGTCTCGAAGCGTTAAAGGGGAAGAGCAAAGATGTCCGCGAGATTCAGAAACAGGCACTCTGGATCTCCAGCAACATTCTGGCGTATCCATTTCGCGATGACACCGCCCTAAACTATCACACATTGGCCGCATGGGTTGCCAAGGACATCGGAGTTGCACCGAGACTGGTTGCCAACGAATCGACTTTTGTCCTCGAACGCGAAACACAGAAGCAACTGTTTGCCCAATTGTGGGACAAGCTGACCGTCAAACAACGCGAGGAACTGCTGAACAAGATCGACCCGCATGGCAAGATCAAGGACAAGGCTGCCATTGCTGCTCTCGGCGGTGCTGGTGCTCTCGCAGCCTTGTCCTTGACTGTGGCATTCACCGGTTTCGCGTTCTACACCACGATGGCGGTGACGATCTCAACGATCGCAGGGTTCTTCGGCCTGACGCTGCCGTTTGCCGCTTACGCAGGCGCGTCATCGCTTGTCGCGTTTCTGAGCGGTCCCGTTGGATGGGCCATTATGGGAATGGTCGCGGTGGGGGGCGTCGCACTTGCCGGGCGTGCGAACGTCAAAAAGACAACTGCTTTCGTCTGCCAGATTCACGCCTTGAAGGTCGCCTCGCTCATCGAAGCGGGAGTACCTGAAAAGGATGTCTTCGGCAATTAACTGATCTCATCGGATGATTGATGTTCACAATCCAAATCGTGAGCGTTCGACCTGTTTGTTGCCTGAAGGTGCGATAGAGTCACTGCCCACCGACCGGTCTTGGCAACACGCACATTCAAGTGTGAGCGATCCGCCGGTGTTCACCGCATTAACTCTCAATGACGGAACGCCATCGTGTCCGACGCCCCCCCCGAAGAAGATCCCGCCGACGCCGCCATCGAGGAGTATCTCAAGCTCCTTGATGGCGGGGGTGAGGTGGACCGGACGGCGTTCCTTGCGGCTCATCCCGAAGCGGCCGAGGCGTTGCGATCCTTCTTCGGCAGCGTGAGTTTGCTGCAACAGCTTGCGGGGCCGGGGGGACTCGCCGGAACCGATACGAGCGGGGCGCTGACGAGGCCGCCGCGTGGACTGAACTTCTCTGATGAAGACGCGACCGACAGTCGGCTGCCGTGGACGACTCTTCCTGCGATGTTCGGCCGGTATCGGGTCGAGTCACTGCTCGGACGCGGAGCGATGGGTGAGGTGTATCGTGCTCACGACACGCAGTTAGATCGGCCCGTCGCCCTGAAGTTATCGCATTTCCCCCGGAACACGGTTCTGGAACTGCGCGAGCGGCTGCTGCAAGAGGCACGGGCGGCAGCCAACCTCAGCCATCCGAACATCTGCCGCGTGTATGACGTGGGTGAGATCGACGGCACGCGGTTCATCGCGATGGAACTGATCGAAGGTCGGCCGCTGGCGGACTACATCCGCACGAACCGCCTACCGCCGCCAAAAACGGCCGCGACGCTGATTCGCAAGCTGGCGCTGGCCCTGCAAATGGCTCACGACAAAGGGATCGTCCATCGCGACTTGAAGCCGACCAACGTGATCGTCAAGGCGGACCACGAGCCGATCCTGATGGACTTCGGCCTCGCACAACGCCCCGTCCCCATCGGTGGAGAGCGGCTGACGAAGGAGGGGATGTTGATCGGTTCGCCAGCCTACATGTCTCCCGAGCAGGCGCGGGCGGACGGATCGACTATCGGTCCCACGTCCGACATCTACAGTTTGGGAGTCGTGCTCTATGAATTGCTGACCGGGCAGCTTCCCTTCACTGGCTCGGTCATGACGATCCTCGCCAAGGTACTGAGCGAAGAGCCGCCCATGCTGCACAGCATCCGACCCGAGATTGATCGCGACTTGTCGGACATCTGCCGCAAGATGCTCGCCAAGCGGCCCGAGGAGCGGTTCACCTCGATGAACGAAGTGGCCGAGGCCCTGCAACGCTGGCTCAAGTCGGCGGCCAAGTCGAGTCGGGAGCTGGCGGTCAAGACGGAGTCAACGGCCAAGGCGGGCGCATCGGCCAGCCCAGCCCCGCTGCGCAAGCTGACACCCGGACAGGTCGAGTCGCTGACACTCTCCGCTCGACGCTGTGTGAAGCATCATGATTACGTGCAGGCGACCAAGCTGCTGGAGTCGATCCCGTATAGCCAGCACTCGGACGAATCGCGGTCACTGCTCAGCAAGGCCCAAGAGCTTGGCGACGAAGTGGAGTTGCTGATCGCCGACATGGACCAGGCCGTCTCGCTGAAACAACTCGAAACGCTCCCCGCGACGCTGACACGGCTGTTGAAACTCAGGCCGGGCTACTTGCCAGCGAAGGAATTGCTCGACCGCATCAACAGCTATGGCAGTGGTGAGCGTCGGAGCTTCCGCTTCTCGCAATCCGGCGAACTGCTGCCGGGCAATCCGGAAGAGGCACTGTTCCACGGCGTCGGCCGCATGATGCTGATGTTGTTGCTCTTCGGCGCGGTCGTGTTTGCAGGCACCTCGTGGTACGTCTGGAGCTATCTGCTCGACCCGCTCCGCACCGTGCAGGTCGAGATCGACGATCCCACAGTGACCGTCGTCATCGACGATCAGACGGTCGCTCTCTCTGAGGGTAAAGGCGAAGTCCGTCTCCGCTCCGGAAGTCACGGCTGGACCGCCCTCAAAGAGGGACTCCCTCTGAAGTCCGCCAAGTTTTCGGTTGGCAAGGATCATGCAGGCACGCTGGTGATTCGGCTGAACTCGGAATCGCAGGAGGTCGCCAATCCGAGTTCGATCGTGAAGGAGATCACCTCCAAGACGACCGGCATGAAGCTGGCGTTGATCCCCGCAGGCAACTTTCTGATGGGATCACCCGCCACGGAAGAATTGCGCAGCCAGGACGAAGGGCCTCAACACTCCGTGCAGATTTCCAAGCCGTTCTACATGGGAATCCACGAAGTCACGCAGAGCCAGTTTCAATTGGTGATGGGCCACAACCCCAGCCTGATCTCGAAGAACGGGGCCAATAGCGGACGGGTGGTCGGAATGAATACGGATCAGTTTCCCGTCGAAAACGTCTCGTGGTTCGATGCCGTCGATTTCTGCAACAAACTGAGTGAGAAGGACGGTCTACCCGCGTACTACAAGCTGGCAGAAGGTTTTCGCGAAGCAGGCGTCATTCGGAGTGCTACGGTCACCATGATCGGCGGCAAAGGCTATCGGCTGCCGACCGAAGGCGAGTGGGAATACACCTGCCGGGCCAACACCGTGACACCGTTCCATTTTGGTAGCTCCAGCAATGGCCGCGAAGCCAACGTCGATGGGACCGTTCCCTACGGAACGACAAACCAAGGTGCCGACTCGCTCACACGGACTACGAACGTGGGTTCGTATAAGCAAAATGCCTTCGGCTTGTTCGACATGCACGGGAACGTCTCCGAATGGTGTTTTGATGTGTACGACGACCTGCTTTACAAGACTCGTACCGGCACAACCTCCGATCCCGTGAAGCACGATGGCCAAATGTATCGCGTGCTCCGAGGCGGCTCCCATTTCAACTATCCGGTCAACGCTCGTTCAGCATTTCGGTTGCGTTATCACGGGGGTTACATCGGACACCATGTTGGCTTCCGAGTGGCGCAGAACTCATCTGAAACCAGCCCTTTCAATTCTGCTTCGTCTGCATCGTTCGCGCCCGCAGTCCGTCCTATCCCACCTTCGACGAACACATCAAGTCAGCCGACAGTCCCGCCCCCCAAGGCATACGCCCGCGCGACGCTCTATCGAGTCTTGTTGGATGCAGAGGAATACTTGTCATGGTCGAGATCAGAAATAGCTGAAATTCGGGGGGCATTTTCCGGTTTGAGAAATGACGAGAACGCACGCCGTCGCATCATGCCGCTTGGCGAAGTTCAAACGGAGTCGTCAACGGATACGGTTCAGTTGCTCCGCCACATCTCATCGCAAAATGGGCTGCACCATTTTGGCTTGATTGCCCCGACGGGGAACACATGGCGAAGGGAACACAATTGTTTTGTGCCGCGCTCAGCCGGAAAAGGTACGGTGGCGCTCCATCGCTTGACTCATGCCAAGACTGGCCTAGCCACTTATCGACTGGCCCCGGATGTCCCAAAGTTGCGAGCGGCAGGACTTACCGACCGGGGCATTGTCTGTCATTTGTTCGCCTCGTCGGGGTTGCCAACTGATACTCCCGCAGCCCCAGTCCGGATTCCCACAGAGTCAGGAGCGAACATTCCGCTGCGAGCCTACTCCGGCGATCCCCGTTTCGTTCCGGTCTACTCCATCGATATCCCCAACACGTTGGAGTCATGGCTCACCACCGAGTATTGGCCACTGGAGATGCGGGCCAAAGCGCAGCAGCCACAATGGGAATCCGTCAGTTTTCAACGGTTGGGGTATGCCTACGCCAAGCCGCAAGCGGATGCACGCCGACTGTTCAACTACACACATCTCGCAGAGGGGCGCTTCTCGTGCCTGTTCGATGACAAGCCCAAGCTGGGAGATCTCGTCCGTAAAGACGAATGGTATCCGTTCAACGGCTATCTCCCGACAAAGGAGCTTCCCGGCACCATCCCGTACCACCGCATCGTGCATCGCGAGAATCGAAAGCAACTCTTTTGGTCGCGCGAGGCATGGGCAAAACGGACTCCTGACGTGAACAAGTACTGGATTGATCGCGGTTATGCCTTTTCGCTGCTCAAAGAGCCAAAGTGACTCCGCTAGTTTAGATGCCTACGGCGCACGATTGCTGCCCGTTGTCACCGTTCGGCGCGATTGCTACGCAGGTTTTGCTGAAGTCTTCTCCAGTCGGCAAGACTGAACTCCTGCGGCAATCTTTCGTAATCAACTTTCAATCTACTGCGCTGATTCCCTGCGCTGCCACTGCGCCTACTTCATGTGTCGTTGGCGATCATTCTTGGCTCTGTGGAATGAAGAAACTCGCTGCTTGCATCGTCGCCCGTGGCATGTTCGGTCGGTCCTGTTTAGTAAGGCGAGGTTGTGATGGTCGAGTCGCTTGTCGAAACGAAGTGGGCACAAGATGCCGTAACAGCAATTGAAGTCGCGGTTGACGATGTGAACCGCAAGTATCGCTGTTCGCCTCGAAGAGGGATGGTCCGCCATCTCGAACGGAACGAGGTCGTCTTTCGTGCCGTGGAAGTGCATCACCGGCACCGGTCGTTTCGGTTTGCTGTCTTCAATGGCAATGGTCCCGGCCACGGGTGCGATGGCGGCGATCCGGTCGAACAACTCAGCGGCGAGGCGGTAGCACATCATGCCGCCATTGCTCATGCCGCAGGCGTAGACCCGCTTCTCGTCCACTTTGACAAACCCGTTGAGGTCGTCCAGCAACTTGCCGATGAAGGCCACGTCGTCGGCCTTGCCCTCGGCCATTTTGCCGCTGAAACCGCCAGCGTTCCATGTGCGAAACGGTCCCACGCCCGTACCGCTCGGATAGACCACGATGAAGCCGGACTCTTCGGACTTCTTGTTGAGGCCGGAAAACCACACCATCATCGAGCCATCCATCGCCGCTCCGTGTAAAGCCAGAACGACCGGAGCAGGTTTCTTCGGGTCGTGTTCCTTTGGAACGTGAATGAGGTATGTCCGCTTCTGCTCGCCCATCAGCACGGTGCGGGTGTGATCGCCGGGGCCGAGGGCTTCAGGTTCGGCTTTGGGCGGCGATTCTGTCGTCGGACTTTCTTGGCCGAATGAAATCAGTGTCGTCAGCCCGACGATGAGCAACGTGAGCAAGGATTTCGTCATCTTCATCTCTCCGGTCGCTGGTTCTCAGCCCACTGCTCCTGACCAACTCCAATGAGTCATACTTCAATCCGGTAGTACCTTCACTCTGATCTTCCGATACAACACAGTGCTGTTGGGATCGTGGGCTTGGACGGCGATCGGGCGGTGTGAGAGGACTCGGTCTTCCCAACTGTCTGGCCGTTTCGGATTCATCGGCTCGGTGTAATCCACAGTCGTCTTGCCGTTCACTTTGAGAACGATCCGCTTGCCGGTAACGAGGATGTGGTACTCAAACCACTCGTCGTCTTTCACGGGTAGTCCTGCTCGGGTTCGGCCCAGACTCGGGCATCCCCGTCCTCACCCATCTCGACGTGGATCGTATTGGCTCGGCAGCAGACAGGGCAGTCTTCGACATACGTCTGACTGGAACCCTCGGTGAGGTCTAGCGGGATCACGATCTCCTCGCCGCAAGCATCGCAGACGTAACTGGCCTCCTCGGACATGGTGGCTTTATCTTGCGGACCATCTTCCAGCCACGGCAATCGCTCGTTGGACGCCAGCAGCCCGCACGCCCACAGCAGAACGGACAGTGAGGATTCATCAGCAAGTCGATGATCGCCTCCAACTTCCATCAGCGTTTCTGGAGAAAGACCGCTGTTCTTGACCAGTTCTTCTGAGTCGGCAAACGGGACCACCTCATCCTCCCGTGAATGCAGGATCACCGAGTTGAGCTTGAGCTTCCTCACTGTCCCCCAGCGTTTCCACGCCGGGCAAAGAAGCAACAGTGGCGTGTCTTTGGAGTCGATGTTCATGGCCAAGGCTCCGCCACGGGACGAACCGACGATCACAACTGGCTGATGCTTGTCGAACTCGGCTTGGGCAGTGCGAAGAGCGGCGGCGAAGTCGTCGTCATCAAGGGCTGGATTGATGACTGTGTGGCCGTGCTGAATGAGGTAGGTCGGTTTGACCCCACCGGGGATCGAATGCCAGCCGTGTAGGAAGAGGATTTTCATGGTGTGACGTAAGCCTCAAGGCTCCCTGCGAATCGCCTCTTGTTTGAACTGCACGAACCCCGCCTTCAGATAGTTGGGCAAAGCGGCTGCGTGATCCAGAGTGCAGGTGTGCAACCAGAATTGTTTCGGCTTGTAGCTCCAGGCTTTGTCGATGGTCCATTGTAGGAACCACTTACCAAGCCCCTGACCGATGAACTCGGGCATCAGGCCAAACTGGACCAACTCAATCTCATGCGGTTGGCGGCGATCCAACTCGGCAAAGCCAGCGGGAGTGCCATCGACGTGCAGAACGTGCAACTCATCTCGTGGGTCGCCAATGATGGCGGACAGTGACTCATCCGACATCTTCCGGCGACTCAGCCAATTGAAGTCCTTGCCCACGGCGTTGTAGAGCGAGCGGTAATACGGCACGGTCGGTGAGAGAACGTGAAGAACGGTCAGTCTCTCTCGTGGGGCCGGTACAGAGCGGTGCGAGGGGGCCAGCATTTCCAAGTAATGGACAGTGACTTCGACCATCTCCATGAGCTTGTCTCTCCGAACGACTGTGACATTTGACCTTCTGCCAACGAGCCATCACGTCGGTTGTTTGCCGAGAATCCCTGCCAACGCTTTGTCCAGCATGTCCATGCGTGCCAGACCCGCTCTGAGCGATTCGGAAATGCCAGACTCACCCCAGTACGCGCCGGCCAACTGCCCGCAGATCGCTCCTGTGGTGTCGGCGTCGTCGCCCAGATTGACGGCCTTCAACACGGCGTCCTCAAACGACACGGCATTGTGGAAGGCCCACAAGGATGCTTCCAGGCTTTTGACCACCCACCCTGATCCTTGGATCGCCGGTGGTTGTTTCTGGCGGAAACTCCCCTGTGCGATTTCTTGTATCAAGGGATGCAGCGGCTTGATGTCGTTGAGTTGCTGTAACGGTTTCCAGTCCGGGGAAAGAACCTCATCACGATCTTCGCCGTGGATCAACGCCGCCAATACGGTCGCCAAATACCGGCACGCCGACAGGCATTGTTCGCTGGCGTGCGTCGGCAAACTTGATTCCTCGGCCAGCCGTGAAAGCTCTTCGATCTTTTGAGGGTAGTAGTGGACGAAGTGAATCGGCACTGGAGCCAGTCGCATGATGGAACCATTGCCGCTGGCCCTGTCCGAGCGGTCGCCGGATGTGAGGGCATTCTTCTTGGCGACGTAATTGCCCAACGCACTTCTTGTCGTGATGCCGATGTCGAAACATCGCCCGTTCACGGAATACTTGCCGGTCTGCCACCATTGAACGTATCGGTCGGCTTGGTCGTTCAAGTCCCAGCCCACGGCGATGCTGTCGGCCAAGGCTAGGGCCATGCTGGTGTCGTCAGTCCATTCTCCAGCGGCCAAGCCGTGAGGCCCACCGCCACGGTAGCTGGTGACAGGCACGAAGCTGCCGGGACTGCGGAACTCGACAGCGGCACCCAGAGCATCGCCCACGGCCAAGCCAATCAAGGTTCCCCGGCAACGGTTCTTCATTGGTCACTCCGAGAAATTACCGCCACTTCAATCTGCCACCGGCATCGTGCCCGGCAGTCAATTACCATCCCCTTGCTCTGATTCAGTTGAGCAGCCAAACACGCTGACTACCGAACTGCATTTCGGTCATTGACCCCCGGTTGCCGAGGCACTCAACACACCGTAGGCTGACGGTTCACCGCGTTCAACTGACGCAACATCAGGGTGATAGATTATGGCGATACGCGAACCGCAAGTTCGCGGGCTGCGTGCAGGTGAGCGACAGCGAGAGCTGGGTCTATCAGCAGCGGGCGTTCGCATCGGGTGCCAACGGCTCGACGGGCGTGCTGACCGAGTGGCAGCGGTTCGTACAGAATCAAGTTCGCTTGCAGGGTGAGAGCTTTGCGGGGCCGAAGCTGGTCTGCATCGACCTGCAACCCAACTCGACGACGCAGGCCCCGGAGCGTGGCGACATCCTGAACGTCGGCGGCTTCAGTGACGCCGTGTTCGGCGTGGTCGCCGCGTTCCTGAACGACGACGCCACCCGCTTCGTCACGGAAGTTGAGGCGGTTACGCTGTAACAAGCTGATTGTCATGCTGGTTTGAAAAGCGAGGGGCTGACGCTTGGCGTTGGTCCCTCGTTTCTCTTCGCACGCCTCCGAAAGGCGTATCAGTTGTGTTGGAACTCCGGCAAAGAACGCACACACCCGGCGACTTTAGAAGCGCGGTTGAAGCCGTTAGATTACCCGCTCGTTTTGGAGACTGCGTTCAATTCTCTGGTTTATGACCTTGCGGAGCCGTTGTGCCGAATCAAGCGATCCGCGCTGGAAGCATTGTTCGTGGACCGACGTTGCCGGAGGCCGTCGAGGTTCTCGCTTTGGTTCCGATGGGGGACTCGCTCAAAGTCATCGGTCGGGGGCTGAAGAGCGGACTGACCTACGATCCCGTCTTGAGTCCTCAACAGATCGCGCAGCTTGAAGTCTCGGCAGATCAGGAACCGTTCGATGGGGATGCCCGTCTTTTTCGTGTGGGCGTCGAAGCTCATCGGTTGGGATTGGCCTACGAGTACGATCCATTCTTCTCGTTATCGATCGCACGAGTCGATCCGTTGCCACATCAGTTGGAGGCCGTCTATGGCTACTTCTTGAAGTTGCCTCGCATTCGCTTTCTGCTGGCGGATGATCCGGGTGCGGGCAAGACAATCATGGCCGGATTGCTGCTGAAAGAATTGAAGGCCCGTGGACTGGTGAAGCGAGTGCTGATCGTCACCCCTGCCAGCCTGACGTTTCAATGGCAGCGGGAAATGGCAGACAAATTCCGTGAGAAGTTCGACGTCATACGCGGAGACGTGCTTCGGGCGAACTACGGGCAAAACCCGTGGCAGGAACGGGATCAAGTCGTCACCTCGATCTCATGGGTTTCGATGGTCGAGGATGCTCGCGAAAGTTTGCTACGGTCGCGATGGGATCTCGTGATTGTGGATGAGGCTCACAAGATGAGTGCTCCCGCCGACGATCGGAAGACCTACGCCTATCGGCTCGGCGAAGCCCTCTCGAAAATGACGGACCATTTCCTCTTGATGACGGCCACGCCTCACAAGGGTGATCCCGATCACTTCCGCCGGTTCCTTGCGCTGCTCGACCCGGACGTCTACGGCAGCATCGAAAGTCTGCAACGTGCCGTGCGCGAACATGAAGCCCCGTTCTATCTGCGGCGAACGAAGGAAGCCCTCGTTACGTTTCCGCATCCCGAGACGGGCGAGGTTCGCAAGCTGTTCACCAAACGAGAAGTCCGCACGGCCGCGTTCGATCTGGATGGAGACGAACTCGACTTCTACGACGAGTTGACGCGCTACGTCGAAGATCAGTCGATGGCCGCTGCTGGCCAAGAGACGGCCCGCGCCCGCGCGGTTGGATTCACGATGGCCATGTTGCAGCGGCGAATGGCGTCGTCTGTCTATGCGGTGCGCAAGAGTCTGGAGCGGATGCGGACTCGCCGCCAGAAGATCCTCGATGACCCCGAGGCTTACCGGCAAGAGCAGATCGAACGCAAACTTCCCGAGGACTTCGACGATCTGACCGAAGAGGAACAGCAGCAGATCATCGAACGGCTTGCAGACGAAGTCCTCTCAGCCGACCCCGCCGCGCTGCGCGAAGAGATCGGCCGTCTGACTCAACTCGTTGATCAGGCCAAACAAATCGAAGCCCGCGACACACAAACCAAGCTGAACAAACTGCGCGCGATTCTTGAGGAAGAAGGAATCTTCGACGACCCGAAGATGAAGCTGCTGGTTTTCACCGAGCATAAGGACACGCTGGACTATCTGACCGGCGACGGGCGTGATGATCGGCCGCTGGGCAAGTTGAGGGAATGGGGTCTGACGCTGACGCAGATTCACGGCGGGATGAAGATCGGTGATCGTGATACTCCCGGCAGCCGGATCTATGCCGAGCGTGAGTTCCGCGAGAGTGCCCAAGTCTTGGTCGCGACGGAAGCGGCGGGCGAAGGGATCAACCTGCAATTCTGTTGGCTGATGGTCAACTTCGACATCCCGTGGAACCCGGTTCGGCTGGAGCAACGAGTCGGCCGCATTCATCGCTATGGGCAGGAGAAGGATTGTCTGGTCTTCAACTTTGTCGCCCAGAACACTCGCGAAGGCCGGGTGCTGCAAAAACTGATCGAGCGACTGAAGGAGATTCGCGAGGATCTCGGCAGTGATCAGGTTTTCGATGTCGTGGGCGAAGTCTTCCCGTCCAACCTGCTCGAAAAACTGTTCCGCGACATGTATGCCCGGCAGATGAATGTGCATCAGATCGAGGACCGCATCGTCCGCGATGTCAGCCCCGAGCGATTTCGGGCCATCACCGAATCGACTCTGGAAGGTCTCGCCAAGAAGGAACTCAACCTGTCGGCGATTGTGGGCAAGTCGGCCGAAGCCAAGGAACGGCGTCTGGTTCCCGAGGTGATCGAGCAGTTCTTCGCGATCGCTGCGCCGGAAGCCGGTCTCCCGTCCAAGGTGATCGACACCAAACAGCAGTCCGACTCCAAGTGCCGCATCTACCGGATTGGGAAGGTGCCTCGTCATCTCTTGCAAATCGGCGACCGACAGGAGGCTCTATACGGACGACTCGGCCGTGAGTACGGCAAGATCGTCTTCGACAAGGAGTTACTCAAAGCCGATGCGACGCTTGAATGGGTTACGCCCGGACATCCGCTATTCGAGACGCTGCGGACGGACATCCTGTCGCGAGTCGAAGACCATCTGCGTCGCGGGGCCGTCTTCTTTGACCTGCACCGTTCGCAACCGGCATTGCTCGACGTCTTCGCGGCATCAATCAAGGATGGGCGAGGCAAGACGCTCCATCGTCGGTTGTTTGTCGTCGAGTCAGGTCCATCCTCTGCGATGCTGGTTCACGAGCCAACAATCCTGCACGACGTTATTCCCTCGCCGCTCGGTACACCTGCCCCTCGGACGCTGGCTCCCGATCGGCAAGCGGTCGAGAGCTTTCTCTACCAGCACACTCTCGCACCGTGGGGACAGCGTGAAGCCGCAGCCCGCGAGCAGGAAGTGGCCCGCATCGCGAAGCACGTACAGATCAGCTTGGAATCGCTGATCGATCGGCAGCAGTTGCAGTTCGCCGAACTGGAAACACGCCGCATCGAAGGCCAGACCGTGGCCGGGTTGGAAGGGATCATCGCGCAGGCCGAGCAGCACCTCGACGAACTCAACAACCGATTGGAGTCGCGCAGGCAGGAACTGGAACTTGAACGCCATTGTGCCGTGTCCGACATCACGCACCTTGGCCGAGCGTGGGTACTGCCGCATCCAGAGCGAACCAGTCCGCAACTCGCCCCGATGGTGCGCGACGATGAGATCGAACGGATCGCAGTCCAGACGGCGATCCAGCACGAAGAGGCACGCGGCTGCGTCGTCGAGAGCGTCGAGTCCGAAAACCGTGGTTTCGATCTCATCTCTCGCCGCCCTCACTCCGAAGACCCGAAGACGTTCATCGAGGTCCGGTTCATCGAAGTGAAGGGCCGAGCCGCAGTCGGCAGCGTGGCTCTCAGTTCCAACGAGTTTCGCACAGCCGAGCGGATCAAGCACGACTACTGGCTGTACGTCGTCTTCAACTGCGCGGGGACACCGCAACTGCACACGATCCAGAACCCGGCCCGCCTCGGCTGGCAGCCGGTGATGGCGGTCGAGCATTATCAGGTCTCGGCGGTCACAGTCGTGGAGGCCGCGCGATGATGAGTCTCCAAGACTTGCAGCAGCATCTGGCGCATGGTGAGACCGTCACTTGCGAGTTCAAGTCCGACCGCAAACAGCTTTCGGACAGTGTGATCTACGAGGAAGTCGTGGCTCTCGCCAACTCGGACGGCGGCGTGTTGCTGATTGGAGTTGAGGATGACGGCACGGTCACGGGCACGGCACCGCGACATGGAACGACAACTGATCCCAAGCGACTTCAAGCCGCGATCTTCAACAACAGCGTGCCCAGCATCAACACACGGGTTTCGGTACTCGCACATTCGAGCGGAACAGTGATCGCGATTGAGGTCGATGGCTATCCCGAGCCTTGCGCCACGGCATCCGGCAAGTCGCTCCGCCGGGCGGTCGGTCCCGATGGCAAGCCGCAGACCATTCCCTGGTATCCCCGCGATCAACGGTCGCGGCGAATCGATCTGGGATTGTTGGACTTCTCTGCACAGCGGTTGCCCAACCTCACGTTCGACTGCCTTGATCCTCTGGAGTTTGAACGAGTTCGCCGGGCCATCGTTCGATTGCGCGGAGATCGCTCGCTGCTGGACATGAACGATCGCGACCTTGCGCGGGCATTGAAGCTGGTCGAGACGATTGACGACGAGCTTGTTCCCAACGTGTCCGGGCTGCTGCTGGTCGGCAAGCCTCAATCGCTCGAAGACACGTTGCCGACTCACGCCTTGCACTTTCAGGTTCTGGAATCCAATGGCGATGTCCGAGTCAACGATTCCTTCCGAGGCCCGCTGCTGTCCGTGATGGAAGACATCGAGGCCCGGTTCAAAGCGCGGAACGAA
>JAYVDI010000059.1:0-23634 GCA_043749505.1 Schlesneria sp. | reverse complement strand
TTACTCGGGTGGCACCGAGTTCAAGGACAACGCCGACCACTGCGACAACACCTGCGACATCCAACCCCTCGCTCCCAACGGTGAGTTCTGAGTGGCCGGTGAGAAATCGCGAAGATCACTTCTCAGACGAAATCACCCCGCAGCATGTAGGCCGGACCCTGTGGTCCGTCCGGACCACAGGGTCCGGCCTACAACTTGTGACACCGCCAAAACGACTCTCTCGTTCGACGCACCCGTTCTCTCTCAGCACCACGCCACTTCGCACCGCAGGTCTCTCGCACCACCCGAGACCGGCGGTGTGGGCGCTCTTTGGGGGGAGGACGAGATGATGCGAGGCCCGTCAGCGCCAATCAAAAATTTCGCCGGTGAGTCGCTCGAAGGCTTCGACGTACTTGGCTCGCGTGCGTTCGATGACATCGGCGGGGAGAACGGGGGGCGGACTGTTCTTATCCCACGTTGTCGATTCGAGCCAGTTGCGGACAAACTGCTTGTCGTAGCTGGGGGGGCTGCTGCCAGGAGCGTATTGATCGGCGGGCCAGAAGCGGGAGCTATCCGGGGTCAGCACTTCGTCGATCAGAATGATCTTGTCACCGAGTAGGCCGAACTCAAACTTGGTGTCGGCGAGAATGATGCCGCGTGACCGGGTGAAGTCGGCGGCCTTGGTGTAAATGTGCAGGCTCAACGCGCGCAGTGCGGCGGCGTGTTCGGGACCGACGATCTCGATCATCCGCTCGAACGAGATGTTCTCATCATGTCCGGTCGCCGCTTTGCTAGCGGGAGTGAAGATCGGTTCGGGGAGCGGATCGCTCTCACGGAGACCGGCCGGGAGCTTGAGACCGCACACAGTTTGAGTCGCCTGGTATTCCTTCCAGCCCGACCCGGCGAGGTATCCGCGCACGACGCACTCGACAGGAAAGACGCTGGTCTTGATGACGACCATGCTGCGGCCATCGAGTTCATCCCGGCGAGTCTCAGCGGGGAGCGTGACATCGCCGGGTTTCATGCTGAGGAGATGGTGCGGCACATCGAGAAAGCCGAACCAAAACCGGCTGAGTTGCGTGAGGACTCGACCTTTGTCGGGAATGCCACTCGGCAGAACCCAGTCAAACGCACTGATCCGGTCGGTGGCGACGAAGAGCAAGCGGTCGCCGAAGTCGTAGACATCGCGCACCTTGCCGCGCAAGGGCGTTCGTCCGGGAACAGTGCTTTGAAGCAGTGGAGTCGTGGATCGTGCAGGCATGTTGAGACTTGCGAGAGTGTTGAAGGTCAACGGCGGGCGAGCCTGACACTAATCCAAAGCGTAAGCGAGGAACGCAACGCACCTCCTCGTTTACACTTCGGGTTGGTGTGCCGCAGCGACAAATCTGTCAGCCTCGGCCGTGCGAGGTATAAACGGCGGGCGAGCCTATCACTGGAGCGTTTGTTGAACAACCCGATGCGCGTTACTACACTGCCGCCAGTTTTGGGATGGCTCCGTGGTATCGACTTTGGATGGTCCGTGATCGGTGAAATCCACAGTCCTCACTTCGTGAGGTCGCCCTCAGTATTCGCCCTGCGATTCGGGTCCTCGCCTCCCCCGAGTCACGCAGGCTCCCCATGGTTTCGATCGCGTTTCCCGACACTTGCCACACACGTAAGAGCCGTTCATGGGCCTGATCCGCTTCATCGTTCATCCGGCGTCGGTCATCGACGACTTGCCGGAGGCGTACCGTGGCTACCTGACCGGTGCCGATGGTCGGGTCTTTTCGACCCGGATCGAGGTCGAAGACAACATCATCGGTTGCCGGCGGATGAGTTCGGAGAGCAGCAAGTTTCATGTGGCTTGGCCTGTTTCCGGATTCGGTCGGCCGGTGATTGCAACGGCCTCGCTGCCCGAGCGCGAGCAACCTTATCTGCTGCCGGTGGAATTGGCTCGCGGAAAGATCGTGCAGGTGAGGAATCAAGCCTCGCAGTGGGAACTGTCGGGAATGCGTGTTCCCCCGGAATTTACCGAACCATCGCGACTCGCCCATCGCGCGTTTTCGCGAGCGGCCTCGTGCCAGAATCGGCCAGAGGAAGCGACCCAGCTCGCCAACGAAGCGTTGCATCATGCGTGCGCCGCCGCAGAGATATTGACGAAGGGTTACGCCAATCAGGCGTTGCAGGGGCGACTGCAACGCTTTCAGGGCTTGCCCGCGTCAATCGGCTGCGAGCTGCATGGTTCGATCCCGAATACCGATGCGAACGAGCTGTTTACCGCCGCGTTCAACTCGGCCACCGTTTCCATTCCGTGGAACAAGATCGAAGTCGTCGAAGGTGAGTACAACTGGGAGCCGTGCGACCGGCAATTGGAATGGTGCGAGCAACAAAAGCTGATGGTGCGTGGCGGTTCACTGCTGGACCTCGGCCCCGGTGGTCTTCCCGCATGGTTGGCTCGCTGGGAACACGACATCTTCAACCTGCAAAGTTTCGTGTGCGACTTTGTGGAGACGGCGATCTCGCGCTACGTCGGTCGCATTCGGCTGTGGGAGGTCGCCGCGCGATTGAACAGCGGTGGCGCACTGGCTCTGACTGAAGCCAGTTTGCTGACACTCGCCGCACGCGTATTGGACGTGGCGCGCCAAGTCGATGAAGAGGCCCAATTGCTGATTCGCATCGACCAACCGTGGGGCGATTATCAGGCGCGCGGTCAACACCGCTTGTCGCCCATGCAGTTGGTCGATGCGCTGCTCCGTTCTGCGGTCGGCCTGGCGGGAGTCAACCTCGAGTTGGCGGTCGGTTACCTGCCGCGCGGCAGTGCTCACCGCGACCTGCTCGATATCTCGCGGCTGATCGACGCATGGAGCGTACTCGGCGTGCCGATCCATGCGACGCTCGCATGTCCGTCGAGCAGTGATGACGATGGGCTGGCCGGTCCCGAGTGGGAAGTTGAACCACGCATGTGGGCACAACCGTGCGATGAAGCGGGACAGGCCGAGTGGATCGACCGGGTTCTCGAATTGTTGTTGGCCAAGCCCTCGGTCGCGGGTGTGTCGCTCAGCCATTTCAGCGATGGCGATCCGCACACGTTTCCTCAAGCGGGTCTGCTTCGCCCGGATGGCACGCCCAAGCTGGCTCTCGAACGGATCATCATGCAGCGCCAACGGCATAAACGCCGCGATTGAACGGTCTGCTAAAGAGTCCGTGGCTTGGGTGGCTCGCCTGTGCTTTTCAGTGGGAAATCCAAGCAGGCGAGCCGCCTGCTCGACGTTTTCCCACAGGCTGCCTGCCCCGGCGAATCCCTGTCAAATCGACGGGGTGTTGCTAAACTGCCGCCCGGCCTTTGACCCCTTCATCGGCCCTTCTGTGTTGCCACTGTCCCGGCCGATTCACTATCGGCCGGTCTCTTTTGAATTCACACGATCATCACGAAGCAAGGATCGGCCCGATGTCGCTCAACCCGTATGACCTCTGCGCCTGCGGCAGCGGAAAGAAGCTGAAGTTTTGTTGCCTGAACATCGCTGACGAAATGGATCGCATCGTCCGATTGTCCACAGGAAACCAGCCTCATGTCGCTTTGCAGCAACTGGAAACGTTGGCTCGCAAGTTTCCCGAAAACTCGTGGGTCGGCACGACGCGCGCCATTATTTTGCTCGAACAAGGCGAGGCCTCGACTGCGCGCGACGTGCTGCGCGCACTGATTGAACACCAGCCGGACCACGAGTTCGTGATCGTCCTGCTGGCCGCAGCACTCTTTCAGGCCGACGGCTTCGATGCGGCCAAGAAGGCGATCCATCGCGCGTTTCAAAAGAGTGCGAAGAAGTACTCATCCATGGTCAGCGGCATCGCCGCATCCATGGCCATGATCCTCATGAACCGTCAGCAAGTGATGGCCGCACGGGAGCATCTGGGGCTGGCCTTGAGGCTCGCCCCCGAGAAGCAGCGGCAAGAACTGTTCGTACAGTTGCTCGAGTTCGATGGCGAGGAAGGCATTCCCTACCCGATGCGTGGCACGCATCTGCTGCCCAGTATTCAAGGGCCTGAGGAACAGCAAAAAGAGATCAAGAAGGCACAGAAGTACGCAGCCGTCGGTTGCTGGAGTACCGCAGCCGATCTGTTTCTGCTGCTGACCCGCACGCTACCCGAATCGGCTGAAGCTTGGCATTCGGCTGGTCTGTGCCGCGCTTGGGATGGCGACGAAGCCACTGCCGCCGAGGCACTGCATCGTGCCGCTCAGTTGTACGGAGACATTGCCGCCGCCGTCGAATGCGAAACGCTGGCTCAACTGTTCGACCGACACACGACCAAAGACGTGATCGATATCTGCACCTACGAAGGCAAAGTGGAATCGGTCGGTCGGTTGCTGACGGTCCTCGACGAACAGCCCCGACTGGCGCGAGTGACCTTGCCTCCCGCCAATCCCGACCAACAGCACGCTCCCGTTGCGGGCTATCAAATTCTCGATCGCCCGCAGTGGACGGGAGACGATTTCACAGAGTTGACCCTCGACTTGCTCCCACGATTGCAGTCGCACTTGTCTGTCTACGATGCAAACCCGGACGACAACGAACCACCGACACTGTTCATCAGTGGCGATCGTGGAGCGGCATTGGACGACGCGCGATCGCTGATCGAATCGGTTTCCACGGGACTGTTGCAGTGGCGAACGGACAAGCCGCAGCCCGAAGTCACCGGGGGAGTTCCAACCGAGTCGATGACTTTGCGCTGGAGTTGGTCGCTGCCGAAGGGGACTCCCATGCGAGTCAGCCGCAAACTTCGGGACCAGCAGTGGCAAACGATTCTGGAAGAAACATGGCCCGCAGCACCGCTGAAGGCGCTGGGTGGTCGTTCACCGAGCGATGCTGCCGCCGATCCGAAGCACAAGGTTACACTCACCGCCGCCATATTCATGCTCGACGCACACTGCCAACAGCAGGGGCACGAGTTGAATCTCGATGCGATGCTGGCGAAGTTCGGCCTGACCCCACTCGCGCCGCTGGATGTTGATGAGCGGACCCTACTCAGTGGCCAGTCGGTCATGCAAATGCATCGCCTGCCAATCGAACGGCTGACGGATGCGCAGCTCAACGCCGTCGTGAATCGCGCGCTACTGACTCGCCACGACCGGTTCCTGTATGCCGTTTTGAAGACCGCACTCGCACGGCCGGCGTGCGAAGCGGAACTCGATCTGCCCCGGGTTCACCGCGCGCTGGTCGAACTTTGCTCGCGACATGGTCGCCGCGAAGAAGCCTTGCAATGGATCGATGTGGCTCGCACGAAAGTCCCCGAAGAAGGATCGAGCTTCGAGTACCACTGGAACTGGGACATCAACGAACTAACCGTGCGACTCGAAGAACCGAGCGATCCGGGACTCCAGCCGTTGCTCGACCGATTCGTCAATTACTACTCGCCGAAGGTGCCGCAGATGCGCGGGTATGTCGAACGCATGTTAGAGTCGGTTGGCATTCCTTCACCTTGGGAGTCAATCAACGTCGTCACCACAGGCAACATCCCCACTCAAATGGGTGGAGTCTGGACTCCAGGCGCTCCCGCCGCAGCGACTGGTGGCAACAAACTGTGGCTACCGGGGCAATGACCTGGCCGTTTCGTACCTCGCACGGCCCTGAGTGATATGTATCTTTGGCTTGATGGCCATTGAGCATCTGACGCTTCACTGGAGCGTATTTCAAAACTAGCCCGACACGCCAGCTAGGGCTTCATCGTCATCGAATGACCAGCCCTCGCTGGCGCGTCGGGCTAGTTCTGCGAGGCATCACGCCGCAGTTACAGCCTACCGCCGGATCGCAGTACGGCCTCGGCGAGTTCGAGGCTGTCGGGGGAGATTCCCGCTGCATGGAGGCTACGCACGGTGGCGTCGATGTCGTACTCGACCCGCTTCAGTTCGACGTGACCGTTGTTGATGACGGCATACGCCGCGCGCGGGTCGCCGTCTCGCGGTTGTCCCACACTGCCGGGGTTCAAGATCTGGCAGTGACCCAAGTCGCGATGAAACTGGATGTGCGTGTGCCCGACACAGACGATGTCGGCGCTGATCCCGTCGAGTCGTGTGCGCCAAAGATCGGGTTCATCGGCGAGGTACTCGTCCATGGGATCGCGCGGCGTGGCGTGGACGAGATGAAACCGAACGCCATCGAGGGTGATCGACTCGGTCACCGGCAGTCGCGACAGATACTTGAGGTGCGAGGGAGACAGTACGCTCCAGTGTTGCTGCCGCGTTTCGCCCGCCAGCTTGCGAAAGCCCGATCCCGCGGGAGGAGCCACACGTTGGGCGACCGAATGATCGTGATTGCCCCGGATCGCGGTCGTCGCATGCTGGCGCACCCAGTCAATGCACGGAATCGGCTCGACCCCGTACTCGACCAGATCGCCGATGAACAGACAGGCTTCAAACGTCTCGTTGATTGCGCTGAGCGCGGCCCAGTTGGCGTGAATGTCAGCCAGCACCAAAATTTTCATGCAGTCGGCATCCACATCAGGCAACGGTCAACACGACACGGTGTTTATGGGTCAGGCTCACTGAATCGACTTGCGTCTTGACGCTGTTCGGCGCGGCACGATCTAATACGCCGCAATCAATTTTCCCGTTCGGGGATGACACTTCTCATGGCGCGATCACTGAATCTGAATCAACTGACATTACGCGAAAAAATTCGTGAGGCCGCTCAGCGATCACATGAGTTGAGCGATCATTTGGAGCAGGCGTTTGTACCCAAAGTCCATGATCTGCGGAAGGTGACGCGCCCGATCGAACCGAACTCGGAATCGCCTCCCGTGGCCGATGTGACCGTGCGTCACCAAGCGGCGGCAGTCTTGGAGGCCGATCAGTACACAGACGGCCTGAACGAAGACGCCGAAGCCTTGTTTGAAGCCATCGCCGCTGAAGTTGATCGGCTTGCGAACCAAGGTCAGCCGAGATGAGTCCCGTCTCGGACGGGCTGATCACAAATAGAGGACGGGCACTCTTGCCCGTCGATAGTCTTGGGCGACGACGGGCAAGAGTGCCCGCCCTACACGCTGTTTCAACGGGTTGCTAAACGTAGCGAACTGACTCGAAGATTGAACCCACAATGGCGAGCAGCCAACTTAAATCGGACAGCCCGTTACCGACCGAGAGCCAGCCCGGCTCCGGACACGGTTCGGCGTTTCCGTTTGCTTGGCGTGCTCCGGCGGTCCCCAATTCCGAAACGGTCATCAGATCGCCTGTGGCGGCCGAACCTGCCGAGGGTGTTCTCACCACCGCGCCCGAGTACAACCGGCGTCTCTTTCCGACGACAACTGAAGCGGATGATGTGGAGGGGCTGCGTGTCGGACACTTCACGATCCAACGCCGGGTCGGCACGGGTGGGATGGGATCGGTCTTCCTTGCCACGGATGAACAGCTTCGGCGGAACGTGGCCCTCAAGATTCTCGCCCCGTCATTCTCGATCGATCCTTCGTCGGTGCAGCGATTTCAAAATGAGGCTCGGGCGGCCGCGCGGCTCGACCATGACAACATCGCACGCGTCTTCTTCTACGGTGAAGATGGTGGTCTACATTACATCGCTTACGAATACGTCGCTGGCTCTAACCTGCGCGACGTGATCCGCGCGAAGGGACGCCTCGAACCGGCCGAAGCCGTGAACTACACCGTGCAGTTGGCCGCCGCGCTCAGCCATACTTCGGCCGCTGGCATCGTCCATCGCGACATCAAGCCATCCAACATCCTGATTACGCCGCAACGACGGGCCAAGCTGGTTGATCTCGGACTGGCTCGACGTGAGACGAATGAGGCTTCCGCCGAACTGACCGTTGCGGGAACAACGCTCGGCACGTTCGACTACATCTCACCTGAGCAAGCCAAAGACCCGCGGAACGTCGATGTTCGTAGCGACATCTATTCGCTCGGCTGCACGCTGTACCACATGCTCACTGGCGAACCGCCGTACCCCGAGGGGACCGTCCTTCAGAAGTTGCTCGATCATCAAGGCAAAGACGCACCTGATCCGGCTCGCAAAAACAGGCGTGTCTCTCCGGCGCTGTCCGCCGTCGTGCGACGCATGATGGCGAGTGACCCGCGCCGACGTTACGCCAATCCCGGCGAGTTGCTGCGAGAGCTGCTGCTCGTGGCGAGATCACTCGGTTCGGGAGCAGTTCCGATTGACGGACAAGTCTGGCTGACCGCCTCGCGCCATCGCCCCGCCGCGTGGAAAAGAAACATCGGTTGGATTGCCACCGCCGCAGCGCTCGTCCTGCTCGTCGTGGCCATGGAACGCTATCCAGGGCTGACACAGCGCTTCGATCCGCGCGGTACAACCAAAACGGGGGGAGCATCCTCGTCAGTTTCCTTTGCGCCAAACGCGCAGCACGAGTCATCGTATTCGTCCAACAAGGGTGACGCTCCTCAGCGGACTGAGGCGGCGCGCGAGCATCAGGCAGACGCACAGTCGGCTTCATCAGAGGTCGCTTCGTCATCGTCGTCGTCCGGCAAACCGAAAAGTTTTGTCGAAGATGCGGCCACGGGATTCAAAGTCGGTCCGCCGGATTCAAAGGAAATCCAACTGCCTGACGCAGACAGCTCGAAGTCGGGCAGTACCGTTCTGCGCCCGATCCCGCTCGACCCCAAGTTTGCGGATGGCATGTTCGGGACGAAAGACCTGCCTCTGCTGAGTGGCAATCCCACCTCTCGCGTCAACGGCGGTGAGACAACAGTCATTTTCAAGGCCATCCCGAACCCGCCCGTACCGGGCAAAGACGAGCCGTCACCTGCGATCGTCGCGGTGAAGACGGTCCCTTCCGTTTCAGAGTCACTTCCGACGACAGCGGCCACCACGACTGGCAGCTCCGTGGCAGGGCCAGTGATCTCGATTCTGGAGGGCAAGTCCTACGGCAGTCTCGAAGCGGCCTGTGCCGAAGCGAAGGACGGCAGCATTATCGAGCTGCGATACAACGGCAGCCGCAATGAAGCCGAGCGACCGATTCGACTGGCGAACAAGAAGAACATCATCGTGCGCGGCGGAATCGGCTTTCGCCCGACGATCGTTTTCGCGCCGACGGAGCCTCCCGCCGATGCCACGCAGTCACGCATGGTCACCGTTTCGGGTGGTTCATTGGAGCTCGTCAACGTCGATCTCATCTTCACCGTTCCCGAACGAATCGCCGCTGATCGCTGGGCGTTGTTCTCGCTCGAACGTCCCGAAAAATTGCAGCTTCACGGCGTGACGATCACCGTTGCGAACCCGAATGGCCAACCCGCGTGCGTCGTCGAGCAAGTCGCCGCCGCCGGTCAGGGACTCGGCAACGTCGGCATGATGAAGAACGGAATGCCTGCCGAACCGCCACGCGTCTCGATCTCCGAAAGCCTCGTGCGCGGTGAGTCTGATCTGTTTCTCTTGCGCGACGCCGTGCCAGCCCGCTTTCAGATCAAGGACGTGGTCGTCGCTCTACAGGGGTCGCTCTTTCACGCCGCATGCCAGTCCGAGCTGACCAATGCCGAGACCGATCGCGTCACACTGGAACTCGAACACGCGACCTGCCTCCTGTCGAACAGCCTGATCCTGACCGAAGGGATCGACAATCTACCCGATCGAACTCCGCCACTGCTCGTGTTCGCCAACAACAACATCATTTCGTGCGGAGCCAAGCGGGCGTTGGTCGCGATGAAGGACGCGGGAGACCTGATGGATCTTCAACGGCAGTTCGTCTGGAAGGGCGACCGCAACTACTACGACGGCCTTCCCGTCTTTTGGCAGTTGGGCGGTCGGCAGCCTTCGTCGATGACCCGGCAGCTCGACTTCGATGCTTGGCGAAATCATTGGCTTGGCAACGAAGGGATCGGCTCGTCGAATGCCGCCGTCGTCTGGAGATCGAAGCCGCTCGAACGACCTTGGACAAAGCTGACCGCCGACGCAGTCGAACTCAACGTGATGGCTGCTTCCAACCCGGCCGTCAACGGTGCGAGCGATCTCACCAACGCCGGTGCCACGCTCAGCAAGCTCCCTGCGCCAGCGACCGAATTCCAGTCGGACTCCGGCGAACAGCAGTCCGACATCGAATGAGTCGCTGTCCCCTGATTGCCAATCGGACTCTCCCCGCATGAGCTGGCTGATGATGATCGTCGAACTTCTGCCGTTTCTCGCGACGATCTCGCCTCTTATTGGAGCCGCTGCGATCGCAGTTGCTGCTCGTACGAACTTCGCGCGGACAGGACTGATCGCGTGGTCCAGTGCCGTGCTGACGTTCGTGCTGCTCGGCGCGGTCGTTTGGAATTTCGACCTGCAGCGCGTCAATGATCGAGGTCGAGACGAGACCTCGCAAATGATCGTGAGCTTCGACGGGTTGGCCCAATCGTCAGCGACCATTTTCCTTCGCACTGATGGGTCAACCGCCGATGTGAGAATTGGCGATGAGTCTGCGGCCGATCGTGCAACGTCAGGCTCGAACGACGTGGACCTTGCGCCACGCGGCATCAACCTGCGGCTGACCTTCGGTATCGACGGGCTGACGATGTGGCCCGCCGTCTGGATCGCCTTGACGGTCCTCATCGCTTTTTCGTGCGCTGGAACATTGTCATCGTCGATTAACAACGCTGCGGAATCGTCGCCAGCATATTGCATCTCGGTTCTCATTTCTGAGGCGGGGCTGCTCGGTTCACTGACGGCACGCGATGTCATTGTGTCCCTTCTCTCGTGTGAAGTCGCGATCACTTCATTCTACTTTCTGATCGGCCGGTGGGGCGGGCCAGAGCGGCGGACGGCTGCTGGCAGGATGCTGTTGTTTCAACGTATCGGTAGCGGACTGACGTTGCTGGGAACGACGCTCATTGCCGTCTCGTGGCCGTGGGTGCGGAGCGACTTCGACGCGCGGCACCGCCCACTGACGTTCGACTTGGTCGGTTTGGTCGATGGCGTGCGCACGACGGTCGCTCGCAACGAAGTGGCCGTTGAAGTGTGGAGTGATGTCGCGCCGTGGGCCTGCCTGCTGTTGGTCATTGGCTTCGCAATGCGGTTCCCCGCGTTCCCGTTTCAACGCTGGTACACACACGCTTTGGAAGAAGCGTCCACGGGAGTCGCCTGCCTGCTGGCGATTGCGCTGCCGCAAGTCGTCTTCTGCGGTTGGGTTCGCTTCGCGATGCCGCTGCTCGCCGAAGAGGCCATCGAGTTGTCATGGCTCCTCGGCGCGGCAGCGGCTCTCGGAGCGATTCACGCGGGACTGAAAGCCGCGTCGCAGAGTGACCTCAAAAAACTTGCCGCGTCACTGTCGATGGGCCATCTCGCACTGGCACTGCTGGCAATGAGACTGCCACTGCGCGAGGGCCTTACCGGCGCTTGGCTGATCGTGCAGACGCAGGGAATGGTCACAGCGGGATTGGTGTTGCTCATCAGTTGCGTGCAAGAACGGCTTTCTCACCGCGCGACCGCTATCGTCGAGGGAATGGCGTTCGATCAGCCCAAACGAGCGGCGATGCTCGTGCTGCTGCTGGCTGCATCCGGAACGATGTCCCTGGCCAGCGGAGCAGGTTCGCTGCTCGCGCTATCACAACTGACGTGGGAAACCACGCCGTTCGCGGCTTGCGGAATCGCGATGCTCCTCTTGATGACATGGTCGCTGCTGGTCACCTCCCAACGCATCCTGTTCGGGCGAGCGACAGTTGCATCAACAACGCCGTTCCACGACCTCAATCTGCGCGAGTTCTGCATAGTGATGCCGTTCATCCTGCTGGTCGCTTGGCTGACATTGGCCCCTCATGCGATCTTGAAGAGCAGCGAAGCGACTCTGACGCAACTGCTGCAACCGCACGAGCGTCGTGCGGACGTGACCAAGTAATCTCTGTTTGGAAAACAACAGTGGCCCGGTCGGGAGCTCCCGACCGGGCCACTGTTGTTTTCCAAACAGAGATTACTTGGTCACGTCCGCACGACGCTCGTGCGGTTGCAGCAGTTGCGTCAGAGTCGCTTCGCTGCTCTTCAAGATCGCATGAGGGGCCAATGTCAGCCAAGCGACCAGCAGGATGAACGGCATCACTATGCAGAACTCGCGCAGATTGAGGTCGTGGAACGGCGTTGTTGATGCAACTGTCGCTCGCCCGAACAGGATGCGTTGGGAGGTGACCAGCAGCGACCATGTCATCAAGAGGAGCATCGCGATTCCGCAAGCCGCGAACGGCGTGGTTTCCCACGTCAGTTGTGATAGCGCGAGCAGCGAACCTGCTCCGCTGGCCAGGGACATCGTTCCGGATGCAGCCAGCAGCAGCACGAGCATCGCCGCTCGTTTGGGCTGATCGAACGCCATTCCCTCGACGATAGCGGTCGCGCGGTGAGAAAGCCGTTCTTGCACGCAACTGATGAGCAACACCAATCCCGCTGTGACCATTCCCTGCGTCTGCACGATCAGCCAAGCGCCGGTAAGGCCCTCGCGCAGTGGCAGTCTCATTGCCAGCAGTGCCAGTGCGAGATGGCCCATCGACAGTGACGCGGCAAGTTTTTTGAGGTCACTCTGCGACGCGGCTTTCAGTCCCGCGTGAATCGCTCCGAGAGCCGCTGCCGCGCCGAGGAGCCATGACAACTCGATGGCCTCTTCGGCGAGCAGCGGCATCGCGAAGCGAACCCAACCGCAGAAGACGACTTGCGGCAGCGCAATCGCCAGCAGGCAGGCGACTCCCGTGGACGCTTCTTCCAAAGCGTGTGTGTACCAGCGTTGAAACGGGAACGCGGGGAACCGCATTGCGAAGCCAATGACCAACAGCAGGCAGGCCCACGGCGCGACATCACTCCACACTTCAACGGCCACTTCGTTGCGAGCGACCGTCGTGCGCACGCCATCGACCAAACCGACCAAGTCGAACGTCAGTGGGCGGTGCCGCGCGTCGAAGTCGCTCCGCACCCACGGCCACGAGACGGCAATGAGCGTCGTTCCCAGCAACGTCAGTCCGCTACCGATACGTTGAAACAACAGCATCCTGCCAGCAGCCGTCCGCCGCTCTGGCCCGCCCCACCGGCCGATCAGAAAGTAGAATGAAGTGATCGCGACTTCACACGAGAGAAGGGACACAATGACATCGCGTGCCGTCAGTGAACCGAGCAGCCCCGCCTCAGAAATGAGAACCGAGATGCAATATGCTGGCGACGATTCCGCAGCGTTGTTAATCGACGATGACAATGTTCCAGCGCACGAAAAAGCGATGAGGACCGTCAAGGCGATCCAGACGGCGGGCCACATCGTCAGCCCGTCGATACCGAAGGTCAGCCGCAGGTTGATGCCGCGTGGCGCAAGGTCCACGTCGTTCGAGCCTGACGTTGCACGATCGGCCGCAGACTCATCGCCAATTCTCACATCGGCGGTTGACCCATCAGTGCGAAGGAAAATGGTCGCTGACGATTGGGCCAACCCGTCGAAGCTCACGATCATTTGCGAGGTCTCGTCTCGACCTCGATCATTGACGCGCTGCAGGTCGAAATTCCAAACGACCGCGCCGAGCAGCACGAACGTCAGCACGGCACTGGACCACGCGATCAGTCCTGTCCGCGCGAAGTTCGTACGAGCAGCAACTGCGATCGCAGCGGCTCCAATAAGAGGCGAGATCGTCGCGAGAAACGGCAGAAGTTCGACGATCATCATCAGCCAGCTCATGCGGGGAGAGTCCGATTGGCAATCAGGGGACAGCGACTCATTCGATGTCGGACTGCTGTTCGCCGGAGTCCGACTGGAATTCGGTCGCTGGCGCAGGGAGCTTGCTGAGCGTGGCACCGGCGTTGGTGAGATCGCTCGCACCGTTGACGGCCGGGTTGGAAGCAGCCATCACGTTGAGTTCGACTGCGTCGGCGGTCAGCTTTGTCCAAGGTCGTTCGAGCGGCTTCGATCTCCAGACGACGGCGGCATTCGACGAGCCGATCCCTTCGTTGCCAAGCCAATGATTTCGCCAAGCATCGAAGTCGAGCTGCCGGGTCATCGACGAAGGCTGCCGACCGCCCAACTGCCAAAAGACGGGAAGGCCGTCGTAGTAGTTGCGGTCGCCCTTCCAGACGAACTGCCGTTGAAGATCCATCAGGTCTCCCGCGTCCTTCATCGCGACCAACGCCCGCTTGGCTCCGCACGAAATGATGTTGTTGTTGGCGAACACGAGCAGTGGCGGAGTTCGATCGGGTAGATTGTCGATCCCTTCGGTCAGGATCAGGCTGTTCGACAGGAGGCAGGTCGCGTGTTCGAGTTCCAGTGTGACGCGATCGGTCTCGGCATTGGTCAGCTCGGACTGGCATGCGGCGTGAAAGAGCGACCCCTGTAGAGCGACGACCACGTCCTTGATCTGAAAGCGGGCTGGCACGGCGTCGCGCAAGAGAAACAGATCAGACTCACCGCGCACGAGGCTTTCGGAGATCGAGACGCGTGGCGGTTCGGCAGGCATTCCGTTCTTCATCATGCCGACGTTGCCGAGTCCCTGACCGGCGGCGGCGACTTGCTCGACGACGCACGCGGGTTGGCCATTCGGGTTCGCAACGGTGATCGTCACGCCGTGAAGCTGCAATTTTTCGGGACGTTCGAGCGAGAACAACGCCCAGCGATCAGCGGCGATTCGTTCGGGAACGGTGAAGATGAGATCGACGTTGACGAGCTCCAATGAACCACCCGAAACGGTGACCATGCGTGACTGCGTGGCATCGGCGGGAGGCTCCGTCGGCGCGAAAACGATCGTCGGGCGAAAGCCGATTCCGCCGCGCACGATGATGTTCTTCTTGTTCGCCAGTCGAATCGGTCGCTCGGCTTCATTGCGGCTGCCGTTGTATCGCAGCTCGATAATGCTGCCGTCCTTCGCTTCGGCACAGGCCGCTTCGAGACTGCCGTAGGACTTGCCCTCCAGAATCGAGATCACTGGCCCTGCCACGGAGCTGCCAGTCGTGGTGGCCGCTGTCGTCGGAAGTGACTCTGAAACGGAAGGGACCGTCTTCACCGCGACGATCGCAGGTGACGGCTCGTCTTTGCCCGGTACGGGCGGGTTCGGGATGGCCTTGAAAATGACTGTTGTCTCACCGCCGTTGACGCGAGAGGTGGGATTGCCACTCAGCAGAGGCAGGTCTTTCGTCCCGAACATGCCATCCGCAAACTTGGGGTCGAGCGGGATCGGGCGCAGAACGGTACTGCCCGACTTCGAGCTGTCTGCGTCAGGCAGTTGGATTTCCTTTGAATCCGGCGGACCGACTTTGAATCCCGTGGCCGCATCTTCGACAAAACTTTTCGGTTTGCCGGACGACGACGATGACGAAGCGACCTCTGATGAAGCCGACTGTGCGTCTGCCTGATGCTCGCGCGCCGCCTCAGTCCGCTGAGGAGCGTCACCCTTGTTGGACGAATACGATGACTCGTGCTGCGCGTTTGGCGCAAAGGAAACTGACGAGGATGCTCCCCCCGTTTTGGTTGTACCGCGCGGATCGAAGCGCTGTGTCAGCCCTGGATAGCGTTCCATGGCCACGACGAGCAGGACGAGCGCTGCGGCGGTGGCAATCCAACCGATGTTTCTTTTCCACGCGGCGGGGCGATGGCGCGAGGCGGTCAGCCAGACTTGTCCGTCAATCGGAACTGCTCCCGAACCGAGTGATCTCGCCACGAGCAGCAGCTCTCGCAGCAACTCGCCGGGATTGGCGTAACGTCGGCGCGGGTCACTCGCCATCATGCGTCGCACGACGGCGGACAGCGCCGGAGAGACACGCCTGTTTTTGCGAGCCGGATCAGGTGCGTCTTTGCCTTGATGATCGAGCAACTTCTGAAGGACGGTCCCCTCGGGGTACGGCGGTTCGCCAGTGAGCATGTGGTACAGCGTGCAGCCGAGCGAATAGATGTCGCTACGAACATCGACGTTCCGCGGGTCTTTGGCTTGCTCAGGTGAGATGTAGTCGAACGTGCCGAGCGTTGTTCCCGCAACGGTCAGTTCGGCGGAAGCCTCATTCGTCTCACGTCGAGCCAGTCCGAGATCAACCAGCTTGGCCCGTCGTTGCGGCGTAATCAGGATGTTGGATGGCTTGATGTCGCGATGGACGATGCCAGCGGCCGAAGTATGGCTGAGCGCGGCGGCCAACTGCACGGTGTAGTTCACGGCTTCGGCCGGTTCGAGGCGTCCCTTCGCGCGGATCACGTCGCGCAGGTTAGAGCCAGCGACGTATTCGTAAGCGATGTAATGTAGACCACCATCTTCACCGTAGAAGAAGACGCGTGCGATGTTGTCATGGTCGAGCCGCGCGGCCGCCCGAGCCTCATTTTGAAATCGCTGCACCGACGAAGGATCGATCGAGAATGACGGGGCGAGAATCTTGAGGGCCACGTTCCGCCGAAGCTGTTCATCCGTGGCAAGGAAGACCGATCCCATCCCACCCGTGCCGACCCGGCGTTGGATCGTGAAGTGTCCGACACGCAGCCCCTCCACATCATCCGCTTCAGTTGTCGTCGGAAAGAGACGCCGGTTGTACTCGGGCGCGGTGGTGAGAACACCCTCGGCAGGTTCGGCCGCCACAGGCGATCTGATGACCGTTTCGGAATTGGGGACCGCCGGAGCACGCCAAGCAAACGGAAACGCCGAACCGTGTCCGGAGCCGGGCTGGCTCTCGGTCGGTAACGGGCTGTCCGATTTAAGTTGGCTGCTCGCCATTGTGGGTTCAATCTTCGAGTCAGTTCGCTACGTTTAGCAACCCGTTGAAACAGCGTGTAGGGCGGGCACTCTTGCCCGTCGTCGCCCAAGACTATCGACGGGCAAGAGTGCCCGTCCTCTATTTGTGATCAGCCCGTCCGAGACGGGACTCATCTCGGCTGACCTTGGTTCGCAAGCCGATCAACTTCAGCGGCGATGGCTTCAAACAAGGCTTCGGCGTCTTCGTTCAGGCCGTCTGTGTACTGATCGGCCTCCAAGACTGCCGCCGCTTGGTGACGCACGGTCACATCGGCCACGGGAGGCGATTCCGAGTTCGGTTCGATCGGGCGCGTCACCTTCCGCAGATCATGGACTTTGGGTACAAACGCCTGCTCCAAATGATCGCTCAACTCATGTGATCGCTGAGCGGCCTCACGAATTTTTTCGCGTAATGTCAGTTGATTCAGATTCAGTGATCGCGCCATGAGAAGTGTCATCCCCGAACGGGAAAATTGATTGCGGCGTATTAGATCGTGCCGCGCCGAACAGCGTCAAGACGCAAGTCGATTCAGTGAGCCTGACCCATAAACACCGTGTCGTGTTGACCGTTGCCTGATGTGGATGCCGACTGCATGAAAATTTTGGTGCTGGCTGACATTCACGCCAACTGGGCCGCGCTCAGCGCAATCAACGAGACGTTTGAAGCCTGTCTGTTCATCGGCGATCTGGTCGAGTACGGGGTCGAGCCGATTCCGTGCATTGACTGGGTGCGCCAGCATGCGACGACCGCGATCCGGGGCAATCACGATCATTCGGTCGCCCAACGTGTGGCTCCTCCCGCGGGATCGGGCTTTCGCAAGCTGGCGGGCGAAACGCGGCAGCAACACTGGAGCGTACTGTCTCCCTCGCACCTCAAGTATCTGTCGCGACTGCCGGTGACCGAGTCGATCACCCTCGATGGCGTTCGGTTTCATCTCGTCCACGCCACGCCGCGCGATCCCATGGACGAGTACCTCGCCGATGAACCCGATCTTTGGCGCACACGACTCGACGGGATCAGCGCCGACATCGTCTGTGTCGGGCACACGCACATCCAGTTTCATCGCGACTTGGGTCACTGCCAGATCTTGAACCCCGGCAGTGTGGGACAACCGCGAGACGGCGACCCGCGCGCGGCGTATGCCGTCATCAACAACGGTCACGTCGAACTGAAGCGGGTCGAGTACGACATCGACGCCACCGTGCGTAGCCTCCATGCAGCGGGAATCTCCCCCGACAGCCTCGAACTCGCCGAGGCCGTACTGCGATCCGGCGGTAGGCTGTAACTGCGGCGTGATGCCTCGCAGAACTAGCCCGACGCGCCAGCGAGGGCTGGTCATTCGATGACGATGAAGCCCTAGCTGGCGTGTCGGGCTAGTTTTGAAATACGCTCCAGTGAAGCGTCAGATGCTCAATGGCCATCAAGCCAAAGATACATATCACTCAGGGCCGTGCGAGGTACGAAACGGCCAGGTCATTGCCCCGGTAGCCACAGTTTGTTGCCACCAGTCGCTGCGGCGGGAGCGCCTGGAGTCCAGACTCCACCCATTTGAGTGGGGATGTTGCCTGTGGTGACGACGTTGATTGACTCCCAAGGTGAAGGAATGCCAACCGACTCTAACATGCGTTCGACATACCCGCGCATCTGCGGCACCTTCGGCGAGTAGTAATTGACGAATCGGTCGAGCAACGGCTGGAGTCCCGGATCGCTCGGTTCTTCGAGTCGCACGGTTAGTTCGTTGATGTCCCAGTTCCAGTGGTACTCGAAGCTCGATCCTTCTTCGGGGACTTTCGTGCGAGCCACATCGATCCATTGCAAGGCTTCTTCGCGGCGACCATGTCGCGAGCAAAGTTCGACCAGCGCGCGGTGAACCCGGGGCAGATCGAGTTCCGCTTCGCACGCCGGCCGTGCGAGTGCGGTCTTCAAAACGGCATACAGGAACCGGTCGTGGCGAGTCAGTAGCGCGCGATTCACGACGGCGTTGAGCTGCGCATCCGTCAGCCGTTCGATTGGCAGGCGATGCATTTGCATGACCGACTGGCCACTGAGTAGGGTCCGCTCATCAACATCCAGCGGCGCGAGTGGGGTCAGGCCGAACTTCGCCAGCATCGCATCGAGATTCAACTCGTGCCCCTGCTGTTGGCAGTGTGCGTCGAGCATGAATATGGCGGCGGTGAGTGTAACCTTGTGCTTCGGATCGGCGGCAGCATCGCTCGGTGAACGACCACCCAGCGCCTTCAGCGGTGCTGCGGGCCATGTTTCTTCCAGAATCGTTTGCCACTGCTGGTCCCGAAGTTTGCGGCTGACTCGCATGGGAGTCCCCTTCGGCAGCGACCAACTCCAGCGCAAAGTCATCGACTCGGTTGGAACTCCCCCGGTGACTTCGGGCTGCGGCTTGTCCGTTCGCCACTGCAACAGTCCCGTGGAAACCGATTCGATCAGCGATCGCGCGTCGTCCAATGCCGCTCCACGATCGCCACTGATGAACAGTGTCGGTGGTTCGTTGTCGTCCGGGTTTGCATCGTAGACAGACAAGTGCGACTGCAATCGTGGGAGCAAGTCGAGGGTCAACTCTGTGAAATCGTCTCCCGTCCACTGCGGGCGATCGAGAATTTGATAGCCCGCAACGGGAGCGTGCTGTTGGTCGGGATTGGCGGGAGGCAAGGTCACTCGCGCCAGTCGGGGCTGTTCGTCGAGGACCGTCAGCAACCGACCGACCGATTCCACTTTGCCTTCGTAGGTGCAGATATCGATCACGTCTTTGGTCGTGTGTCGGTCGAACAGTTGAGCCAGCGTTTCGCATTCGACGGCGGCGGCAATGTCTCCGTACAACTGAGCGGCACGATGCAGTGCCTCGGCGGCAGTGGCTTCGTCGCCATCCCAAGCGCGGCACAGACCAGCCGAATGCCAAGCTTCAGCCGATTCGGGTAGCGTGCGGGTCAGCAGCAGAAACAGATCGGCTGCGGTACTCCAGCAACCGACGGCTGCGTACTTCTGTGCCTTCTTGATCTCTTTTTGCTGTTCCTCAGGCCCTTGAATACTGGGCAGCAGATGCGTGCCACGCATCGGGTAGGGAATGCCTTCCTCGCCATCGAACTCGAGCAACTGTACGAACAGTTCTTGCCGCTGCTTCTCGGGGGCGAGCCTCAAGGCCAGCCCCAGATGCTCCCGTGCGGCCATCACTTGCTGACGGTTCATGAGGATCATGGCCATGGATGCGGCGATGCCGCTGACCATGGATGAGTACTTCTTCGCACTCTTTTGAAACGCGCGATGGATCGCCTTCTTGGCCGCATCGAAGCCGTCGGCCTGAAAGAGTGCTGCGGCCAGCAGGACGATCACGAACTCGTGGTCCGGCTGGTGTTCAATCAGTGCGCGCAGCACGTCGCGCGCAGTCGAGGCCTCGCCTTGTTCGAGCAAAATAATGGCGCGCGTCGTGCCGACCCACGAGTTTTCGGGAAACTTGCGAGCCAACGTTTCCAGTTGCTGCAAAGCGACATGAGGCTGGTTTCCTGTGGACAATCGGACGATGCGATCCATTTCGTCAGCGATGTTCAGGCAACAAAACTTCAGCTTCTTTCCGCTGCCGCAGGCGCAGAGGTCATACGGGTTGAGCGACATCGGGCCGATCCTTGCTTCGTGATGATCGTGTGAATTCAAAAGAGACCGGCCGATAGTGAATCGGCCGGGACAGTGGCAACACAGAAGGGCCGATGAAGGGGTCAAAGGCCGGGCGGCAGTTTAGCAACACCCCGTCGATTTGACAGGGATTCGCCGGGGCAGGCAGCCTGTGGGAAAACGTCGAGCAGGCGGCTCGCCTGCTTGGATTTCCCACTGAAAAGCACAGGCGAGCCACCCAAGCCACGGACTCTTTAGCAGACCGTTCAATCGCGGCGTTTATGCCGTTGGCGCTGCATGATGATCCGTTCGAGAGCCAGCTTGGGCGTGCCATCCGGGCGAAGCAGACCCGCTTGAGGAAACGTGTGCGGATCGCCATCGCTGAAATGGCTGAGCGACACACCCGCGACCGAGGGCTTGGCCAACAACAATTCGAGAACCCGGTCGATCCACTCGGCCTGTCCCGCTTCATCGCACGGTTGTGCCCACATGCGTGGTTCAACTTCCCACTCGGGACCGGCCAGCCCATCGTCATCACTGCTCGACGGACATGCGAGCGTCGCATGGATCGGCACGCCGAGTACGCTCCATGCGTCGATCAGCCGCGAGATATCGAGCAGGTCGCGGTGAGCACTGCCGCGCGGCAGGTAACCGACCGCCAACTCGAGGTTGACTCCCGCCAGGCCGACCGCAGAACGGAGCAGCGCATCGACCAACTGCATGGGCGACAAGCGGTGTTGACCGCGCGCCTGATAATCGCCCCACGGTTGGTCGATGCGAATCAGCAATTGGGCCTCTTCATCGACTTGGCGCGCCACGTCCAATACGCGTGCGGCGAGTGTCAGCAAACTGGCTTCAGTCAGAGCCAGTGCGCCACCGCTGTTCAATCGCGCGGCGACCTCCCACAGCCGAATGCGACCGACGTAGCGCGAGATCGCCGTCTCCACAAAGTCGCACACGAAACTTTGCAGGTTGAAGATGTCGTGTTCCCAGCGAGCCAACCATGCGGGAAGACCACCGGGGCCGAGGTCCAGCAGTGAACCGCCACGCACCATCAGCTTTTGTTGCTCGCACCATTCCAATTGCCGGTCGCACGGCTCCCAGTTGTACTCACCTTCGACGACTTCGATCTTGTTCCACGGAATGGAAACGGTGGCCGAGTTGAACGCGGCGGTAAACAGCTCGTTCGCATCGGTATTCGGGATCGAACCATGCAGCTCGCAGCCGATTGACGCGGGCAAGCCCTGAAAGCGTTGCAGTCGCCCCTGCAACGCCTGATTGGCGTAACCCTTCGTCAATATCTCTGCGGCGGCGCACGCATGATGCAACGCTTCGTTGGCGAGCTGGGTCGCTTCCTCTGGCCGATTCTGGCACGAGGCCGCTCGCGAAAACGCGCGATGGGCGAGTCGCGATGGTTCGGTAAATTCCGGGGGAACACGCATTCCCGACAGTTCCCACTGCGAGGCTTGATTCCTCACCTGCACGATCTTTCCGCGAGCCAATTCCACCGGCAGCAGATAAGGTTGCTCGCGCTCGGGCAGCGAGGCCGTTGCAATCACCGGCCGACCGAATCCGGAAACAGGCCAAGCCACATGAAACTTGCTGCTCTCCGAACTCATCCGCCGGCAACCGATGATGTTGTCTTCGACCTCGATCCGGGTCGAAAAGACCCGACCATCGGCACCGGTCAGGTAGCCACGGTACGCCTCCGGCAAGTCGTCGATGACCGACGCCGGATGAACGATGAAGCGGATCAGGCCCATGAACGGCTCTTACGTGTGTGGCAAGTGTCGGGAAACGCGATCGAAACCATGGGGAGCCTGCGTGACTCGGGGGAGGCGAGGACCCGAATCGCAGGGCGAATACTGAGGGCGACCTCACGAAGTGAGGACTGTGGATTTCACCGATCACGGACCATCCAAAGTCGATACCACGGAGCCATCCCAAAACTGGCGGCAGTGTAGTAACGCGCATCGGGTTGTTCAACAAACGCTCCAGTGATAGGCTCGCCCGCCGTTTATACCTCGCACGGCCGAGGCTGACAGATTTGTCGCTGCGGCACACCAACCCGAAGTGTAAACGAGGAGGTGCGTTGCGTTCCTCGCTTACGCTTTGGATTAGTGTCAGGCTCGCCCGCCGTTGACCTTCAACACTCTCGCAAGTCTCAACATGCCTGCACGATCCACGACTCCACTGCTTCAAAGCACTGTTCCCGGACGAACGCCCTTGCGCGGCAAGGTGCGCGATGTCTACGACTTCGGCGACCGCTTGCTCTTCGTCGCCACCGACCGGATCAGTGCGTTTGACTGGGTTCTGCCGAGTGGCATTCCCGACAAAGGTCGAGTCCTCACGCAACTCAGCCGGTTTTGGTTCGGCTTTCTCGATGTGCCGCACCATCTCCTCAGCATGAAACCCGGCGATGTCACGCTCCCCGCTGAGACTCGCCGGGATGAACTCGATGGCCGCAGCATGGTCGTCATCAAGACCAGCGTCTTTCCTGTCGAGTGCGTCGTGCGCGGATACCTCGCCGGGTCGGGCTGGAAGGAATACCAGGCGACTCAAACTGTGTGCGGTCTCAAGCTCCCGGCCGGTCTCCGTGAGAGCGATCCGCTCCCCGAACCGATCTTCACTCCCGCTAGCAAAGCGGCGACCGGACATGATGAGAACATCTCGTTCGAGCGGATGATCGAGATCGTCGGTCCCGAACACGCCGCCGCACTGCGCGCGTTGAGCCTGCACATTTACACCAAGGCCGCCGACTTCACCCGGTCACGCGGCATCATTCTCGCCGACACCAAGTTTGAGTTCGGCCTACTCGGTGACAAGATCATTCTGATCGACGAAGTGCTGACCCCGGATAGCTCCCGCTTCTGGCCCGCCGATCAATACGCTCCTGGCAGCAGCCCCCCCAGCTACGACAAGCAGTTTGTCCGCAACTGGCTCGAATCGACAACGTGGGATAAGAACAGTCCGCCCCCCGTTCTCCCCGCCGATGTCATCGAACGCACGCGAGCCAAGTACGTCGAAGCCTTCGAGCGACTCACCGGCGAAATTTTTGATTGGCGCTGACGGGCCTCGCATCATCTCGTCCTCCCCCCAAAGAGCGCCCACACCGCCGGTCTCGGGTGGTGCGAGAGACCTGCGGTGCGAAGTGGCGTGGTGCTGAGAGAGAACGGGTGCGTCGAACGAGAGAGTCGTTTTGGCGGTGTCACAAGTTGTAGGCCGGACCCTGTGGTCCGGACGGACCACAGGGTCCGGCCTACATGCTGCGGGGTGATTTCGTCTGAGAAGTGATCTTCGCGATTTCTCACCGGCCACTCAGAACTCACCGTTGGGAGCGAGGGGTTGGATGTCGCAGGTGTTGTCGCAGTGGTCGGCGTTGTCCTTGAACTCGGTGCCACCCGAGTAA
>JAYVDI010000058.1:0-23355 GCA_043749505.1 Schlesneria sp. | reverse complement strand
CTGGTACGCTCAGCGAGCGGACTGGCTTCAGCGTCACGGGATCGCGATGGGAAATCGAAACTGGCGGGAGCAGCTTGACCGGCTGGATGTCGCGCTCCGGCGCAAGTTTCACGAGACGTTTTCACGGCAGTACCTCGAAGCGTTGGACAAGGGATATGGCGCGTGTCCTGCGTCAAAAGGAACTCAGTCAGATCGTGGCCAAGAGCCTGCTGCACTTTGACGGAGTGCGTTACCACATGGGCGATTTCGTGGTGAGGCCGAATCACGTCCATCTAATTGTCAGCCTGTTGGGTGAGACGGACATCGAAGCTCAATGCACGTCGTGGACGGGCTTCGATCAGCCGCTGCTGTGTGGCATGTACGTCGATAAACGACTGGCGGGCATCCAAGCCGTTCAAACGCTGTCGCGACTGAATCGTGCTCACCCCGGCAAGGACACGACCTACGTTCTGGATTTCGTGAACGACTCCAAAGAGATCTTGGAGGCGTTTAAGACCTATCACACAACGGCCGAACTGGCCGACGTCACCGACCCGCATCTCGTCTACAACCTGCGAGCCAAGCTGGACGCGGCCGGACACTACAACGATTTCGAGATTGATCGCGTCGTCGCCGTCGAACTCAAGCCGAACGCCAAGCAGAGCGAACTCGTCGATGCGGTTGAGCCGGTCGTCGATCGCCTTCACAAGAGGTACAAGGCGGCTCAAGCGGCGTTGAAGCTCGTCAAGGAGCAGAAGGACAAAGCTGCCACCGAGGCCGCTCAGAACGAACTGAATGCCTTGCTGCTCTTTCAGTCCGACATGGGGGCGTTTCAGAGGCTCTACACCTACCTGTCGCAAATCTTCGACTACGGCAACACGGACATCGAGAAGCGTTCGATCTTCTTCAAACAAGTCCTGCGACTGCTGGAGTTCGGCCGCGCGCGCGAAGGGATCGACCTGTCGAAAGTCGTGCTGACTCACCACAAGCTGAATCCCCAAGGCGATCAGTCGATGCCGCTCGGCAAAGGCGAGAATCCCAAGCTGGAGCCGATCACCGAAGCCGGCAGTGGCAGCGTTCAGGAAAAGCAGAAAGCGTGGCTGAGCGAGCTCATCAAGAAGGTCAACGACCTGTTTGCAGGCGACCTGACCGATGAGGACAAGCTGGTCTACGTCAACAACGTCATCAAAGGCAAACTGCTGGAGTCTGAAACGCTGAAGCAGCAGGCGACCAACAACACGAAAGAGCAATTCGCCAACTCACCCGGCCTGAAAACGGAAATCCTGAACGCCGTGATGAGTGCCCTGGAAGCCCACACCGCCATGAGCACTCAAGCCCTGAGTTCCGAGACCGTTCGCGAAGGACTGAAAGACGTGCTACTCGGCCCCTCCCGCCTCTACGAAACACTTCGCGCACAAGTGGCGGCCGCGGCCGCCAAATCATAGCCGGTAGGCGGGAAACACCTCGCGACGGTTGGCCTCGGGTTCGGTGGGCGACTACAGTGGTTGCCCTTGGTCGGAGTGCCACCCACCGTCAACCTGAGGTCTCCCATGCGATTGATCGAGTCTGCTTTTCTCGTGTGCCTTTGCACCGTTGCGTTTGTCGAGTCTGTGTCGGCCGATGAAACAAACTGGAATCAGTTTCGTGGTCCTCGCGGTGATGGATCGACCACCGCGAAAGGGTTGCCGACGAAGTTCGGCGAAGGCTCGCCCGAGGTTGTTTGGAAGACGGCCGTCACCGGCCGGGCATGGTCGTCGCCCGTGGTGTGGGGCGAGCAGGTTTGGATGACGAATGCTCCCGAGATTCAGAACGCTCCGAAAGAGAAACCGAAACTCGACGCGCCGATTGCGTTGTCGGCGGTCTGCCTCGACCTCAACACGGGCAAGGTCATTCATGATCTGAAGCTGTTCGAGTTCGACACGCCGCAGTTCACGCACGCGACCAACAGCTATGGTTCGCCGACGCCATTCATCGAAGAGGGCCGCGTCTACATTCACTTTGGAGCTTACGGAACGGCGTGTCTCGACACGAAGACCGGGCAGAAAATTTGGGAGCGACGCGATCTGGAGTGCGATCATTTTCGCGGTCCCGGCTCGTCGCCGGTTGTGCATGGCGGGCTGCTGTATCTCACCTTCGATGGCTACGACCAGCAGTACATCACGGCGCTCGACAAGCTGACCGGCAAGTCCGCCTGGAAGCAGGATCGCAACATCGACTTCGGGACCACGGATGGAGATGCCAAGAAGTCGTACTCGACCCCCGCGATCATTGAAGTGGGCGGGCGGGAATTGCTCATCAGTCCGTTTGCCGCCGCGACGATCGCGTACGACCCCAAGTCAGGCGTCCCCGTATGGACGGTACGTCACGGCGGGATGAATGCCGCGGGACGGCCGCTGTTTGGCAACGGCCTGCTTTACATCAACTCAGCCGATGGTCCGAACCCGCTCGTGGCTGTCCGTCCTGACGGTGAAGGTGACATCACCAAGAACATCGCGTGGAAGACAAACAAGTCGGTTCCCAAGCGGGCGTCGCAACTGTTGGTCGGTGATCTGATGTTCATGATGAATGATGGCGGAGTGGCCTCGTGCCTCAATGCCATGACGGGAGTCGAAGTTTGGACGAAGCGGTTCGACGACAACTACTGGGCATCGCCGTTGGTCGCCGACGGGCTGATTTATTGCTTCTCGCAGACGGGCAACATCCCCGTCTTCAAAGTGGGCCGCGAATTTGAACTCGTGTCCGAGAACAAGCTCGACGCGGGCTTTAATGCATCACCCGCCGTCGCGGGACGGTCGCTCATTCTACGATCGAAGACTCACGTCTATCGGATCGAGGCGGCTGTTGCGAAGTAAAGCGTCACACCGCAATTCTTGGTGAGCCGGGTGCCGTAAGACCCCGGACTCTTTGCAAGGAATCCGGGGCCTTACGGCACCCGGCTCACCTGACGGATTCACTTGTCGCGTCTGTATGCTTGACATGTTTTTCCGCACGAGATCGCTATGAATCCGCCGCGTTCGATGTTGTTCGCGAATTTCATTGGCTCTGCACGCCAAGACTTTCTCACGTCACGATTGCTTGTCGTGATCGGGATTCTCGGCAGCTTGCTGTTCGGTGCGGCTCCTTTTAATCGCGGACTCCTCGCGGCCGAGAAGCCTCAATCCGCAGCAACCGACACCGCAAACGGCAGCTATCGCGAAGTCGTCGCTCCGTTTCTCAAGCAGCACTGCGTCCGTTGTCACGGCCCGACGAAGCAAGAGGGTGAGTTCCATTTGGAGCGGCATCTGAAGACGGACTTCCTCGACCCATCAGCCAAGGAGAAATGGGGCGAGGTCGTGAACGTACTCAACAGCCACGAGATGCCACCCGAGAAGGAGCCGCAGCCCAAGCCGAACGAGGTCGCGAAAGTGGTCGATTGGATTACCGAGCAACTCGCACAGGCCGAGGTGATTCGGCGCGATGGGCAGATCGTCTTGAAGCGACTCAACCGGGATGAATACCGCAACACGATCCGCGATCTGACGGGAGTCGATCTCGACGTATCCAGCTTCCCACAGGAGCCGACGGCCGGTGGCTTCGACAACAACGGCAAGGCACTCACCATGTCGCCGATGCACACCGAGCTGTATCTCGACGCCGCTCGCAAGGTTCTCGACCGCGCTCTCTTGGAGGGGGAGCAACCGCCGTCGATCAAGTGGCGGTTCGAGCCGGAGGTCGGCGACGGCGATCACAGCCGCGTCCGTTACGACGGCCAAAACGCGATCGTTCACGGCGCGAAGAACCGCGTCGAAGGAGCCTTCAAAGTGATGCACCACGACTCGTGGGATCGGCATCTCAACGCCCGCGACTTCCGGATGAAGCACGAGGGCGACTACGTGATCCGCGTCCATGCGGGAGGCAAAATCCCGACGCGCGGCGAGGTCGTCGAGTCGGCTCGCAAATTTCTCGAACATCGCCTCGGCGAGTCGATGAAGAACAATCCGAAGGGCGAGAAGTGGCATCGCGAGGCCGTCGTCAACGACATCAAGCACTTCGAGACGGATCGCATCTACGACTACGGCCCACCGCGATTGAAGCTGATTCGTGACTTGGGTGGCCAACCGAAAGTTCTCACCGAATTCGATGTCACTGCGCCGTTCGACAAGCCAGCGACCTACGAGTTTCGCACGCGGATGACGAAGGAATCGGCCGGGATCACGATCGAGTATGCGTATCCGCTGCCCAAGGTGCTCGAAAACTTTTGGATGCAGGGGCACGACAACTTCGTGCGGCCCGAAGCGTGGGTCGATTGGTTCGAGTTGGAAGGCCCGCTTTATGAGTCGTGGCCGCCGCTAAGTCATCGGCTCATTCTGGGAGACTCTCCGCGAGCGAAGCAGGATGAGCGAGTTGCCGCCCGCGCGGTTCTGACGCGGTTCATGAAGCGAGCCTATCGACGGCCGGTCACGACGGCCGAGGTTGATGACAAGCTGAAGTTGTTCGACGCCGCCAAGCAGCGCGATGGCAAACAGGACGCGCCGTCGTTCGTGCAGGCGATCAAGACGCCGCTCATCGCCGTGATGGTCTCGCCCCATTTCCTTTATCTGGCGGAACCCGGGCGCGAAGAAAACCCCTCACCCCTGGTCCCTCTCCCCGCACAGCCGGGGCGAGGGGAGCAAAGCACGAAGGCGGCAGTCGCACGACCGCTCACCGATCACGAACTGGCGGCGAGGCTCTCGTACTTCCTCTGGTCGTCGATGCCCGATGACGAACTGACCGACAAAGGGAACCTGCGCGACAAGGCGACTCTCACCAAACAGGTCACGCGCCTGTTGGCCGATTCCAAGTCGGAAGCCTTCGTCCAGAACTTCGCGGGGCAGTGGCTGGGCCTGCGCGAAGTGGGAGCGAACCCGCCCGCGGCCGATCTGTTCCCTCAATACGACCGGCACCTTGAGGTCTCGATGGTCGAGGAGTCGCGCGCGTTCTTCGCCGAGATTTTGAAGCACGATCTCAGCGTGATGAACTTCGTCGGCTCGGACTTCGTGGTCATCAACGAACGGCTCGCGCGGTTCTATGGGATTCCTGATGTGCGCGGCGACCACTTCCGGCGTGTGGCCGTCCCCAAAGGTGTACATCGCGGTGGCGTGGCGACTCAGGCTTCGATCCTCACCATCACGTCGAACGGAACCCGCACTTCGCCTGTTAAACGAGGAACGTGGGTGATGAAGAACCTGCTTGGGACTGATCCCGGCCTGCCGGTCGCCAACGCAGGTGACATCGCGCCGAAAGTACCGGGGATCGACAGAGCGACCGTCCGGCAGCGACTCGAAATTCACCGGCAACTTGCGCAGTGTGCGCGCTGTCACAACAAGATCGATCCGCTCGGCTTCGCACTCGAAAACTTCAACGCGGCCGGCGACTGGCGCGATCGGGAAGGCTTCGGCTACAAGGGGCGAGTCAACCCCAACGACCCGCTGATTGATGCCTCATCCAAACTGCCCGATGGAACTGAGATCGTGGGAGTCGATGGCCTGCGTCAGGCACTGCTCCAGAAGGAAGACCTATTTCTGAACTGTCTCGCCAGCAAACTCTTCACCTACGCGTTGGGGCGTGAACTGGGAGTTGCCGATCAATCGCAGGTCAAAACCGCAGTTGCCGCCACAAAACAAAACCAGTACGCGCTGCGATCACTGATCCAGTTCATCGTGCTGTCCGAGGCGTTCGGGACGAAGTGACGGTGGCTCTACGCGGTGCGGTTGCTAATTCGTGTAGCCCTGTCGCTCCGCGACAGGAAGCGAGAAGGGACGAGCGGCGTCATCGTTCGTTTGAGGTGATTCGACAGATCAATGTCCCCTGTTGATCGCGCTTTCTGTCGCGGAGCGACAGGGCTACCTTTTCGCAAATCCTTGCCCCGTACTGTTTCGTTGGGGGCCATCAATAAGCGACTGCATCCTGGCTCTACTGAACATTTGCACGTTGCTTGAATCTCGCGCTGTGGTTGTTAGCCTTGGGCGGTTTCGCGCGGATCGCGTCTCGACAAGGAGTTGAGGCTGCCGATCCGTCCCGCCTAGGATGCTTTTTGCTCCGCTATAAGGACCGCCGCCGTGCCTCGCCGCGACGACCTCCGCAAGATTCTGATCATCGGTTCCGGACCCATTGTCATTGGACAAGCCTGTGAGTTTGATTACTCGGGGGTGCAAGCCTGCAAGGCTCTCCGCGAGGAGGGCTATGTGGTCGTGTTGGTCAATTCCAACCCGGCCACGATCATGACCGATCCCGAAATGGCGGATCGGACGTACATCGAACCGATTACGTGGGAGTACGTAGCGAAGATCATCGAGGTCGAGCGGCCCGATGCTTTGCTGCCGACGCTCGGTGGCCAGACGGGCTTGAACATCGGCATGGACCTCGCCAAGCATGGCATTCTCGACAAGTTCGGTGTCGAGATGATTGGGGCCAAGGTCGATGTCATTCAAAAGGCCGAAGGCCGCGACTCATTCAAGCAGGCGATGGTCAAAATCGGTCTGGAAGTCTGCAAGAGCAGCGTTGTCCACAATATCGAAGAGGCTCGGCTGGCTCTCGATGCGATCGGCTTGCCGGTCATCATTCGCGCCAGCTTCACGCTCGGCGGTGTTGGTGGCGGGATCGCCTACAACCGGGATGAGTTCGAGGACAAGGTTCGCAAGGGGCTGGAGCTGTCTCCCGTCGGCGAAGTGATCCTCGACGAGAGCATCATCGGTTGGAAAGAGTACGAAATGGAGGTGATGCGCGACACGGCGGACAACGTCGTCATCATCTGTGCCATCGAGAACTTCGACCCGATGGGCGTTCACACGGGCGACTCGATCACCGTCGCACCGGCTCAGACGCTGACCGACAAGGAATACCAGCGGATGCGCGATGCCACGATCGCTGTCATGCGCGAGATCGGTGTCGAAACGGGCGGCTCCAACGTGCAGTTCGCGATCAATCCGCGCGACGGTCGCATGGTCGTGATCGAGATGAACCCGCGTGTCAGTCGGTCGAGTGCCCTCGCGTCGAAGGCGACCGGTTTTCCGATCGCGAAGATCGCCGCCAAGCTCGCCGTCGGCTATCGACTCGATGAAATTCCGAACGACATCACGCGCGAAACGCTCGCCTGCTTCGAGCCGACGATCGACTACGTGGTGACGAAGATTCCGCGTTGGACCTTCGAGAAATTCCCCGAAGCTAATCCCGAACTGACCGTTCAAATGAAGTCAGTCGGTGAGACGATGGCCATCGGCCGAACATTCAAAGAGTCACTACAAAAAGCCCTGCGCGGGCTGGAGATCGGCCACTTCGGACTCGGCGGCGGCAAGAAGGATTTGTGGGGGACGGCCAAGCAGCCAGACCTGGATGAGATCACGAGTAAGCTGGCGAAGCCGAACGAAAACCGCATCTTCTACATTCGGTTCGCCCTCAAGGCCGGGATGTCGCTCGAACAGATTTTCGATCTGACGAACATCGACCCGTGGTTCCTCGATCAATTGCAACAACTCATCGTTCTTGAGGACGAAATCCGCCAAGTCCGCATGTTGGAGTCGGCTCCGGCCGCTCTCGTCTGGAAGGCCAAGCGGCACGGGTACTCCGACCAGCAGTTGGCCTGGTGGTGGGACTCGTCCGAAACAGACGTGCGTGCCTACCGGAAGCGACTCGGGATCGAAGCGACCTTCAAGCAGGTCGATACGTGCGCGGCGGAGTTCGAGGCATACACGCCGTATTACTACTCGACCTACGAATCGGAAGACGAGACGCCCGCGAAAGGCTCGAAGCGACGAATCATGATTCTCGGCGGCGGTCCCAATCGGATCGGGCAAGGAATTGAGTTCGACTATTGTTGCTGTCAGGCCTCGTTCGCCCTGCGCGAACTCGGCATTGAAAGCATCATGGTGAACTCGAACCCCGAGACGGTCTCGACCGACTACGACACCTCCGACATTCTCTTCTTCGAGCCGTTGACGACAGAAGATGTCCTGAACATCTGCGACCGGATGCAGCCGGATGGCGTGATCGTGCAGTTTGGTGGGCAAACGCCGCTGAATCTCGCACGCGGACTGGAAGCGGCTGGCGTGAAGATCATCGGCACCAGTCCCGACATGATCGACGCGGCGGAAGATCGCGAACGCTTCAAGGTGATCTTGGAGCGAATCGGGTTGAGGCAGCCTCCCAACGGAACGGCCTCCGACGCGCAGGGTGCGCGCCTGATCGCCAACGAGATCGGTTATCCAGTTCTCATCCGGCCCAGCTTCGTGCTCGGTGGCCGCGCGATGGAGATTTGTTACGACGAAGCGACCGTGACGCGGTACATGATTGAGGCAGTCAACGTCTCGCCCGACCGGCCGGTCCTCATCGACAAGTTCCTCGAAGACGCGATCGAAGTGGACGTGGACGCGATCGCCGACGGCACGCTGACGCTGGTCGGTGGCGTCATGGAACACATCGAAGAAGCGGGCGTTCACTCGGGCGATTCGGCTTCGGTCCTGCCGCCGTACTCACTGCCGCCGCATGTCGTCGAAGAGATCAAGCAGGCCACGTATGCCCTGTCGCGCGAGTTGAAAGTGCGCGGCCTGATGAACATTCAATTCGCCGTGAAACATGATGACGGCAACTACGTCGTCTACATTCTTGAAGTGAACCCGCGTGCCAGCCGGTCAGCGCCGTTCGTGTCGAAGGCGACGAATGTGTCGCTGGCCAAGATTGCAGCCAAGATCATGGCGGGAGTCTCACTGGCCGAGCAGGGTGTCACGCAGGAAGTTGTTCCGTCCTACACGTCTGTCAAAGAGAGCGTCTTCCCCTTCAACCGGTTCCTTGGTGTGGACATCATTCTCGGCCCCGAGATGAAATCGACCGGCGAAGTGATGGGGATCGCAGACGATTTCCCAATCGCGTTCGCCAAGAGCCAGATCGCGGCCGGGAACAAGCTGCCTCAATCGGGTTTGGTCTTTATCAGCATGGCTGGTCGCCATAAAGAGGCGATCATCCCATCAGCCCGCCGCTTGTTGGAACTCGGCTACCGCATCATCTGCACCAGCGGAACGGCTCGCGTGTTTCGCGAACACGGTCTGGAAGTCGAAACCGTGCGAAAGCTGCAAGAGGGACGACCAAACCTGCTGGATTATATGGCCAACAAGCAAATCGCTTTGGTCTTTAACACGCCCAGCGGCAAGGGTGCCCGCACAGATGAAGGGCGCATTCGAGCGGCCGCCGTGATGAACGGCATCCCGTGCGTGACAACTCTTCCCGGCTGCGTCGCAGTCGTGAAGGCCCTCGATGCCCTGCGTGAACGGCCGGAACCGGAAGTCAAAGCGATTCAAGACTGGATCGCTCAAGGTGCCGAGTTGGCTGCGACGTGAAGCGAGGTCTATCGCGAGCACGTTTTCATGGATCGCCTGCTGCCGCTCCGTGGATCAAGCTTGGGGTGTCTTGTCGATCACTGCTGGCGGAACAACAGCGGCTTCGCCTTTTGTCGAACCTATTCATCACGCAGTCATCGATGAGGAATTGGCACGCCGTAAGAGGCATTACGTCCGAGCTTGGCCGTAGGGTGCGTGGAGTCTTCGGAACGCACCGTGAACGGCAAGTCCCCCTCGGTGCGTTCCGAAGACTCCACGCACCCTACGTGTTGCATCATGCCCAAAAGCTCTCGGACACAGTAAATCCACAACCTTACGGCCAGGGCTCGCTTTGAACAGCCCACTCATGGCCGCGTGAGGCATCGCCGTGCCCTCTTGGAGCTGACTCGTCACTTCAAAACGTGCGACTCAGGACCACATCGATTAGCACTTCGGTGTTGTGAGGTGTGGTGCGACTCGGAATACTCTCGGCTCACCAAATTCTCTCAACGGAGAAGTCCATGACGCGCGAGTGGTACTTTCAGGTAATGGGACAGGAGCTGGGTCCGCTCTCCGGCGGGGAACTCAAGGCCAAAGTGGCGAACGGTCAAGTTCAGACGGACACGCTGATTCGCAAAGGAGTGGACGGGAAGTGGCTGTTTGCTGGAAAAGTGAAGGGTCTGTTTACGGTCCCCGAGGAATCGCCGCCCGTGCCGGTCGCTGCACCACCGGCTTCCAAGTCAAAGTCTTCGGCCACGATGCCGGTCGTGGGTGTTGCAGCGAGTCGAGACAAGCCGGGTTCGAGCGCCGAGATGAAGACTCATCAGGCTGCTTCCCCACCGCAAGCACACACAAGAACGATGCTGCTCGTGCAGGACGACGACAACGATGGCGAAACGCCCTCGAAATCGCCGTCGGTTGAGTTCTACGATTTCGTCGGATTTCGCGAAGCCATCTCGCCGGTGTTGTATGACGCGGTGAAACGGTTCGTTACCGATCGCAGTATCACCATGAGCCAAGTCAACCGGCGGGCATTGGCCGAGTTCATCGAGCGGCCGGAACTGGCGAGCGATCTGTTAATCACGGCCGTGGCAGCGGTGCCCCAACCGGTGAAGGCGAAGTCGAATCGAGACGGCAGTCGATCACCGTCCGAACGCGAGCAGCAAGAACTCGCAACCTTCCGCTTCACACTGTTCAACAGTAGCCCCGCAGCGATGCACGTCGTGGAAGCTGTTTTTCTGCCCGAGACAATTGAGGAACGAACTTATGACACACTTGGCGACGAGGCCCCGCCGCCTCTCGATCACACGGGCCATGTTCCCGCGCTGCTCAGCCCTCTCGTCGCAGGCAAGGCGATACGGATGCCGCTCGATGTGACAATCGCGTCACAGGAGACTCATAACCTGTTCGTCTGGTTCCACACGGCGACAAAACCGAGCCTGACCAAAGTCCGAGGCCAACTCCTGGTCGGTCACGGGGGCGAACTCGCGATGAGCGAATGCTTCACAATCATTGTCCACGGCGACAGCCCAACAGCGCCGAGCTAAGGACCGGGGCCGCTCGACAGAAGCTTGGCTTACTCGCAGGATGGACGCCTCGTCCATTCGGCCTACGTTGAAAGCCCGTACGGACGAGGCGTCCATCCTACGAACAGGTCTTCGATGCCATGAGCAAACCGCACCAATTCCTCAGATCGTTGCATCGAGCAGAGCCGCGACTTTGCCTAGCGTTGTTCGCAGTGATGCTGGTGTTCTCGCTGCCCGCTTCCGCCGTAGAACCTCAACGTCTGACGATGGACGGACGAGTGAAACGCGATCCCGTGCTTCTCAATCCGTCGGGGACGGAGTTGCTCTATGTATTGCATGACAAACCGAACCGGTTGCGGCTCATGAAGCTCTCACTGAAAGATGGCGAATCCACGCCGCTGCATCCCGATGAAACGCGTTCGGAATTTGAACCGGCCGTATCGACGGACGGGCGGTATCTGGCCTACGTGCAGAGCCGAGGAAACCTATCGCTGGCAATGGTCGTTCACGATTTGATCGAGAACAAAATCACCGAGCTTCCCCCGGGCGGCGGCTTCTCGGGAATGCACCGCCCAGCATTCACTCGCGACAACGGGCGAGTGCTGTTCAGCTATCCCGAAGAAGGGCGGCAGTCGATCTTCTCGGTCGATCTGGACTGCAAAAACCGGCAAACGGTCATCACTTCGGCGGGAGTCAACAACTGGCCGCATTGCTCCCCGGATGGCAAACGACTCGTCTTCAGTTCGACTCGCGACGACGACTACGAACTGTACGTCAGCAACATCGACGGATCGCAATTGCAACGGCTGACCACCAGTCCGAGGCAGGACATCCGCCCCAAGTTCTCGCCCGACGGAAGCCGCATCGCGTTCACCAGTGGTCGCGATGGCAACTACAACATCTACGTGATGGAGGCGGACGGAAGTGGCCTCACGCCTGTAACGACTCACACGGAACACGATGACTACGCGACGTGGCATATCGACGGCAAACACATCATCGTCGTCAGCGAACGGAGCGGACAGTTTGATTTGTTCTTGGTTCCACTTCCGTAGGTGAGTCTCCCCCCGAAACTCCGTAGCGGAATCAGTCGTGTGATGGAGTGTCGCGGCGACGTGGGGGCACTCATTTCGTGCCGTTTGCCTTGGCCGCGCGGCTCAATTGGTTTGGTCGAGTGTCCCATAGTTTCGGCACCGCTCTGCGTGATGCCTTAACAACGCTCCCGCAATTCGCCGAGGCAAGCAATCTCTTGAACGCATAAAACGATCAGCCGCAGCATTCTCGCTGCGGCTGATCGTTTTATGCGTTCAAGAGATTCGTGTCGGTTCGCTAGGGCAATTTTCGAGAACCTGGCTTACCGCCACTCGCAGGTGCCGCACCGGGGCTGGCACGGGCACCTTCGGGGGAATCACCACTCGAACTTGACGCCTTCTTTTTCGGACTCTTGGCGCCTGCACCTTTGGCGGGAGGTTTCCCCATCGCTGAGCCACCTGCCCCACCCATCATTGCCTCAAACATGCCACTTGCCCCGTCAAGTGCGCTACCCGTTTTTGTACCTGCGTCTTTGAGGTGAATGAACAAGCCACGCTCGTCATCGACACGCTTTTTCAAGGCTTGCTCCTTGGTCTTGTCGGCAGCGGTATCGAGTTGCTTCAATTCGCCGAGGGACGTGAGTACGACAGCTTCGGGAAGCAAGCCCAGCTTTGCGAGTGGACGCCCCTTGTCTGGCTTCAGGCCCAACTCAGGATGCTGATCGGGGCTGAGATCGAAATCGCCGGCAGCATCAAGCAGGACATCTCCCGTGGTAAATGCGAACTCTTCAGCTTCCTTGTAGGACGGGGCGGCGGCGTCCACGATAATTGTCTTCTTCTTCTCAGCAATGAACTGTCCGATCGACAGAATTCTGAGTGAGTCCGAAAGCATTGTCCCGAGTTTGGAGTCCCACTCGAACATGGAGATGTTGGCGACCGCCTTGGTCGATCGCACTTTGTCATCTCGCGCCGGATCGCGTTCCACGTCCTTCAGGAAGTAGTCTACGCTGTTAGGAATCACCGAAGCATTCGAGATGTTGCTCCAGTCCGTCGCACGCTCCGGATCCTTTGTGAAGGCTTCATCCGTTACTTCTTCCGGCGGACGTTCAAAGTTGGGATTACGAATCTTCAACTTGACGCGATAGCGGTAGGCCATACCCGGTTGCACATCAAAATCGAAATAGCGGAACAACAACAGTCGCCCATTGGCTGTCAATCGTTGCTTGATGTCTGGCACTGACATTCGACCGCCACCACCAGCAGCATTATCACTGTTCATGGAACTCATCATGCCGGTCATCATTGAGGAAGCGTTGGAGCTCGCCATCATCTCTTGTCCCATGGAGCGAATGTCGTTTTGACCGGCTGACAAACCGCGTCGCTTGACCTTCGGCTCTGACTGAAGCTGGGCCTTCTCGTACTCCTCCAACAGCTTCTGCTGCAGCTTGAGCTCTCGCTCCATTTCCTCGGGCTTCAATTGGAAATCGCGAACATTCGGATGGGTCGCGTGCTCACCCCAGTACTCAATGAGTCGATTAGGCAGCGACATCGTGATCACGGCATCGGTGACTCCGGTTTGAACGGGATCCAAATCAAAATCGGAGGCTTCGTTCAACACTTCGAGAGCCGACGCCACGTTGACGGTTTCCCACTTGCCATCCCATGGCTTTGGTCCCGCCACGGCGGCTTGTCGTTCCAACACAAAGTCGAGTAACTCAAACATCAGGCTGGCATCCGCAGCGGTTACTTTGAGTGCGGCTTGGTACTTTTCAACTTGTTGCCGCAACGGGAAGACGCCTCGCACGGCCACGTAACGAACACCCCGGGCTGCCACTTGTCCACCACCACTACCCATGCCACCACCGTACATTTCAGCTCCGGATGGCATGGCCGCCCCTCCCCCATGCGCTCCCCCACCTGAGAGCGGTGCTGCTGGGGATCTCATCGCCGTTCCCCCACCCGCGTGGGCACCACCAGCAGCAGCGGCTGCTGGCGGCGCGTATCCCCCCCCTGGATTGGCTCCAGCACCTGCGCCGGGCAACTTAAATCCAAGTCCACCACTTGCGGTAGCCGGATTGGAGCCAGCCACCGCCGCCCCCGCTTCCAGCCCAACTTCAACACCATCGGCACCGACCATGCCCGAACCGGACTGTCCGATACCAGCCGGTTTCACTCCGAGGATTGCCCGGCCAGGACTCGAAATCAGGAACTCGACCGGCAGAAACTCCGGCTCCCGTGCCAACTCTCGCTTGCGGTACAGCGGATGCCAGATCGGAGTCGCAAATTCGTATTTCGTCTGATCGATCCGAGAAAACAATTGCGTGGCGCGATCATTGAAATCGACGACCTTGAACCCTTCCTGCTTCTCCTTCGGCCACGGATTGGCGTCTGGAGAATTGATGTGTGTTCGCTTGTCTTTCGCTTTCTTTTCAAGATCTCCCGGAGTCCCTGCATAGCGGGACCACGAGGTCGAACTGAGGGCGAGCAGCACGAACATGACAATCAAACCCAGCCCAAACTTTTCCGCGTGGTCGATGAACAGGGCTTTGAAGTTGATGTTCTTCAGTTTCTTCATGATTCGTCTCCTCTGCTCGACAAACGCTGGGCGACCTAGAACACATTTCCGGTAATCACTTCAATCCGAACCGACTCGAAATCAGGGAACATCCGCTGGCTTCACGGCATCGGGAGGCGTTGGCGTCTCGTCGCTCTTAGGAGCATTCCCGGCTGGCTTGGGACTTCCTTCTGACGCAGGATCGGATGTCGCTGGCTCTCCTTCGGCGGGGACTGTTGGCTTTGAATCTCCCTCCGTTGCCGACTTGGAATCTCCCTCAACGACTGGTTCCGTAATGAGAGCCGCTTCTTCCGTTGTCTGACTCCCCACCGTCGCTGCGGGCGCTGTTGTTGCGGGCGACGTGACTGGAGGGGCAACCACCACTTCTGGTGCCACTTCGTTGTACAGAGTGATGATTCCACAGATGGCAACACGCGACATGTTGGGATCTTGGACGGCATTCATCAAAGCGGCCAAGCCAGCGGCCCCTTGAGCGGTGGCGGCTCCTCCGCCTCCAGACGCCCCCCCTTCGACCGAAAAGCTGGGAGAGGCGGCATTACCAAAGGAGGAACTCTCAGTGAAACCACCGGACGAGCTTCCGCCACTGCTTCCGGAAAACGATTCCGAATTGCTGCCGGAGCTTGGGTTGAATCCACCACCACCACTCCGTCCTTCCAAGTCGTCTTCGTTCAAACGAACGACTTGAACTCGGATGATCTCAATGGGCCAGGCCGACTTTTCGCTGGCAGACAGTTCCGAGATGAGATTCGGAATTTTGCGGTGGTCCATGATCAACGTCATGTAGAAGCCACGCGTTCGGAAGGGGATCGTTGCCTTGTCATCGTCGATATAACGCCGCGCTTTGGGCGCGCCTGCACCACCTGGTCCGCCCGAACCCAAGGCACCAGCAGAGCCGAAGCTGGACATGGCTGCTCCCTGGCCAGCGCTTCCGGAACCGTCATCACCCAGCTCTTCTTTCACATCGAAATCTGCTGACGCGGCCGCGGCCGCAGCACCTCCACCCGAACCTCCTCCAACCCCCCCACCGTAGGTCGACATATCCACGCCCGCTCCACTGCTGGAAGAGCCGGTCGCCGCCGAGGGAAGAGTGCGCTGTCCAGCAGGCACTCCACCATGCAACGTCAGTTTTTCAATGACATGAATATGGGCGTCAAGGCGAGTGCTATTGGCTCCACCATTGACCTCGGCAATCAACTGCAACAAGCCTTCGAGCAGCCACAGGTCTTCTTGAGCGTCCCACATCTCCTCAGGCGACGGAGCCAATTCCCCCCAGACTTTGCGGGGAAGTTTGCTCAGAGCGAAGTCAACAATCCCTGTTCCATCAACTCGATTGAAGGGCCGCACTGTCTCCCAAACTCGACGCCAGTCGTTTTCATAGTCTGTGCGATAATTTTCCCTTCCTGCTAACGCGATGTCTTTGCGATAGCCATTTTTCCAAGCGAACTCCGCCACCGTTTCCGGCCATGTCATTCGAGCACGTTGACGTTCCCAAAGGACTCTTGTTGCGGACTTCACGGCAAGGTCTTGCTGAACGTTCAATGCCGCCAGCCCGTTTGCCCATTCTGCGTTCGGAATCTCGCCAGCAGGTATCTTCCCCTCTGCCGCCTTGATCTCGGCTTCACGAGTCTTGATCGTCGCGGCCATCGTGCCGGTGTCCATCCACCAGCCGATGACTGTCATCAAGATTCCCATGCCCAGCAGGATCCAAAACTTTTGCTTCAACACGGGTTCCAAGCGTTCCATGGTGATCGCTTTCCTAAAAGCAGTTGATAGGCGAGACAGACGAAGCAGAAGTCATTCAAAGTGCTTCAGTGGAACGAAGTCCCACCACGAATATCAACAGAGTTATACCATCCGAAATTCACAACAACATTGACGCGGGCAGTCGCGTTCAAACAAGCCTTTGCAAAGACACCGGACTCACAATCGAGACCCCGCCGGTGGGGCCAAAACTGGAGCAGGCGCCCCCGGACCCGAAGTGGCAGGAACCGGCGGTGTCGGTGGCACCGGATTCGGCGAAATGGAATTCCCCGGCACACTCCCCCCCGCGGTCGCTCCTGCCCCGATCTCAGCCGCAGCAGCAGCGACCGCAGCAGCAGCGATATCGTCGCGAGGTTTCCCAGCCAGAGTCGGCTGCCAAACGAATTGAATTGTGAACGTGGTTTGGCGAATTTGCAAAACCTTCGTGGGTCCCTTGTCATCTTCTCCAACGGGCGAAAGCCCCGTTGCGCCCCCCGGCGAACCCGCACCCGGTGGGCTGTAAGGATTTCCGCCAGAGCTTCCACCAAAGGGTTGTCCCGAATTACGACCGCCCGAAGCGCTCGGTTTTCCACCCGGATAGTACAGGACTTCTTTACTGTTGTTTGAAGTCGTAATTGCAGCGTGCGAGATGCCGATCGGTCGCACCAAGACCAAACCTGCGGGAACCTTCTCGCTGAGCGGGATGAAGTCGGAAGAGGCCACCACGCGGTGCCCTTGCTTGACGAATGCCGATTGCAAATTTTCGAGGAACGTGTGTCTCACATAGTTTGCTCCCTGGCCTGTCGCAGACTTTTCTTTTTCGTGGTGGTAGTGGACTCCCTGCAACGTGAAGACATAGCCAGGCCCTTTTGGTCCCGTCTTTTTGTCCGCGTCGGTCATATAACTTTTCACACCCTCATGAATCGCGGGGCTGGTAAACCAAGTCCCAAGGTCGGCGTGTTTCTTACATGTGATGTTGCGAATCGAAATCCGGTTCATTTTTTGAATTTCGGTCTCGTCTTGTTGATCGCCCACATCACGCGGCAGACATTCATCGATCGCCTTATAGACTTCCATCCAGAGTTCACGAGTTTGCAGAGAACCCACCAGTTTTGTTCCCGCCTTTTGGAGGGCATCATTTTTCGCGACCTCGCCGCCGTACTTGCTCTTCAATCCGGCGGCTTCGGTCTCGATCTTGGTCGCTTCTTCTTCCGCTGCTCCGAACCGAGCCTTGCTGACGGAATGCAACACTCCGCCGTAACCTGCGGCGGAAGTGGCCAAACCGATGAGCAGTGTCGCGGCGGTGGCCACGGCCCACGGTTTCTTGCGGCGAATCTTGCGTTCCATAGCGATCTCGGGCGGCAACAGCGTCGTGTGAATCTCGGTCAGCTTCAACGCTTGAATTGCGAGTCCATACGGCACAACGAACGTCAGCAAATTATCTTGGAACAGAGGCGCGTTCAGGACATGGTCGCCAGCCAGTCCCTTGAAAGAATCGACCCGCTCGACTTCGTACTGCAAATTCTGTTGAAGGAATTTTTGGAGGCCCGCCAGCCGGAAGCCGTTCCCCACGCCGATCAGCCGACCAATCTTCGCGCTGCGGTTCACACTGGAAAAGAAGCCGATCGAACGCTGAATTTCTGCGACGTAATCGTTGAATACCGGCCGCAACGCTTGGAAGACGGCGCGTGGATCGGGCGACTTCGTGGCGTTGCACTTGAGATGCTCAGCCTTCGCAAACGTCAGCTTCATTTCCTTCGTCAGAGCACGCGTGAAGTGGTTTCCACCCACGGGCATGTTGCGGATCCACATCTTCTTGCCGTTGGTGACCATCAGAGTCGTGTTGTCACAGCCCATGTCCACAACAACCGAGTAGTCTTCCGCGTCTTCGCGTGGCTCACTAAGTCGAACACCCATGCGGTCGTAGCAGAGGAAGTTGTAGAGCGCGAGCGGCGCGATCTGGATTAGCTCGACTTCCACCTTCTTATTGAGGAACGGCTGCAAGTGATGCTGCACCTGCTCGCGCTTCATGGCGAACAGACCGACTTCGGCGTCGAGCAAGAAGCCACTTTCTTCGACGCCACCACCCAGCGGTTGAAAGTCCCAGATCACTTCTTCGAGGGCGAACGGGATCTGTTGGCGAGCTTCATATTTCACGATCTCTTTGACGCGGCTGGCTTCGATCGGAGGCAACTGGATGAACTTGGCCAGCGCTGTTTGACCCGGCAGGCTGATCGAGACCAAATCACCTTGGACTTGGTTGCGGGACAGAAAGGTCTCTAACGCCTGCTTGATGAGTTCGTCAGGCACCGCATCCGGCTGACTCAACAACTTGGGATGCGGCACGTAATCGAACGCCACCGCGACCACTTGCTTCGCCGCCTCGGCGTAACGCAACTTGATGGCCTTCAGCCCGGCTTGACCAATTTCAATGCCCCACGCGGCTTGTGCATCTGCCATGATCGTGAATCCCCTGAAAATTCGACGAAGCTGAGAATTTGGAACGAAACGAAGTCGAGGCCCTGAAAGAGAACCACGTCATTCGCGAGTTGAAGTCGAGTTTTGAAGTTACCGAGAGACCTGCGAATGGGAGGCACGGCTCGCCGAGAAATCAGCCAGCCAAGAGTCCCCACGAGAACCGAAATGTCCGAGTCGAAAACGGAGTGAAGCCACGCTTGCGAGGAGCTTTCACACACCAAAACCTGCTGCGACTCAATCACCTCACACGCCGCTATACTTGCGGTTCGATGCAATGTCAACCAGCCCCGATAATGGGTCCCAATCACGACAGGCGCGGGCCATTGGACCGTTACTCAGTTCATCCCCGCTTCCGTGAGAACAATCCGCAGAGACAGCCTACCTTCGCATACTTTGCGTTGGTGATCCTGAAGGTCGGGTCGTGACTGCACCCTGTTGTTGTCGATCAATTCGGCTCATGGCGAATCGAGTCATTGGCCAATACGACGACAGCACATTGTCCGCAGTTCCCGGAATTTTCGCGGGCAACTTTTGACGCTGCGTTTGGGATGAGTTGTTCCGTCGTTATCATCCGCCCCAACGCTGCCATCCCGCCGCCCCGAATCTTTCGCCTCTTCAGTCCGTTCCCCGCCCCGACTCACGACGAAACGAACGACAAGCGAATAGCACTATGAGTCTTCAAGACATCGTCATTCTCGTTCCCAGTCACAGCTTGGAGGACTTCCCCACCGAGCAGGCGGACAAACCTGCCGCCAGCCTCTTGAACACGTTTGCGGTGGCGTGGCATCCGGAACTCTTGGCTTGGACCGGCGCGTTGCCTCGCTGGCGGAGAGCAGATGAGCCATCGGCCCTGCATAGTGGGCAATTGATCTTCGTCCCTACAGTCTGTGATGACTGGCTGCCGCACGGCTGGATCGACGACGCGAGATCGGCTGGTGCGACCGTCATCAGCGGCTTACACGAGCGGGCCGAGATCGCCGCCGCCGCCGTGGCCGCGTTGCCCGAACGGTATGACATCGCGACCGATCTCGTGGACGATTTCTTCTCGCTCGGCTTCTGCTGGTTGCAGGTTGAACTGCTCACGCGGCACATGCGGAACTTCGGCAACATCGACGAAGCGAGGCTTCAACAGCGAGCGATCGCCGCTGCCAAGGCCGCCTTGGACAACGACCGCGAAACGGCGGAAGCGCACCTGCGAGGCTGCTTTGAACTACTGCTCGAAGCACGCGAGAAGTTCTATCCGGTCGAGTGTTATTTGCTCGACCTCTGTCTCACCGCGCCCGATGTCAGCGCCGACAAGCTCGCCAGCGAAGCCGCGCGGGACGTGCCGTGGAGCCTGCTCACATCGTCTTCAGATTTGGAGACGATCTGCCAGAAGTCGCCCGCCATTCTGGAGCCGTTGCGGACGGCGTGTGTTGCGGGGCGAGTCAGCGTCGTCGGGGGCGAGGACCGCGAAACGCCGTTGCCGATACTCCCGTTGGAGTCGGCTCTGCACCAGTTCCAACAGGGTCGCTCGCGACTCAACACGCTGCTCGGACAAACCGCGATTGTCTGGGGACGGCGAAAATTTGGACTGACCAGCCAGTTGCCGCAGTTGCTTAACAAGTTTGGGTTCAAGGGGGCATTGCACGTCGTGCTCGACGACGGTATCTATCCCGATGCCGAACACACCAAGCTTCGTTGGCGTGGTTGCGATGAGTCGATCGTCGATGCTCTGAGCCGCATTCCGCTCGCCGCCGACAGTCCTTCAAGTTACCTGCGTCTTCCCGTCCGCATGGCCGAGTCGATGGATCACGATCAAGCGGCGGGATTGGTCTTCGCCCGCTGGCCCGATGTGTCGAGCCCCTTTTTCGAGGATCTGCGTCGCTCACAGAAATACGCCCCCGCGCTCGGTCGTTTCGTCACGTTCGACCGCTTCTTTCAGCAGACCGAACTGCCGGGACTGCTCAGTACGCACAAGGCTCACGAATATTTCCCGCCGTACTTGATCCTCAATGTCGCACGGCGCGAAGCCGATCCGCTCAGTCGTTACTCGGACCATGTGCTGCGTCGTCGCCGCTTCGATGTCGCCGAATGGTGCCGCAGCCTGGCGAAAGCGTTCGTTGGGCAACCGGTCGATGAAACCCATGCAACCGGTCATCTCTCCGAGTCCGCCGACGCCGAACGCTGTCTCGAAGAGGCCGCTCCAGATCCGATCTCGGGTTCAGGCATCGTTGCCGAACAGATGCTCGGCGAAATCGTGCCGCGATGGCATCGCGACTTGGCGCAGCTCGTTGTACACGGCGGCTCGTGGCGACGCGGCTTCCTCGTGGTGAATTCTCTGTCGTTCACGCGCCGCGTTTGCGTGAGCCTGCCGGGACTGAAGTCTCCGCCGGAAGTCAGCGGCCCGATCAAGGCTGTTCAGTTCGACGCGTCTCGGCCTGATGAATCGGCTGTCGTCGTCGAGCTTCCCGGCGCGGGATACGTCTGGATTTCCGAGGATGCCCGCGCACCGCTCGCCTCGCCACAGAAGCCGCCGCTCGTGGAAGACGGCGTGCTGCGCAATGAGTGGTTCGAGGTCTCCATCAACGAGCAGACCGGGGGGATCGGACATGTGCGGTTTCACGATCAACGGACGAAGCGCGTCAGCCAGCAACTTTCGTTTCGCTTCCCGCGCGAACGCACCGTCGGGTCGGGTGACGAAGCCTACAAGACGCAGTATGCCGAGATGCGTTGCCGCAGCCGTGAGATCGTCTCACGCGGGCCGACACGCGGTGAGATCGCGACTGTCGGCGACATCATCGACCCCGCGAACGACGAACGGCTGGCGACGTTTCGCCAAACGACCCGCGTCTGGCGCGCGAGACCCGTTGTCGAGATTGACATCGAACTGAGTGATCTCAAGTTGCCCGATGGCGATCCGTGGAACAACTATTTTGCCTCGCGATTCGCGTGGAACGACGGCACGTCGGCCGTGACTCGCAGCGTCTTTCACGCCGCACAGGGCTTCGCGGGTGAACGGTTTGAAACGTCGGACTACATCGAAGCGGCCTCCGAGTCCGAGCGTTTAACGATCATCCCGCACGGGCTGCCGTTCCATCGCAAGACCGGACCGCGCATGGTCGATTCATTGCTCGTCGTCGGCGGCGAGACGAAGCGACGTTTTCAATTCACGCTCGCGATCGACGCTCCCTTCCCGTTGGAAGCCGCCTGGAACGCGACGACACCCGCCGCCGTCGTCCCCACAGAACTCGGTCCACCGCGCGCTGGTACAACCGGTTGGTTCTTCCACCTCGATGCTCGCAACGTGCAACTCACGCGCGTGCTGCCGCTGATCACGCCACATGCTTCGACCGAGACCTCACCCAACGATGACGATTCTGGTTCTCTTTCCACTGGTCCCGGCTTCGCCGTCCGACTGATCGAGACCGAAGGACGAGCCAAGCGAGTCCGACTCCGCTCGTTCCGCCAACCGCTTCACGCCCGCAAGCGAGACTTCATTGGAAACACGCTCTACGAACTCACACTGGAAGACGACGCCGTGCTGATCGATATGGCCGCCTATGAGATCGCCGAAGTCGAACTCCGATTTGGCGCGTGAGCTGCGGCCGCATCTCTCCATTACAGTCTTAAAGACTGACCAGTGATGGCACAGATTTCACAGATGAAAGAAGGATCAGCGAAGACGTTTCTGGCTGAAGTTGGCGAGCCGTGTACCGTCAGGCTGTGGGTTCCTGCATTCCCGCTGGAAACCTGCGGCCTGACGGCACGCGGCTCGCCTGTTTTCGACTTTTGTCGGTCACGTCAGCGACGAGTTCTTGGCTTTACTCTTAATTGTAATTCTAAAGGTCGAAGCCGCTGGTTGTTCCCCGAAGCAGAACTCAACTTTCCCACTGAAGGTTGACGCACATGGACACGACAGGAAGAATCGATGCGTTCGCAAGTCTAGGCGGTGACAGTGCTGGTCCTAGGCTTTGTCGGAAAACTATCAGCCGGAACGCGCTAGCGTCCGGTTTCCCCGCAAAACCGTGGGCTAGCGCCCAGCGGCTGGTGAGTTTTCCGACAGAGCCTAGGGCCGGCGTGACACTCAGCGAGGTGCTCGTGTCGATGCTCATCATGAGTGTCGGCGTGGTATCGCTGGCGACGCTGTTTCCAATTTCGGTCTTGCGAACTGCACAGGCCACTCAACTGACGCACTCCGTCTTTCTGCGCAACAACGCGGAAGCGGCCGTTGAGTCCAACTTGGGGCTGTTGAGTAATGCGCAGATTTATGGCTTCAGTGGCCTGGGTGTCATTGATCCGCTCGGTGTGCAGTTGGTTGGCACGCTGACGGTGAGTTCGTTGGGAGTTGGTGTTGGCACCCCTGTTGGTGTCGTGCGCCGAACTGATGGACTCGCGTCTTCGTCCATCACCGCCGCCCAGCGACTGGCGCTGGCTGAGCAGTTGGCCACGCTACCCGACTCATGGTCACTCGTCCGTGAAGAAGCGGTGACTGCATCCAGCCTGTCCGCATCTCCTCCGACGATTACGGTCGGGAATGCGCCCGCCGGCTTGAATGTGCGCAATGGAAGTACAGCGAACGCCGCGAATGCCCGGCATCGCATGGTCATGTTCGATGCTACTGGTCGGTTCGCGGTCTTGCAGCCGCTGTATCAGGTCTCGGGACTGAACCTATCGTGGTGGAACGTCAACGGATCGGGAGCTTCGCTGGCCACTGGACC
>JAYVDI010000057.1:0-2786 GCA_043749505.1 Schlesneria sp. | reverse complement strand
ACGGCGGGGCAGGACAAGTTTCCGGTCGTGCCGTCGATATTCAAGTTCGCGCGGCACGGGCAGAGCGGCGCGACGATCAGCGAACTGCTGCCGCATCTGGCGGGAGTGGCCGACGAGTTGTGCTTCATCAAGTCGCTCTCGACGGAGGCGATCAATCACGATCCGGCCGTGACGTTTCTCACCACGGGAGCACAATTGGCGGGGCGGCCCAGCCTCGGCGCGTGGCTGTCGTATGGACTCGGTTCCGAGAACAAGGATCTCCCCGCGTTCGTCGCGATGGTGTCGCGAGGGACCGGTCGGCCGAACGACCAGCCGCTGTATGACCGCCTGTGGGGCAGCGGCTTCCTGCCGTCGGTCCATCAGGGCGTGAAGCTGCGCAGCGGCGGAGACCCCGTGCTCTATCTGTCGAATCCGCCGGGGATCGACGCAGCGTTGCGACGCGACATGCTCGACGATCAGCGCGAGTTGAACCGACTGCAACTCGCACGGACCGGCGATCCCGAGATCGCCACGCGGATCGCTCAGTACGAGTTGGCCTTTCGGATGCAGACGTCCGTCCCCGAGTTGGCCGACGTGTCGAGCGAACCCGCGCACGTGTTCGATCTCTACGGACCCGACTCGAAAAAGCCGGGCACATTCGCGGCGAACTGCCTCCTCGCACGACGACTGGCCGAGCGGGGCGTGCGGTTCATCCAGCTCTTCCACATGGGCTGGGATCAGCACACGAACCTTCCCGCACAGATGCCGAATCAGGCGCGCGACATCGACCAGCCGTGTGCGGCCCTGATTCTCGATCTGAAGCGGCGCGGGTTGCTCGATGACACGCTCGTCGTCTGGAGCGGCGAGTTCGGTCGCACGGTCTACTGCCAGGGAAACCTCACCGCCACAAACTACGGTCGCGATCATCACCCGCGCTGCTTCACGATCTGGATGGCCGGCGGCGGCATCAAACCCGGCATCACCCACGGCGAGACCGATGAGTACAGCTACAACGTCGTCCGCGATCCCGTTCACGTCCACGACCTGAACGCGACGATCCTGCATCAGCTCGGCATCGACCACAAACAACTCACCTTCAAGTTCCAGGGCCGCCACTACCGCCTGACCGACGTGCATGGCGAAGTCGTCACAAGCGTACTGGCGTGAGGTGACTTGCCTGCGATTGCCCCCGACGCCAAAGAGCCAATTGATGCGTCCCGGCCGATTGGTTACTGTCACTGCCTACCTCAACCTCCCTCCGCGACTTGGCTAACCTCCCGATGGCGTCATTCCTTTCCAGAACGACCTTGCTGGCGCTGGCTTTCGTATTGGTTGAGTTCCACCGCACGTTGGTCGCAGCCGAGCCGATTACCTCCGCGAAGCCCGCCGCCTCAGAAATGTCGGGCGATGAATTCTTCGAGCGGAAGGTGCGACCGCTCTTCGTGCAGCACTGTTATTCGTGCCATGCGAAGGGACAAAAGAAGGGAGGCCTCAGTCTGGCCGATCGGGCGGGACTGTTGGCTGGTGGTGAAAGTGGAGCGGTCGTCGCGTTGGAGAAGCCGGACGAGAGCCTGCTCATCGCGGCCGTCGAGCATCGTGGCGGGACGGAGATGCCGCCCAATGGAAAGTTGTCTGACGGCGAGATTGCCGCACTGCGGAAGTGGATTCAACTCGGTTTGCCGTGGCCCGAGTCGGCGGCGAATAAGGCCAGCGGCATTCGGACGAGTGGCTCGATCACGGATGAGGATCGCCAGTTCTGGTCGTTCCAACCGGTGAAGGATGTCGCGCCGCCCGCTGTGAAAAACGCAACGTGGCCGCGACGACCGCTCGATCAGTTTGTGATGGCCCAACTCGAAGCGAACGGCTTGTCGCCGGTGGGCGAGGCGGACAAGAGGACGTTCATCCGCCGGGCCTCGTTCGATCTGATCGGCCTCCCGCCGACTCCCGAGGACGTGGCGGCGTTCGTCGCGGATGAGACTCCGCTCGCCCACGAACGGCTCATCAACCGGTTGCTCGAATCTCCGCACTATGGCGAACGATGGGCGCGGCACTGGCTCGATGTCGCTCGCTATGGCGAGGATCAGGCTCACACGTTTCAGGCGCGGATGTACCCGAGCGGCTACCGATACCGAGACTGGGTTGTGGCAGCGCTCAACACCGACATGCCGTACAACCAGTTCGTCATCGAACAGATCGCGGGTGACTTGCTGCCCGAAGCAAACGGTCGGCTGCAACGGCTACCGGCGCTGGGGTATCTCGCACTGGGACCGGTCTACTACAAAGACGCCGGGTGCGCGGGGAAGGCGGAGTCGGACGAAGTCGATGACCGGATCGACACGCTCTGTCGCGGGTTCCTCGGTCTGACCGTGTCGTGTGCCCGCTGCCACGATCACAAGTTCGATCCGATCCCGACGCAAGACTACTACGCGCTGGCCGGTGTCTTCGCGAGCACCCAGTACCGCGAAGCGCCGCTCGCTCCGGACGACATCGTGAAGCAATACGACGCGAAGGCCGAGGCGATCAAGTCGCTGGAAAAGAAGCTGGCGGACGCCCACACGGACGAAGCCCGCAAGCTGAGTGAGTCGCTCGTTCCCAACATCCCGAAGTACGTCGTCGCCGCATGGAAACTTCAGGAGGCTCGCCGAACCGAACCGAAGATGACCGCCAAGTCCTTCACCGACGAAGGCCATCTCCATGAGGTCCTCATCGACCGCTGGTCGCAATTCCTGACGAGCGACCTCGTGCAAAAGCGGGCGTACCTCGCTACGTTCAACAGACTCACTAAGAGTGTGGCTGGGGTCGGCGAA
>JAYVDI010000056.1:0-3639 GCA_043749505.1 Schlesneria sp. | reverse complement strand
CGGATGCCGGTCGTCTCGCTGAACGACAAGGAGCGGGCGCAGATCGTGTTGGCTCTTCTGGTCCCCTCTCCCCCGTCTTCGGGGGAGAGGGCTAGGGTGAGGGGGCCGAATGGTGATGACGCTTCCCAATCGAAAACAGTCGAAGAAAGAACCCCTCACCCTAACCCTCTCCCCTCCAAGGCGAGGGGCGAGGGGACAGGAAAAGAAGATCCGGCGCAGGTCTCTCGCGGACGGAAGCTGATCGATTCCTCGCGCTGCTCGGCTTGCCATCAGTTGTCTCGGCCGCAGCCGCTCGCCGCGCGGCCACGTTCGCTCGCGCGAGGCGACCTCGACTGGACGAAAAGCTGCATGCAGACGACGAACGTCCAGCCGCGTCAGCCACAATTCTTGCAGGTGGATGAGAAGGCGATCCGCGCATACGTCGCCTCGTGGGGAGGTCGCGTTCCGTCTTCTCTGGCCCTCAACCCTCAATCCTCGACCCTCGACCCTCTTCTCGGCCGCCGCCTGCTCGAACAGAAGAACTGCCTCGCGTGCCATGACCGCGACGAATCGAAGGGGCTCTCGCGCCTGGCCGCCACGATTGCGAAGGCCGACGAATCGTTGACCGGTCTGCACATGACGCTGATCCCGCCTCGATTGCACGCTGTCGGTGATCGTCTGCACGACATGGCGCTGGCCGAGGCGATTCAAGGTGGTCCCAAGAATCCCCGACTCAGTTGGCTGCGCGTCAGGATGCCTCGATACCAGCACACCGAGGTCGAGAAGTCGGCGCTGTTGGCGTACCTGATCGGTCATGATCGGATTCCGGATCGAAAGAGCGATCAAGAACTCCTCACCCTCTCCCCGCAGAGCCGGGGCGAGGGGACAAAGCCGAAGTCCGATCCGCAGCGGCTGCTCGCGGGGCGAGAGTTGCTCGGAGGCAAGGGCTTCAGTTGCGTGGCGTGTCACGCGGTGAAGGACTACACGCCGAAGGTGACGGCACTCGGCACTCGCGGCTCGAACCTGCATCTGCTCGGCCAGCGGATGCGAACGAACTACTACTTTCGCTGGACCCGCGCCCCGCTGCGCATCATGCCGGGGGTCGAGATGCCCAACTACCAGCGACCGCACGAGTTCATCCTGCCGGGCCAACTCGATCAGCAACTGACCGCGATTTGGGAGGCGCTCAACGATCCGAACCTGACCTCACCAACCAACCCGGCGGTGGTCGAGCAGTTGCTGACGGTCAACAAGGGGGAGCGACCGCGCATCGTGAGGGATGTCTTCACCGTCGCCGGATCGGCCGATGAGACGGTGGCCCGCGCCTTCGCCATTGGGTTCGACAATGGTCACGGCGTGCTGTTCGACCTCGACACGGGTTGCGTCCGTGCGTGGTCGCTCGGCGATTTCGCCCGCCAGCGGTGCGAGGGCAAACGCTGGTACTGGGACTTAGCGGGAACAGTGCTCGGCTCGCGCTTCGACAAGCGACCCGACATCCTGTTCGTGGACTCGAAGACCGGCGAGATGGTGTCACCCGAGACGGGCTGGCAGTTTGAGCTGACGCTCATCTCACATGGCGACCTCGATCTGCGTTATCGGCTGACCATGACCAAAGGCGACACGAAACATGAAATGAAAGTGGCCGAAGACTTCCGGACAACGGACGAGCCTTCCGGTTGGGAGCGGCGAGTCGCGGTGTTCGGCCTCGCCGGAAGTTCGCTCGTCCCGTGGCATCGGGCCGCGCGGCCCGAAACACTGCACGCGACCGCCCGCATTGAATTCTCGACCGATGTGAAAGCCGGATCATCCAAGCTTCCCGAGTCTGTCCGTCCGTTTGCGGTTTATTCCGGCGGCGACAAACTTCTGCCTCGCGATGGTTTCGCGATCACGATCCGCTACGGAAGCACCCTGCACCGCGTGGAGACAGCCAGCCCGAATCCACCCGCACCGCCGCTCGTCAGCGCGGCGGATCGCGTGACATCCGTCCCCGGTTTCCGTGGGGAAAGGCTTCCTTTACCCAGGTCGCTCATGCCCACGGCCATGACGTTTGATAACCGGTCTCGGCTGATCTTCACGTCGCTCAAGGGACACGTTTTCCGCCTGGATGAACCAGCCCGTTTGACGACGCTCACCGAGGGCCTCGCCGCCCCGTTCGGAGTGATCTGGTATCCGCAAGTTTCCCAATTATCTGGGATGGAGTACCCGCAACTGCTCGTCGCGCACAAGCCTGAGCTGCTGATCTTGGGCCTGACTCCGAAGGATGAGAACTTCGAGCGTTATGTGATGGCGACTGGCTGGGGCCTCACCGACGACTACCACGACTGGACCTGTGGTATCGCGCAAGACTCGCAGGGAAACTTCCTGATCGGTCTCGCCAGCGACTACACGTTCAAGAACCGACCGAAGGAGAAATCTCGCTGGCGAGGCGACATTCTGAGGATTGGTACGGACGGCAAGATCGAGTCGATCGCGCGCGGCCTGCGCTACCCGACGGGGCTCGCAATTGATGATCAAGACCGCCTCTTCGTCACCGACCAGCAGGGCGTGCAGAACACGTTCAACGAGTTGAACTACATTCAAACTGGCCATCGCTACGGTGTGCCGAGCCGTCACGAACCGGAGCCGGATGCGCCTGCCGATCCGCCTGCGGTGCAGATCCCGCATCCGTGGACGCGAAGCGTGAATGGGTTGGTGTTCGTGCCGAGGAAGAAGGAGTCAGGAGAGGGGAGTCAGAAGTCAGAATCCGGACAGCCGCAGGCTGTCGTGGTCCCCTCGCCCCCGTCTTCGGGGGAGAGGGCCAGGGTGAGGGGGCCGAACGGTGATGACGCTTCCCAATCACAGCCAGCCGAAAAAAGAACCCCTCACCCTAACCCTCTCCCCTCCAAGGCGAGGGGCGAGGGGACAGGAGATGCCTCTCTGGCTCTCGACTCTCGACCCTCATCTCTCGACTCACTTGGCGGCCACTTCCTCGCGGCCGAGTACAACAACAACTCGATCATCCGCCTGAGCGTGCAGGATGTGGGCGGCGTCGTGCAGGGGGCGGTCTATCCGTTCAGCAGGCCGACATCGGACGAGGCTCCTCTGTCGGCCACGCCCAACAGCGGCGGGAAGCCGGTGCCGCAGGACTCGTCGAGCTTCATCGGTCCGATTTGCATCGGCATCAGTCCGACGGGCGACATCTACGTCGGAGGCTTTCAAGATGGAGGCTGGGCGGGTGGACTGAACATGGGAGACATCGTGAAGCTCACACCGGAGGGCAATCTGCCGAACGGCCTGCGCGAAATCCGAGCGACCTCGCGCGGCTTTGATCTCGAATTCTTTCATCCCGTCGATGCGGAGCTTGCTCGCCAAGCGAGCCAGTACAAAATCTCGGGTTACACACGCGCTTGGAAGGGAGACTACGCAACTCCCGACTCGGGCCGCCACACGGGTGAGGTGACGGACGCGCAGCTCGACGACGCGGCGCGAACGGTCTCACTGACAGTGAAGGGTCTGAAGCCGGGCCACGTCTACGATGTCTCGGTCGGTGAGATCGGACGCACCGACCAACGAACCTTGTGGCCCGCGATCGGGCACTACACACTGCATCGCATTCCCAAGTAAGAACACGCCGTACAAACACATCGCCATCCCGTCGGCGGAGCGACGGGTCTACTGTAG
>JAYVDI010000055.1:0-25705 GCA_043749505.1 Schlesneria sp. | reverse complement strand
CACGCCGTCCAGCACGGGCCATCTCACGGAGTAGACCGAGTACGACCCATCGGCCGCCGTCGCGACGAGCGAATCGTCGATCGTGGTCGAGATGAACTCGAGGCCCTTCGCGGGGACTCGCGGATCGACGGCTCCGATGATCGTGCGGAACTTCTCGCGGTACGGCGCGATGCTCTTCTCGTAGGCTTCGAGGCTGCTGTAATCGCGCTTCCACAGCGACTCGCGCACTTCGCGCGCCTTCTCAATTTCCTTGAGGCAGAACCGGTCGAGTCCCTCGATCATGAACGCATCGAGCGGCTTGTCGACCGTCAGCGGCTGAGTCCCCGGCACCTGGGCCGGTCGATCTTGGGCGGAGACGGTTGTCGCACACAGACAGATCGCCAAGGTCAATAGGAACGGGCGCATCAGGCTTCTCCCTCAAACGGTTTCACAAGCAGGACATCCACAGTTGTTTAATCAGCGCGAGACATCGCCTCGCACAAGCCAACTATGATGCCTGCTCAGCCGTTTTGACAAGGAGACCCGATGCGATACCTGTTCACAGCGGTGAATGCGGCTTCGGCGAGCCGCATGCCGTCAGTTCTTGAACCTCGCAGGAAACCCGTGGCCTTACGGCACACGGCTCGCCTCGAACATTTCACTCTTGGCCGCGCGAATACAACTCCGCTCTCGGTCGATAGACCGGTGTCAGTTGTCCGAAGCCTTGGGTTGACCTGTTGTGTGGCCGTGGAATTCTGGCCAGCGTTCCCAAGCGTAGCCCCACTCCATCCACATGCGCATGACTGACCAGAGCAGACGCATTTTGGCGAGTTGCTCCTGCGGCATCTTGGACTGCTGGACCATGGCTTCACGCGCGGCGGCGGCCAACCCCCAGCGCGCTCCAAGCAAGCGACAGAGACCGTCGGCGGAGAGATCGGGGTCGGAACCTTCCTTTGTGTAGCCCGCTCCTTCCGCCATCACGAACAGCTCGAACAACTGGCCACGATACGGTTCGAGTTCCAGCGGCTTTGTCTTGCGCTCGGCATCAAAAATGAGTTCTTCCAAGCGGTTGAGTATGTGGTCGGCCAAGGTTGGATCTCGCGTGTGGCTGTCGTCGTGGGGGCGGGTTCGAGCCGAGTGAAAATGCGGCTCGGCGCGATGAAACGGAGCGCCTTGGGGGAGTCGATTCGCCTCATGGAGAGCCGCTTCAAAAACGGGTGGGGAGCATAGCAACCGGCCCTGTGAGGTGGTAGCACCGCAACGTTGAAGCGCGAGAACGGATGAGCATCAAAGACCGAAGTCCGGCTTTTGGAAAAGTCGGACTTCGGGATGGTTGTCGGCGTGGGATGCCGCCACGTTCACGGGACCAAGAAGACCAAGCCCGTCACTGTCGCGGCTTGGACGGCTGCCGCCTTGGCATCCAGCGGCACTTGGTAGTGCAGCTTCGGAGCGCACTCGCCGGGGCGATACCAGCCGAGCGAATAGACTTCACGGCAGGGCGGATCGATGGTCATCTGGTAAGGCAGAGCGAGGAGCTGCACACCGAACCGGCCGATCGAAGCGACCGGTTGCACGAGTGGATGATGCGTGTGTCCGTAACGTTCAAGCGCGGGGTCTTCAAAATAGAGCGGGTAGTGGAAGAAATTTGGTGCGTCCCACGGCATCACGACAGCGGGGAAGGCTCGCTCGGGAAACGGACCGGTTGTCGGTGCCAGGTTGAGACTACTCGACTGTCCTTTCGCCCATTCGCGGATGTCTTGATCGACCTCCTGCCTGTTCGACGAGCGTGCGAGGAACGGTTCGATATTGCCGATCTTGCGATACCTCGCCGCAGTCACTTGGGAGTGGCTGACTTGTTCAGTCCCCGGTACTGCAGATACGGCGTTCTGCGGAGACTTGCCTTGGGTGTCAGGTCGCTTGGATTCATCCGCAGGAGCGGGAACAACATGAATTGGTTCGAGCGGAGCAGTGTCATTGGACGGAAGAGTCGCAATGGGATCGTCTTCCCGCTCAATGATGGCGGGCAGAACCCAGTTCGGTTCTTCGTCGAGGGGAATCAGCGGCTGCACACGGGCGGTGCGGGGCGGGGGCAACTCCGTTTCCAGAACATTGCGACGCGGGAGGCGGAATTGGGACTCGCCATCGGTCGCTTCCCTCTTAGTCGCTTCTAAGATGGCGGGCCGCTGGACATCATCGGCACCTGTGGAGTCGGATGCAGGCTCATCCGGGATTGTGAGGAACGATTGTCGCGGTGGTGTGGAGCGTGGCTCTTCGTTGAGCGATGTTACTCCCGGCTTCGCGTCTTGCCTCGCGTTCGCTTCCTGCCCTGTATTTGCTTCCTGAATCGGGTAGAGCGTCTTCAATCGTTTCCAGCGATCGACGGCGTTGCGGGGACTTCCGTCATCAACGGCGACGGCGCGATCGACTCGCGCCGGACCTTCCGCGAACAGGGCCATCGGTGAGGCAACTACCAAGCAAACGCCGAGCAATACGGAATCAAGGCGACTCCATTGGAGCGTGCTCACCCGAGTAGTTGGGCGATTCTTCGACGATCGTGATGTCATGCGGATGGTTCTCCCTCACCGTGGCTGGCGACACTTGGATGAACCGCGCTTCCGTACGCAGTTCGGCGATCGTGCGAACGCCGCAATATCCCATGCCGGCCCGCAGGCCACCGATCAACTGATACAACAACACCGGCAGCGTCCCCTTGTAGGCGACGCGCCCTTCCACACCTTCCGGCACCAGCTTGGACGACGATGGTGAGCGACCACCGTCGTCGTTCGTTCCCTGCCGATACCGTTCGCTGCTGCCCTTCACCATCGCTCCGAGAGAACCCATCCCTCGATAGCGTTTGAATCGTCGTCCCTGATAAAGCACCACGTCGCCGGGGCTTTCATCCAACCCGGCCAACAGTCCGCCGAGCATCACCGTTTGAGCACCCGCCGCCAGCGCCTTCGTGATGTCGCCGCTGTAGCGAATTCCGCCATCGGCGATGATCGGTACATCGGTATCCGCCGCCCCGCGCACGGCGTTGGAGATCGCTGTCAGTTGTGGCACTCCGATCCCGGCGATGATCCGCGTCGTGCAGATCGAACCGGGACCGATGCCCACCTTCACCGCATCGACTCCCGCACGAATCAGGTCTCTCGCTCCTTCTGTCGTGGCGACGTTGCCCGCGATGACATCGATCGTCCAGCGTCGCTTCAATTCCTTCACGGTCTCAATAACGTTCTTGGAATGTCCATGAGCACTATCGACGCACAAGACATCCACGCCCTTCTCAATCAGTCGTGCAGCCCGCTCAAAATCGCCAACACCAATCGCCGCTCCCACCCGCAGTCGTCCACGCGCATCTTTTGCCGCTCGCGGATACCGCAGGTTCTTGTCGATGTCCTTGATGGTGATGAGGCCCTTCAATTGGAAATGTTCGTCCACCAAGAGCAACTTCTCCACTTTATTTTCCAAGAGGAGCCGTTGAGCCTGTTCAAGGGTCGTGTCTTCCTTCGCAGTGATGAGCTTGTGCTTCGTCATCACGTCAGAGATGCGGGTCGAGTCCTTGTCTTTAGACGGCAGAAATCGCAGATCGCGTCGCGTCAGGATTCCGATCAGCTTGCCATCGCTGGAGATCACGGGAACGCCGCCGATGTTCCGCTGTTCCATAATCTCCCACGCTTGTGCCGCCATCGCGTCGGGAGGAAGTGTGACCGGATCGACGATCACGCCATGCTCGGCACGCTTCACACGCTCGACCTGCATTGCCTGAAGTTCGGCCGACATGTTTTTGTGAATGATGCCGATCCCGCCCTCTTGAGCCATTGCCACCGCCATGTCGCTCTCGGTGACGGTGTCCATCGGGCTGGAAAGGATTGGCACATTCAGCCGAATGTTGCGGGTCAGTTGCGTTGAAACGTCGGTATCACCCGGCACCAATTCGCTGTAAGCCGGTTCCAACAACACGTCGTCAAATGTGACGCCGCGATAAGCAATGCGATCTTCCACGATTTCATTCCTCCTGATTCAAACTGCCGTCGAGTTCCTTCTCCCTGCGCCCCGGCCTTGCGGCGGGAAGGTTAGGGTGAGGGGGCTTCTGCTTGGCTGTGGCTTCGACTTGTCTCATGTCCAATCCCTGTCTTGCCGTGCATGTCATTCAGTGTTGTGCTCTCGACGAACGGCTGCAACCGATTCGAGAGTTCCACCAACTGAGCGACCTCCATCGCCTCGGCCCGCACGTCGGAAGGAAGCTTCATCTCCTGCAACACGGCGTCGATGGCGGCTCTGGTCATCCGTCCTTTGTACATCTGAGCGAGGACTCCCCCCAGCACTTTTCTTCTCTGCCCGAAGACATCGCGCAGGAAGACGTGCAACGCGGCGCGGTCTCGAATGAGTGCGGCCTTTTCTGGATTGGGGTCAATCCGCACGATCGCCGAATCAACTTTGGGACGAGGCCAGAACACCGACGGCGGCAGCTTGTGAACGAGCTTCACGGTGCATTGAGCCTGCACAAAAACCGACAGCGCACCGTAATCGGATGTTCCCGGCTTGGCGCTCAACCGCTGTGCCAGTTCGTACTGAATCGTCACCACCATGCGTGACCAAGGAAAGTCGGAAGCCAGCAAATTGGCGATGACCGGCGTCCCGATGTGATACGGCAGATTGGCGACCAGTTTCAGCCGTCGTCCCGGTTCGACAGCCAAGTACCCGGAGATCGCATTTGTGACGAGCGGGTTGAGTTGGTTCTTGTTCTTCAATGCGTCGCAGTTCAACAGCGTCACGTCGGGCAGGTGCGAGGTCACTTCGTGAGTGAGCCGGTACATGTTCGGATCGTACTCGACCGACACAACTGCTCCCGCTTCCGCCGCGAGGTACGTCGTCAGCCCACCCGTTCCCGCGCCGACTTCCAGCACAACATCGTCCGGCCCCAAGTCGGCCTCGGTCACGATGCTTTCCAGCAAATTGAGATCGATCAGAAAGTTCTGTCCCAAATCGCCGCGCGGGTGCAAACCCTGTTGCTCGAACAGGTCCATCAGATGTGTGCGGGTTTGTCGAATCGGGTGGTGCATGAGGCGGCGGGTCTCGCGGGTTGGCGGCAGAGTATACCGCCACTCACCGCCCGAGTCGTCTCACTCGCATTTGAAACAGCAGAAGTGGTCGTATTCGCCACTGGTTGGCAGCCCTGTTTCTCCCCGATCCGAATCGGATCGGTGCCGCGCGTTCGTCTCGAGGCGAATCGACATATCGGCACCTCCTGCTGTTTGTCAGGCAACTTGTTGCGAAACGGCGATATTGCCAGAAATCGTTACCTTCAAAAGACTTCATTGGTAGACCCTCCATTTTAAAGAACTCCCTTGGGCGTGATTGAAAACGTGCCGGGCTGGAATATTCTAGGCCACTTGTGGATCATGCTTGGGCGGACGGGCGTTCTGTCCAAGATTTTGAAGATCAAGCGAACTTTTGTTTCAGGGTAGGCACATGAAGAATTTGAGTCTCTGTCTGTTTGTTCTCGCACTGTCGGCCATTGGTTGTGAAAACAAGCCAACTCCGAAAACAGGTCCTGTAATGACAAATCCTGGATCAATGAGTGGGCATGCAGGTATGGCCGCGCCAGGTGGCGCTGTGACTGCCCCAGCCGAGAAGAAGGAAGGCGAAGCCGCCGCTCCCGCCGCCGCTGAAGAGAAGAAGGAAGGCGAGGCTGCTACTCCTGCTGCCGCTCCTGAAGAAAAGAAGGAAGGCGAAGCTGCCGCTCCAACCGAGAGCGAAAAGAAGGAGTGATCTAACGATCGCATCCCACGATTCGACCAAGTGTCTCATCGAGTTAGACGAGGTTCTGAATCGGGACGGTGAATTTCACGAGGGAGCAAGCGACTTGATGCGCTTGCTCCCTCGCTCTTTTGGCGTTGAGTTTGAACAGCTACGAGTTAGCCATAACAGGCGAGCCGCGAGGCCACAGATTTTTGAAATTCAAGAACTCGAAGCCTTACAGCGCCCGGCTCGCCGACTTTCGTCGGACACGTCACCACTGAATGTCCGACTGAATCGGATGCGTGTGCATGTCGGCCCGCTGTTCGATCGGCCAGGCGCGAAGCTCGTCCACGAGTTTGATGAGGCCGTTCACGGCAGCCGCAAAGATGATTTTACCTTTCTCGGCGGTCCCCTTCGTGGCATCGCCGTGAACACCAGTCTTGGTCCAGCGGCCCCAGTAGTCATTGAAGCGGACGAAGTAGTTCATCGTGCTGTCGCTGCTGACAAACTCGCCCATGCGGTCATTGTCTTCGACCGCCTTATCCATCTGCACGCGGTCGCCTGCGAGGTACAGATAGAGCGATGTTTCAAACTCGTCGGCGTGAGCGATGATCTTCGATTCGCGGACCTTCTCGAACGCTTCGAGCAGGAACCAGAAGTAGGTCGTTGCGAAGCAGAGCGACTTCGTTTCGAGGACGGTTTTCCGTGCGATCAGGTCAATCAGCGGTGAGTTCGATCCGTGGCCGTTCACGATCAAAATCTTCTCGAATCCGTGGTACGCGACGCTCTTCGTGATGTTTAGCCCGAAGTTCACGAAGACATCCGGTTCGATGTGAATTGTGCCGGGGAAGTCGATGTGGTGGCGGTTCAGCCCGTACGACATCGGCGGCAACACCAGCACCTTGTCCGGGATGCGACGCCCGACCTCGTGACAGACCGACTCGCACAGAAAGACATCCACGTCGAGCGGCAAGTGATACCCATGCTGCTCGGTCGAACCGGTCGGAAGGATGATCAGTTTTTGCATTCCGATCGCATCGTTCATCTCGGGCCAAGTGAGTCGGTTGTAGCGGTACTCGGTCGCGGCTTTGGTCATGAGATCTCCTTCAAGTTGAAATGGGGTCTTCCAAAGACTTCGTGCAGTCGATCAGCAGCCAGCAAATCCCACTGGCCAGATACATCGTTGCGAGCAACACAAATAGTGGCCCCCAATTGGTGAGGACGATCTGTTTTCCATCGAGGATTTGTTTCGTCGTGTTCCAGTCGAGCAACATGCCAAACAGAATCGGCATCACGATGCCACCGATCGTTCCTGCCGTGTTGATGATGCTGAACACCGTGGCCGAGCAGCGACCGCCGAGATCAGTACACGTACCCCAGACGGTCGGCTGACTCCAGTCGCTGAAGAACTTCGCGGCCATGAGAGCGATGCCGGCGGCAACAGGTTCACCCTGCCCGCTCACCACGAACAACATTGCACAGCCGATGATCTTGCCCACAAATCCGATGCCACTGCGCGACCAGCGACGGTTGCCCGTCTGACGAATCAAACGATCGTTGAGCCAGCCTCCCACGATGCCTCCCAGTGCGCCACCCCACAGCGGCAGGCTGGCCAGCCAGCCAACGTTTTTGATGTCCAGCCCGTGTCGATCCAGAAAGTACTTGCCAATCAGGTACACGAACGCCACGTCGGACCCGGCATCCATGAATTGCTGCACGGTGAAGCAGAACAGACTGCGACTGCGGACGGCGCGCGACCACGACAGCGTGCCCCTCAGAGTCTGCGTCGTGCTCCCTTCGGCGATCAAGGCTCGTTCGGCGTCGTTGACGAGTGAATGTTCGGCGGGTGAGTTTTGGAACAGGATCAGGAACGCGATTCCAAACGCCGCGCCCGCGAGGCCCATCACTCCGAGAGCCGTTTGCCAACTCAGGCCGCACCATCCCATGAGGACGGTGCCCAAGATGATCGACGACATTGCACCGCCGCTCCGTCCGAACGTCGTCGCGACCCAGCCTTGCACTGTGGTCCGACTGCGCAGCGGAAACCAGACGCGCGTGGCCTTGGTGAGTCCCGGATAGCACCCGGCTTGAGCGGCTCCAAACAGCAGCCGCAGTCCGCCGATGGCTGGCAGATTTCCCGTGAGGCCAAACCCGATGAGAGCCAGCGACCACAAGACGATGCTCGTCCCCAGAAACAGATGCGGCCCGAACAGGTCGATCGCCACCCCGCTCGGAATCTGCCCGGCGGCATACGTCCAGTAGAACAGCGAAAAGACAAAGCCCGACTGCGTGTGATCGAACTGGTACGTTTCCTGAATTTTCGGCCCGACAATGTTCCACGCGTAGCGGTGCAGATACAGAAACCACGATGTCCCGCAGGCCAGTGCGAACATCAGCCAGCGAACGTTCGAGGGCGATTCGGAGGACAAGTCTCGTTCGGTCGCCATACGTGTGGTCCGTGTCTTCGACGTCCGCGAGCGACGGCTGGATGGTGTGATCTCAGTCTTAACAGCCTGTTGAGAAACGTAGCTTGGACGCCTCGTCCGAGCGAAATCTACTTGGAAAAGGACGGACGAGGCGTCCAAGCTACGGTTCTTCAACAGGCAGTTAATGCACTTCTTGGAACGGGGGCTTACCACGGCTGCTCTCGGCCCACGCAGAGGATGAACTGTCCCTGACGAACGCGCGCCGCCCACGCTTGGCCGACGACGAGACCATCGACTCCCGCGCGAACGGGCCAGGCTGGCTCATCAATGCGGGCGAAGTCGTGCAGGCGGCCGACGATGTCCCCCTTTTTGACGCGCGATCCGCACGGAAGGGCTTCTTCGTAATGACCGGCGAACGGTGCGGGGACGTAGCACTCGAAGTCCACGATCGCGGCGCACTTTTGAGTTCCGTCGGCGTGATGCGCGATCGGTTCGATCTTGCCTGCAAGTTGGCCGTGATTGATGGCCGCGGCGAGAACACCCTGTCTGGCATACGTCACGCCCTTGCGTAGCACCGCCTCACCCCAGCCAAGCTCCGTCCCCACGGTGATCTTGCCGAGACGTTCGGCTTCGCTGGTCAAGAGGCCGGGCGTGTTGTTCTGGTAGACCATGATCATTGGCACACCGAACCAGCGTGCGACCTCGGCCGTCAGTCGCGCCTGCTCGGGATCGTCGATCGGATGGAAGCTCGCGCAGATGTCGAAACGCACCATCGTCCCTCCCGAATGGAGGTCGATCACGACATGAACATTCGGCCAGATGTGGTCGCGTACAAACGCCGCCAATCGGTGCGTGATTCCCGCCAGCGTCGGCTCTTTCCCCGCGCCATCAATGAATGCGCGGTTCAGGTTCAGTCGGTCGGCTTCGACACTGTCGCGCGTCCCTGTCCGAAACGCTTCGACATTCAGTACGGGAATGATGATGACGCGACCGGTCACGGCGGAAAGATCGATCTCGCCCAGAAGCTGCTTCAGCGCGACCGGCCCTTCGTACTCGTTGCCGTGAGTCGATCCGAACGCCACCAGTCCGCGACCTTTCTCCGCCTTCGATCCGACCCATACCGTGAGCGGAATCAACTGCGCCCCCCACATCGTGTCGTGTTCGAGTGCCACCCAATAATCCCGCCGCCCTGGCGACTCAAGGTCCAAGTCCGCCGGTTTCACAACGAGTCGAGTCATAGAAAGGATGTCCGTTGAAGTGGGCACAATCGAGAAGTGCTTTTCGCTAATTCAACCACCGTTGCCCTGTGGTTACGTCGTATCGGACTCAATGGATTCGGGCAAGCCTGCACTGGCGAATGTTCAGTGATGTCGCGACGGATTGAAGACGGATCTGACTTGCCGCCCCTGTCGCGCCCGTGGCAGGGAGTTTGCGTTTGGTTTATACCCGCTTCAGTTCCAGCCAGGATTGAAGTGAGCGATTGATTTCACATGTCACTGCGGTTTGTCATCGACGACGCGAGTCCTGCGGCAACACTGTCGCGGCGGGAGTGGCTGCGCGTGGGAGGCATTGCGGGCGGGAGTTTGTGGGGTTCGAGAACCATCGTGGCGGAGGTCAACTCGGTCGCTGCGATGGTGCCCGGATTTGGGCGGGCCAAGTCGGTGATTGTGTTGTTCGCGAGTGGCGGACAAAGTCAGCTCGACATGTGGGATCCAAAGCCGTCGGCGTCCGAGTTGATACGTGGAGAGTTTGCTTCGATTGCGACCTCGGTCTCGGGGGTGAGGCTGTGCGAACACCTGCCTCGACTGGCGAAGCTGGCCCGACTGTTCACGATTGTCCGCAGCATGTCGCACGATGATCTCGATCATGGTTCGGCGACATATCTTTCACTGACGGGGCAGTTCCATCCGCGCAAGTCATCGAATCCGTTGCCGCGCGAAGACGATGCTCCCGCGCTGGGTGCCATCCTGCAGCGCGTGCGGCCCTCGCAGCAGTTCCCGTACACGGCGGTGCAGGTCAACGGCCCGTTGCTCGTTCCCGAGTTGCCGTCACCAGGTCAGTACGGCGGATTTCTCGGGCGTAAGTTTGAACCGCTCACCGTGGGCGACGTGACCGATTCCGCCGTGGTCCTCGACGGGTTGGAGCCTCAGCCCGCACTGCCTCTCGTCCGCCAATCGGGACGGGCGTCGTTGCTCGAAGCGATCGACCGAACGCAACGGCAGCTCGAGTCTGACCGGCGCTACTCTGAAATGAGTGAACTTTATCGACAGGCGCAGTCGCTGCTCGCGTCGCCTCACACCCGCCGCGCATTCGATCTGTCGCACGAACCCGACGCAGTGCGCGACCGCTACGGCCGCTATCGAACCGGCCAAGCCTGCCTGATGGCGAGGCGACTGGTCGAAGCGGGCGTGCCGCTCATTACGGTCTTCTTGAATCACAGCGCCCGTGGTCAGGACAAGTCACCCGATGAGACCGACCTCTACGGCTGGGACACGCACAACGACATCTTCGTGGCGATGCGGGAGCACTTGCTCCCTCGATTCGATGTTAGTGTGTCCGCACTTTTGGAGGACCTCGAACAACGCGGGCTGTTGCATGACACGCTGGTCATTTGCATGGGCGAGTTCGGCCGCGCTCCGCGCATTGCACTCGAACCGAACTTCGCGGGCAGCACTCCCGGCCGCAAGCATTGGGCCTCGGTTTACTCGATCATGCTGGCCGGAGCTGGCGTGGGGCGAGGTCGCGTGGTCGGGGCTTCTGACCGCATCGCGGCCTATCCCGAAACGCAGCCGATCTCGCCGGGAGACATCGCCGCGACGCTGTTCTCAGCGCTGGGTCTGAATCCGGCGGGCCACTTCACTGACGCCGCTGGCCGCCCGTTCCCACTCGCCACGGGGCAAGTGGTGAGGGAACTGTTTGAGTGACGAGGCGTGAAGTCTGGGTTCGCCCTTCGTCATTTAACCGCGTGGGCGTTGCCCACGCGGTTAAACGAGCCGTTCCTGACTTCAGGTATCGAGCGGGCGACACAAGATTCAGAACCCAACATTCTTTTTGGTGGCAGGCGTCGTGGTGGCGGGCTTCGTCCCCGTAGTCGCCGGCTTGGGACCGGCTGGCTCGGCCCCCGCCTTCTTGGCAACGCTGGACTCTTCCACGCTGCGAAGGTTCGCGCCAATGGGCTTGCCGCCGGAGGCCCATGTCGCGGCTTGGGAAGACTTGTCCAACTCGAATGATGTGGGGCGAAGCTCCTTCCATTTGTTCGGCAAGACGCGGGCCAGATAGACCCCGCGGTCTCCCGTTAGCAATCGGATGTCGTTCGACTTGCCCCACGATTGCTGCCACACGGCGAGGCCAGTCAGAGAGGCTGCGGGCGAGTCCGCATCGCGTTGAAGGAACCGAACGATTTCTTTCGCGACGCCGTTGGAGATGCCCCACCAATCGAGTTGCTTCTGTTCGAGAACCGGCCCCACGCACTTGAGCAACGTCGCACCCTCGGCCTCACCCGCCTTGAAGGCCAACGGCGGAACCATGGCGCAGTTGTCCATAAACACTCGCATCGGCGAAGTGACAGGCTCATCATTTCCCGCGGCCGCTTCGACTCGAAGGACCGCACCCGTGGCGGAGAAGGTCACATGATCGGCGTCGATGCTGGTGAGCAACTCGTTGCCAACGCGAATCGGTCGCAGATCCAGCGCATCGCCGCGCATCGCCACAATGCTATTCCGCAGGACAACGCTTCCCGATCCCGCTTCGACACTGATTCCACAGCAGGCACCAGTCAGATAACTGTCGCGACAGAAGAGCACGGGCGGTTCGGGCAGCTTAGACGGCTGCTCGGTCGTAATCCAACGAATGAGTCCCTTCTGGTGCAGTCCGTCAACTTCCGACCCTTGCAGGCGGCAGCCGTTGAGAACGACCGACGCATTCGTGGATTTAATGAGCCACGGTGGAGTACTCAGTTTGGGCGTCAGCGACCCTTCCAATACGGCATTCGTCAGTTCGAGCGTGCCGCGCGTGATTGAGAACAGTGCGTCCGATTCCGGCGCTTTGCCCTCACCCGTCTTCGGCTGCAATTTGAGCGGCAACCCTTCGGTTTGGCGGAACACGATTCGAACCGACTTGCCGTCGATCTTGGCGGGAGACATTTGGCAGATGCCGCCGCCGGACGCTTCAAACAACGTTCCGCTGGGCCATTCGGTGTTGGAGAGTATCAGCCCGAGATCCTGCTTCTTTAGATCGATCTTCCGAGTCGAAGCGGGTTCCGTTGGCTTGAGGATTGATGCGGGAATTTGTGGTCGCAATGCGAGCGCGGCACCGCGCTGCTGTAAAGCGGCGTCGGGCAAAATCAACTTCGAGACCGGGCAACCGGGAAGATCGCCGTTACCGGCTTTGATCTCGCGGTAGGTCAGTGCGGAGACATCGAAGTCGAGCGGTGAAAGCGCACTCAGATCGGCTGGCTCGTTATCGGGGAATGTCAATTTGTGGAACTGTCGCGTGTCGTACTTGGCATTCCAGACACGTTGCCATTGCGTGGCATCGTTCACCTTGAACAGCGACGGCCCGAGATCGACAAGCTGCTCGTAACCCAAGTACAGCGAACCGCGTGAGACCCACTTCATCCGCGTGAGCCAGCTTTCGGTTGTCGAAGAGATCTGCGGCCAGCGAGTTGCCACGAGCAACGCGGAATTCTCGGCCGCACCTTGGGCACAGCAGAGCGAGTCGAGAATCACGATGTCGGTGCGCGGCGGCTTGCCGCCAGCTTCGGATGACGACGAAGCATCGAACGCGCCGCGACGGCTGAAGACCGTCGAGCGGATCAGTCGGACGATGCGTCGCGGTTTGTGCAGGACGACATCTGCGACCCCCGTCGTCAGGAAACCCGTCAATTCAATCGCCGCTGCCGACCCCGTGGCAAGCAGTGAGTCGCGTACGACCGCATCGACGTTCGCACGCTGAATTGCCAGTCCCTTCAGTCCGTCCCCACGGACGGTCACTTGGTCCAAGAATACGTTCGGCTGGATGCGCCAGACGCTGGAATTGTCGTAGGTGCTGCTGATGACCATCGCGGTCGTGGCCACCGTGTCGGGACCATTGGCAGTGAATGACGATTGATGGACGAGCAGCCCGCCGTCCACCACTTCCAGCATTTTCGCGCCGTTTGGAAATTGGTTGCGGTCCAACGCGAAGTGAACGCCGCGCACTTCGAGCTGTCCCTCAGACAGCTTGATCCCACCGGTCCCCGTCAGATCGGACGGCTTGATGATAATGACGGGACGCTCTGCCACCGATGCCGCCATCAGCACCAGTCGCTTGAGTCTCGCCGTTTCAAAGTAGGTCATTGGAAACGGTCCGGACCCCAGCAGCTTGACGATCCCGCCCGCGTCGGGAATTGTCGGCAACACTTCGTCGAGCGAAGTGAAATGAGTTGCGGTTTTGGCTCCCGGCCCGACGGTCAGAACAGTTGAACTGGATGGCTCAACATCCTTCGCCGCCCACTGAGGCAACGCTTCCACATCGAAGTCCGGTTGGACAGTTGCGGGCTTTTGTGATGTTGGGTTGGCATTCGCAGTATTCACCGGTGCCTCAGGCTCCGGCTTCTTGACTGCTGGGTCAACTTGACCGGATGCGGCAGCCAGTTGCTCCGACTTGGATTGGCCGGGTGCAGGCGCGGCGTACGGGTTTGAATCGAAACCGACGCCGCCACTGAAGGATGCGATCAGATAGCCGAGTCCGGCGATCACAACGATCAAGCCGCAGATCGCACCGAGGTACTTGATGGTCTCCGCGTTGAGACCCTTGTGTTGGACTTCGACCGCTTCTTGGACCGCCTCGCGTTTCGGTGGGAGTGGCTTCTGACTCTTATTTTTTCCCGAGCTTTCTTCGGTGGGCCGACAGTCAAGCTTTGACTCTTTGCCGGCTTTCGACTTACTGGAGCTTCGGTTCGCACCCGACTCGGACTCGTCGTCCACGAACTTCGTGGCCTTCTGCCTTTTCTGTCGAGCCGGTTCGTTATCAGCCGATTCGTCGTCGCCGCCATCGTCATCCCGATGCGCGCGGACCTTGGCCCGCCGCGAATCACTGTCGTCGGAGTCGTTCTCGGCGGCCTTCGTCCCTTTCGGTTTCTTACGTCGTACGGGTTCGGCTTCATTCTCTTCTTCGGCTTCATCGGGATCATCCTGGCTCGGACGAGAGCGGGGCGCTGAACGTGTCTCGGCTTGATCCGCGCCGTTCGTTTCGCGCGCGACATTCTTTGTGTTGCGGCGCGACGGAGTGAGAACTTCGTCCGGAGTGCGCTGATCGCTGTACTTCTCGTCATCGTAGTAGCCGTCATCTTCTACTTCCGCATCATCATCATCATCTTCGACGCTACGTGAAGGTCTTCCACCAGGACCAACGGTCTTCTGATTGTAGTCAGACAAGTCTCCAAAGATTTCGCGTGAGATGTTCGCGGTGGACAACGAAGAACGCGCCAAGTCTTCAAGGAGATCGGCGGGAGTTTGATACCGGTCTTCGGGTTTCTTCGCCATCAATCTTTGCAGGACCGCAGTCAGTCCCTCGGGGACGTTCGGGTTCTTATCGCGCGGATCGGGGGCGGGCTTGATTGCGTGCGCTTGGAGCTTGTTGGTCATGCTCCCTTCGGGGAACGGCGGTTCACCCGTGAGCATTTGATACCAGGTACACCCGAGCGAATAGAGGTCGCTGCGAATGTCGGCGGCCTTGCTGCTCCGAGCCTGCTCGGGAGACATGTAGTCCACCGTACCGACCGTCGTCCCCGCACGAGTGATGTTCGTTTCCAGCGTGTCATCAATGGATCGAGCCAAACCCAGATCCGTCAGTTTGACGACCCCATCGCGGCGGATGAGCAAGTTGGATGGCTTGATGTCGCGGTGAACGATGTTCTGTTCGAAGGCATGCTGCAGCGCGGCGGCGACTTGCTTGATGATCTCGATCGACCGTTTCACGGGGGTGACGCCGCGTTTCTGCACCAACTCGAAGAGGTCTTGCCCCTCGACGTATTCCATCGCGATGAACAGGTAGCCATCGTCTTCGCCGGTGTCGTACACGGCAACTATATTGTTGTGGCGCAGCTGCGCCGCGGCTTGTGCCTCCGCCCTGAACCGCTTGACGAGCGTCGGATTCTGAGCCTTGTCCTGCGGCAAGACTTTCAGGGCGACGACTCGTTTGAGTTGCGTGTCCTTGGCGAGATAGACCGTCCCCATGCCGCCTGCGCCGATGCGTTTCTCGATCTGGTACTTGCCCAGCATCTTCGGTTCGGGCACAGATTGCGGCGGCTGGCCACCTGCTCCCGCGACCGCAGCTTTTCCTTCCGCAGTCATCGCAGACCTCGAATCAAGTGAAGTGAAGCATCAACCTCGACGTGGGGAATTCGATACGAACAAGGGCCAAGCCCGCGCGACTGATGCTGACTCAGATGCCAGGCAACCGGCGATACGGATGAGGTTGCCGATGAATTCAGCATCCCGCGGCTCCCGAAAGAATGGGTTGATCAGATTGTCGGATGGAGACAGGAAACAGGCGGCCCAGCCGATAGGAGTGTAACAACCGGCCTCGCAGACCGTCAAAACAGTGAATTTTGTATGAAGGTTTGTTCCTCGCAAGGCAAGTCGGACGCTTTGTTCGGCGGTCGGCACGGCTTGTCGAGAAACGTAACACGCGCCGCGAGTGGTCGAAAGAAATTTAGGCTCTCCGCCATTCCTGTTGAAAGTTGTGTGACGTGAGCGGCCAAGTGCTAGCTCGATGGCACTCACTTTGAGGTTCGCAGTCTGCTAATGTCGCCTTTCGCTCCGCGAAAGAACGCCCTTTCGCGGAGCGAAAGGCGACAACGTGAGTGCCATTGGGCGAACGGCACGGCTCCAGATCACAGTCCGATGACTTCAAAGCCCTTGCGGTACTCCTTCGTGACGAACTCGGCGGCCTTGGTGCTGTTGGTCGCCTTGAGGTTCGCGGAGTCCCAGATCAGCTTCTCGCCCGCGCGAAAGGCGACGATGCCGAGCAGCACGGTCTCGGACAGAGCGCCCGAGTAATCGAAGTTGCAGGTTGTCGGGGAGCCGGTCTTGCACGCTTTGACCCACTCGTTCCAGTGGCCGATCGAAGCGGGGATGCTCGGTTCGGGAGCCTTGAAGTCCTTAAAGCCGTCCTGAGGCAGAAGCTGTCTGCGTCCGTAGTCGGCGGCCAGCATCCCCTTCTCACCGACGAACAGAATGCCGAGACCCCAACCGCTGAGTGGTTGGCCGGCGTGATCCTTCGTCTCCTTCACGAGATCGAAGTGCGCGTTGCCATCGGACCAGTAGAACTTGAGTGGCGTGCTGGAACCGGCCTGGCCGGGGAACTCATACGTCGCCTTGGCCCACGCGGGCGCACCGTCCGGATGAACCTCGGGGCCTTCGCACGAGACCGACGACGGATGACGCAGGTTCAGCGCCCAGAACGGCAGGTCCATCACATGGCAGGCCATGTCGCCAAACGTTCCCGATCCGTATTCCCAGAACCGACGCCAGTTCCCCGGATGAATGCCGTCACAGTAAGGATGTTGCTTCGCGGGGCCGAGCCACAAGTCCCAGTCGAGGTTCGCGGGGACCGGCTTCTCGGCCCCGAAGCGTCCGTCCGACCAGCCCTTGTTGCACCAGTTGTGAACCGCCGTCACCCGGCCGATCGCTCCGCCCTGAATGAGTTCGACCACGCGGCGATAGTTGTCGGTCGCGTGAATCTGCGTCCCCATCTGAGTCGCCCGTTTATTCTTCGCGGCGAGTTTCGCAAGTGCCCGCGCCTCGGCGACGGTGTGCGACAGAGGCTTCTCACAATAGACGTGCTTGCCGAGATCGAGCGCCACCGACGCCGCCGGGGCATGCGTGTGATCGGCCGTCGAAACGACGACGGCATCGCACTTGTTGACCTCGGCTTCGAGCATCTTGCGGTAGTCGCGATACGTCCGCGCCGCGGGCCAGCGTTCGGACGCCTTCTTCAAGAAGTTCTCGTCTACGTCACAGAAGGCGACGATGTTCTGGCCGGCCAGTTCGTCGAGGTTATGCCGCGCCTTGTTCGCCACGCCGACGGCCGCGATGTTCAACTTGTCACTCGGCCCATCAGCGGCCCGCGCGGGTGAGAACCCCGCAAACAACCCGGCCCCGATCAACGCACTCGACTGCTGCACGAACTGACGACGATTCAGAGAACGCGACATGAACGATGCCCTTTCCTCGATGATGCTCTTCCCTCGGGACCGTCCACCAACGGAGTCCCTTCGTGCGAGCGTTGTACTCCAACCGGTGGAGACACGAAACTAATCGAGGGACTCGTTCGGTGAGGTATCGCGAAGTTGCTCTCACCTAAGGAACGGCGTTGCAAGCAATGCTGATCTCGGCGTCATTGCTCACGTCTGGCTTTGCCAGACCTCGCGCGACGCGAAGAGGTTGCTTGAACCCTATTCGGCAATCCTTCATCCTGCCGCGTCAACATTTCACTTCGATGACTTTCACGGGGACGGATCGTGTCGCTCGATACGCGTTACAAAATTCTCGAAAAGATTGGCTCGGGCAGTTTCGCGACGGTCTATCGCGCGAAGGACAACGAGCTGGGACGTGAAGTCGCAATCAAGCAGCTTCATTCCGAGTTCCTCGCCGACGAAGGTCGTCTCGACCGATTCTGGCAGGAGGCGCAGTTACTCGCGTCGCTCCAGCATCCGAACATCGTCACGATTTTTGACCTCGTGCGCGAGCGGGGCTGGCTGGTGATGGAGCTGATGCAAAGCAGTCTCGCGACGCGGTTGGCTGGACGGCAGGTCGATTTGCGGGCGCTGCGAGCTTCTCTGGCGCATTGTCTGCGCGCGCTGAAATATCTCCACGCGCAGGGTGTGATCCACGGAGACATCAAGCCCGCGAACCTGATGATCGACGTGCGACGGCGCGTGAAGCTCGGCGACTTTGGACTCGCCCGCCGTGTTGCCAATGCCGAAGGCAGCCTTCTCAAGGGGACCACGAAATACATGGCCCCCGAAACGGTCTCCGACGATTTTGGAGAAGTGGGTCCACAGAGCGATCTCTATTCGCTCGGTTTCACCGCTTACGACTTGATGTGCGGCGAGAACTTCGACGATCTCTTTCCGGGTCTCAACGCGAAGGGCCGCAATCAGCAGCTCGCGTGGATGATGTGGCACGCCGCGCCCGATCGGCAGTTGCCCGAGATCGACCGCGTGCTGGAAGGGGTTCCGCCCGACGTGGCCAAGGTCGTGCAGAAGCTCACGCAAAAAGATCCCGCGCTGAGATACAAGTCGGCCGACGAAGCGCTCTCCGATTTGCAGATTGATCTCAAGCTGATCGGTGGCCAGTCGGGAGGCGATCCCTCGGACGAGTCCCCTCCTGACGATGGCAAGCGGCGGCGATTGATCGCCATCGGAGCACTCGCCGCATCGGTCCTCATGTCGGCCGCGATGCTCTTCATGGGAGGCGGCAACGCGGGAAAGCAGACCGTTCACAAATCACATGGACTCATTCGCGAAGTGGTTGTTGATAAGAATGAGTTCGTCGTACAAGACCTCGAAACGGGGACGCTCGAACCGTTCAGAGTTCCTCGCAAGCAGCGGATCTTCCTGCTGAATACGAAGAACAACATCCAACTGAAAGAGCTGCTGCCGGGCGACCACGTCGAGTTGGACGTGGACAAGCAGCAGCCCGATCTGGCGGTGAATGTGATCGTTGATCGACCGGTCCCGACGCGCGGCACGCTCAAAACATTGAACTTGTCCGAGTCGCGGATCGTACTGGCGATGGAAGAAGGCAACACGCGCGACGATCTGCCCGTACGCATTCCCGAAGCGGCGAAGCTGAAGCTGAACGGGCAGGACACAAAGTTGCGCGACCTTCAACTTGGTGATCGCCTGGAGATCACGCATCTGACCGAGCCGGGTGTCGCGAAGGGGCGCGTGCTCAACTCACTCATCGCGCGAAGAACGACGACGACGATTGGTTTTTTGAACCGGTTCGACGCCGAGCAATCGACGCTCGCGATCCAGATCGGTCAGGGTGCGAGTGCCGGATCGCTGACGCTTCCCATCGCGAAGCAATGCAAAGTGACGCTGAACGGTCTTGATCAACTGGTCGGCACTGGTGGCCAGAGCGGGCAGCCTGTCACCGTCGCGTCGCTCAAGCCGGGCGACCGTATTTCATTGACGCACGACACGGACATCGTCGAGATCGCCGCCACACGCAGCTTGTCGTTTGAAGGAACGGTGCAAGCCGTGAACGACGAAGGCACGACGCTGACAATCTCACTGGCGTCGGGCGAACGAAAGCAGCTCGTTGTTGCTCGTTCGTGTGAGATCACGCTGGCGGTGGAACGTGTTCAACTGCTCGACCTGCGCCAGTTCGACAACGTCCGCGCATCCTACACGGAAGAGGCTGATGGTGAACTCAAGGCCGTCGCGATTGACGCTCGCCGTCCGCCGCAGACCGATCGCTGGACAGTCGTGATCGGCACGCAAGGCTACACCGATACCATGCTCTCGCCGATCACGACGGCTCTCAACGACGCGCGACTTGTACAGGGGATGTTGCTCTCTCGCTACGCGGTTTCAGAGCAGCGCGGCGCACTCGTTATCGATGCCAAGAAACGCGACTGGGAACGCCAACTGAGCGAGACGTTGACCAGTGCCCGTCCGCAAACTCAAGTGCTGATTTGCGTGATGGGCCACGCCTATTTGGGCGACGACGACCGAGTCTATCTCGCCCCGAAGGACTTCGATCTCGCCAATATGCCTGCGACGGGAGTCCCCCTCGATTGGCTCGCCGAGAAGCTGAACGAGTGTTCGTCCAAAGATAAGCTGCTCGTCCTTGATGTGACTCCCGCCACCACGGGCAAGGATGCCCAACGGCAACTTGCCGGGAAAGGACTCCTCGACAAACTCAAGACGCCGCTCCAATCCACGCACGTCATCATCTCGTGCGAGAAGGGCGAACAAAGCCGCGTCTGGACCGAGAAGAAACACGGCCTGTTCGCGTGGTGGCTGTCCGAAGCCCTTCAAGGTGCCGCCGACACTGACCGCGATCTGCACCTGACCGCAGAGGAATTGTTCGGCTACCTTCAACAACTGTCCGCCACGGCGAAGGCCCGCGTCTTCGCCGAACAAACCCCGGTGATGGTGGAGCCGATACCGTAGGGCGCTTTTCAAAACCGGTTCTGCTCGGAAAAAACAAGCCCGACGCGCGAGCAAGGGCTTCGCGGTCATCGAACGTCCAGCCCTCGCTCGCGCGTCGGTCTTGTTTTGAAATGCGTTCTACTTGCCCACATCCGATTTACAGGCATCCGCCGTCACGGCGAGCTGGTTGCGAATCACACCCATGCCCGGAACGTATCGCAGGCTTTCCTGTGCCATTTGCTTTTGGAAGTAGCTGCAGACGATTCCGGTCAGCAGCACTTCGTGATCGACGACTTCGACCTGAATCGATCGACCGATGAGGTGCGGTGCGCGGGACAACACGAGGTGGATCCGATCGCGCAGATCGCGATTATCGTGAGCGTCGTGCAGGATGTACTTCGTGACCATGGTCCGGCTCGATGAGGCGCGGCGAATTCGTGACACGGATTGCAACGTGAGAGGTGGCGACGTTCTGGTCTCATCGGTTTTGGAGTTGCCTTCAATCGAGAAGCGGCAGGAGTTGCCGAAAGAGGAACGGCAAGTCGCGTCTGGACTGCCGAATGGAACGATTCTGCTGGGCAAAGATCGACTCGATCTTGAGATGCTCTCCGCCTCCTGTCAGATTCCTTCGTGCTGGGTGTCGGGCCAGCGGCAAAAAAGTCGCTGTCCGATCAAAGCCTGACGCGCAAGCGAAGACGCTTCGGCAACCGAGTCTTCGCTTGCGCGTCAGGCTTTGATCTGTTGTTAGGTCGCTCATTCCCACGCGGTTAAACATTCTGGGCATGAACTCCCCTCTGCCCCGCGAGGCCCCGCCGATGTCCTCGACACTCTTCAATGTGCTGTTTGCGTGGAAGTGTTCCAGCACTCATCACAAGCTCGCGTTGGATGCCCTTCATCAGCTTCGCGGCGACGCGGCCGAGAACTGGCGGAATCTGTGCCTCGCCCACATCGACATCTATCTCGATGGCTCGAAGGCTCCCGACAACAAGTTCAAGGACTTTCGCAACCATGTGCTGCACGTCCGTGACAACTATTGGGGCGGTGCCGTTGCGGCGACTGAGTTGTGGTACGGGCGAACCGTTGAGGCCCTGCGAGTGAAGAAGTGGAGCGACGCGATCTACGCGGCGGGAGTTCTCAGTCACTACTACACCGACCCGATCCAGCCGTTTCACACGGGACAGTGCGAGGCGGAGGGGATCGTCCATCGGGCGGCGGAGTGGAGCATTGCCTGTGCGTATCGCGAGCTGACCGACATCCTCGAAGCGGACCTCGGCGGTTGGCCTGACGTGGCCGTTCCGCAAGGAGACGATTGGCTGGCGAAAATGGTCGTCGCTGGTGCCGATCTCGCCAATCCTCACTATGAAGCTTGCATCGACCACTACGACCTGAAGAAGGGCGTGAAGGATCCGCCCACGGGCCTCGATCAGGAGATCAAGGATCGCATCGCGAAGTTAATCGGCCACGCGGTCGTGGGCTACGCGCGCATCATGGAACGAGCCATCGCCGAAGCGAATGTGACTCTTCCCGCGACCAACATCACTCTTTTCGGCGTGTTGGCCAAGCTGACCATCCCGCTGTTCTGGGTCACAAAAAAGTTGAAGGACTCGAAGGAACGCGCCGTCGTCGAAGCGATCTTCCGTGAATTTGAAGCGACCGGCAAAGTGATCGAGACGCTGAGCGACGATGACTTCGCGATCCGGAAGGCTCACGCTGAAGAAGTGCTCAAGGTGCCGATGGCTCAACTCGACGAAGAGGAGCCGCGGCCGGTTGGTGCCGCACACGGAATCGGTGCCCCCGCACGGCCTCGTCCAGTTGTGAGCCGCCGCGCGCCGAGCAAGAGCCGATCCGCAAATTCACCCCTCGCCCCGGCTCTGCGGGGCGAGGGGCTGGGGGCGAGGGGTTCTTCCATCGACTCTAAGCCCGTTTTTTCGCCCGCGATTGCGCCGCCTGTTGTCGTTGAGAAGACGCCCCCTGCAACGTGGCGCGAAAAAACGCCTGTTCCAACGGCCGCCGTTCCAACCAAGAGCCGCTCAACAGGCATCCCACAGGCGACCGAGCATGTCGATCGCTACCACCTCACGGTCGATCATCCCGTCGAGAAAGCTCCGTCCATCGGAGCGAAGACCGCGGCGTTGCTCGAAGAGCATGGAGTCCACACGGTTGGCCATTTGCTCTCGATCGACCCCGACAAACTGGCCACGTTGCTCGGCGATCGTCACATCGACTCGTACACGATTCTGACATGGCAGATGCAGGCGGACCTCTGCTGCGACGTACCCAATTTGCGAGGACACGATGCGCAGATTTTGACGGCCTGCGGGATCACGCATCGCGGGGAGTTGGCAATGTCCGACGCGGTGGAACTGTTCAAGAAAGTCGAAGCGTTCGTGGTCACTCCGCCTGGCGAACGAATCCTGCGAGGAAGCGAACGCCCCGATCTCGCCGAGGTGAACGACTGGATCAAGTGGGCCAACCGCCCGCAGCAATCGCAGGCGGCGTGAGGTACCAGGAAGCCGCCCTATCGGCGGAAAGCCTGTCCAGCCTCACTCGTACCGCAGGGCTTCAATCGGATCGAGGCGACTCGCTCGGCGAGCGGGGTAGAAACCGAAGAAGACTCCGACGGCGGCGGCGAACACAAACGCCACGATCCCGGCCGTGAACGAGACTTCGTGCTTCCACTTCGTCCCGCTGGTTACGGCGTTGATGAGCGACACCAACCCGATCGACGCTCCCACTCCGAGAAGAAAGCCGATCACACCGCCGATGCACGACAGCAGCACCGCCTCAACCAAAAACTGTCGTAGAATGTCGCCCGAACGGGCACCGACTGCCATTCGAATGCCGATCTCCCGCGTTCGCTCCGTCACCGAGACCAGCATGATGTTCATGATCCCGACGCCGCCGACCACGAGCGAAATCCCGGCGATGCAGGCCAGCATCAACGTCAGCGTGCCGGTAATCATGCCGAAGACGTTCGCGATCTCTGTCGTGTTCTGCACAACGTAATCGCGAGGTTCGCCCGGCTGGATGCGATGCCGCTCGGACAACAGTTGGTCGATTTCGTTCTGAGCATCCTGCATGAGCTTCGTCGAACGGGCCGAAGCCATGATCGCGTTGACATTGTCAAATTCAGAACCGCGTAGCCGCTTGCGAACCGTCGAGATCGGCATCAGGACAATGTTGTCCAAATCCTGTCCGACCATGTTCGCGCCCTTCTTTTCGAGCACGCCGATCACTTGAAACGGGATGTTCTTGATCCGAATCGTCTGACCGATCGGGTCGGTCGTTTGGAACAGTTTGACGACCAGCGTGTGGCCGATCACGCAGACTTTGGACGCGCTGACAACATCGCGTTCGGTGAAGAACTCACCCCGCCGCAGTTGCCAGTTTCGCACGGTGAGATAGTCGCAACTGACCCCGTGCATTTCGTTCGGGCTGAAATTCGAGCTGCCATAAATCACTTGGCCACTCGCGCCGAGGATTGGTGACGACGCCAATACTGATGGGCATTCGGCTCCGATAGCTTCTGAGTCGCGCGCCGTCAGTGAGACCTGCGCCTGCGACACTCCCCCGCGTTGTCTGTTCCCCGGAAAGACGATGATGACGTTGCTGCCGAGTGCCTCGAACTGCCCCTGTACGAGCGAGCTGGCACTCTGCCCCAGCGAGACCATCGTCGTCACCGCCGCGATCCCGATCACAACTCCCAGCACGGTCAACGCTGCCCGCATCTTGTTTTTGGCCAGTGCCCGAATCGCGATGCGGAGTGTCAGAAAGAAGTTCATGAACGGGCGGGCTTCTGGATGAGGAGACTCGAAGTGCAAAAAATAAACGGGGCGTACTTGAGGCGTCGGTACGAGGCCAGCATTATTTCGGCGAACCGAACTGCGGGGCTTGTAAGCCGATCACCAGCGTGTCGCTTGCCTTTAAGTCCCCCCTAATCATTTCGCTGAACTGGCTGTCGCTCAGGCCGGTCTGTACTTCGACAGCTCTCAACAAATCGCCGTCTGCGATCCAAACATGTCGGCGGTGACGATCGCGACGCAGTCTCGAGCGTTCATCCGCCGAGACCGACTTCTCCGATGGCTGGTCTGATCCCTGAGCGTCGCCCGAATTGTTCTGCCCCTGCCCTTCCAGAATGGGTTGGTCTTCAGGACGAACCTGCTTGGGATTCGGGTAGTACCGCAGCGCGGCATTCGGAATCTGGATCACGTCGTCGCGGTGATCGACCTGAAAGGAAAGGCTCGCCGTCATCCCCGGCAGTAGTTCCAGATCGGTGTTTGGCGCGGAGACGACGACGGGATAAGTCACAACGTTTTGCACTGTCGTCGAACTCATGCGGATCTCATGGATCATCCCCTTGAACAGTTTCTCGGGATACGCATCGACCGTGAACGTGACTGCATACTTGCGGTGTTGAGCTGCCTTGATGAGACCAATGTCCGCCTCATCGACCGACGCATGGATGTGCATTTGCTCTCGCATGTCCGGTGCGATGACGAACAGTTCCGGCGTTTGAAACTGAGCGGCCAGCGTCTGGCCGGGATCGATCTTTCGGTCGATAACGATGCCGTCAACCGGGGCTCGAATTTCGGTGTAGGCCAGATTGGCGAGCGAGTTGTCCAATGTCGCCTTAGCCTGATCGACAGCCGTCTTGGAGACGGCGAGTTGCGAATCGAGCGACAGCCGAGCGAATCGGAACTTGTCCATCTCCGCTTGAGAAATGAATGACACATCCTCAGTCCGTAACGCAATCGCCCGCTTCTCGTCATTGATCGCCTGTTGCAGTTGCGCTTGCACGCGGAAGACATCCGCCTCGCGACTCGCGAGCGCTGCCTCATCGCGCGAAACGCCCGCCTGATAAATGCGTGGGTCGATTTTGGCGAGCAGATCTCCTTCTTTGACCTCTTGATTGAATTCACAGAACAGCTTCAGAATAGGTCCAGAGACGAACGAACCGATCGCCACTTTCAGTTTTGGTTTGACCGTCCCGGTCGAATTGACCACCGACACGATGTTGCCCTTCTCGACCTTGGCCGTCCGCCAGATTGGCCGATTCCGTTTGGCGACGTAATCCATCGTCGGCTTGTACCCCGCAGCTCCGATCCCGCCGAGGACCGCAATCACAATCAGGAGCTTGACGAAAAATCGCATGAGTAATTCCCAGCTTGTATGTGATGTATTGTTAAAATTTGAGGAACAGAGGGCGCAAGGAACGAGAGCAGGCGAGGTTGGCTGGTCCGGAAGCGTCGGTGTTTTGCGGTCAGCCGAGCCTTAATTTCTTGGGATTGCGGTATGCCAGAGACGGGCGGAGTATGGCGGCGACAACGGAACAGGCCTTGGGAGATTTCTGCGAGAAAATAACCTGAGTGAGTTCGTTGACACCCAGATGCTGGCGGCTATTATGCCCGCC
>JAYVDI010000054.1:0-9636 GCA_043749505.1 Schlesneria sp. | reverse complement strand
GCGTCGTCCATCGAGACGAGTTCAAATTCCAGTTCCGCCGCGCGCCGCTTGACGTGCTCCTTGAAGTAGCGCGGCGTGGCGGTCATGAACAGCCGCTTGCGGGCATTGATCTTCTTGTCATCCAGCACGGTCGCAAACAAGCCCTCGGCATGTCCGGCCAGACGGTGGGCTTCGTCGCAGATCGCCAGGTCAAATTGTTTTGTAGTGCCGGCCTGAGCAGTCGCGATGCGGTCGGATGATTGATACGTGGCGAATACGACGGCCGGTCGCTTCCGATGCTGGTCGAGGAACTGCTGAATCTCCGCAGGCTTGGTGGTGACCTTCACTCCGAGATCGGCCGTCGATTGAAGCGCAGTGTCTTCGTTGCGTTGCACGACCGACTCGTCCGAGCAGACGACGAGCGTGTCGAAGTCCTGCGTTGAATGTCGGCCCCACTCGGCCAGGTTCTGCTGCACCAGCGAGAGCGACGGGACGAGCACCAGTGTGAGAGAACTCTGCAATCGCTCGGCGATCCACAGTGCGATGAGCGTCTTGCCCGTGCCGCAGGCCATGATGAGTCGGCCTCTGTCATTGCTTTGAAACCCGTTGACGACGGCGTCAATCGCAATGGTCTGATGCGGTTTCACCGGATGCGGAGGCAGCCGCGCGGCGGTTCCTCCAATCTGAATTGGCCACTGAACTTCTTCCGTTAGGAAATGACCACGCAGGACCAGTCCCACCGGCTTCTCTTGGCCGTGCAGCGTCCGGCGAGCCGTGACCCCAATGTCATCCGTCGTCGCCATGAGCAGTCGATAGGCGAACTGCGAACGATTCGATTCGGACAGGAACGAGTCGATCTCGCGTTTGGTGATCGCTCGGTCGGGATGATCGGCCTTGGCCTGAATGGCCCACAATTCTCCCGTCCGCGTGCGTGCGACGATGTCGATCCCCGCATCCGTTCCCCACCGCTCCGGCCAATCCTTCCAGAGCCAAACCTTGTCGAACTGACCTCGATACCGGGGAGCGTTTCCCAAGAACCACCGGCACAGCCACTTGAAGTCGCCGCCAAACGTCGTTCCCTCGGCATCGCGGCGAATTTTCGCCTCAATGAACTCGAAGGTGCCTACGACTGCGGCAGGATCAGAAGCCGTCATGTGGACATCTTTGTGCATGTGAAACAGAGCCAACCCCACAGACATCACACTGTCTTTCACGGGTCAAGCGAGGGTATCACAGCGAAAACCAAAATGGACCGGCCGGGGGGCACAGAGCCACACAAAGCCGTGGTCGGGCGTTCAAAGTTCCTTTTTCGCCGGGTCCGTGGCGTTGAACGCTGTGAGCTACCACCCGGCGAAAAAGGAACTTTGAACCACCTGACCCTTGGCTCTCATCGCTCGGACCTTCATGACCTGGACTGCGGAAGCGATTGCCCGAAAGTTGGCCATGCCTCGCGCGCGAATCGTGCGATGCGGCAGGATGGGGAACGTTGTCGAGAGCGGATTCCCTGCGAATGTCTGGTCAGTGCGATGAAACCTTGCCACGGCGCGGGAGTTGCGTTGGGCAGTGGGAGGTCGTATTGCGTCTGCTGTTGTCACCAAATCACACCCCTTGGAAACGGTTGAGTACGGCACTTGGATCCGATCCAAGAACCCCTCACCCCCAGCCCTTCTCCCCGCCAGTATTCGTTTGGAAAACAGGGCGGGGCGAGGGGAGAAGTTCTCGGATAGGCACTCAATGACCATTCGCGTTGCGCTCCGGCATGTCACCGAGTACCGCTATGACAAGCTGATCAATCTTGGACCGCAGGAGGTGCGGTTGCGGCCGGCTCCGCATTGTCGGACTCCCGTGCCGAGCTATTCGCTGAAGATCGAGCCGCCGGAACACTACCTCAACTGGCAGCAGGATCCGCATGGGAACTTTGTCGCTCGACTGATATTTTTGAAGCCGACTCGCAAGTTCCGTGTGTCGGTGGATTTGCTGGCCGAGATGACGGTCATCAACCCGTTCGACTTCTTCATCGAACCGGCCGCCGAGCAGTTTCCATACGAGTACGCGCCCGACTTGGCAAACGACCTCGTGCCATTCTTGGAGCGGCTGCCGGTCGGCCCGTTGCTGACGAAGTATCTGCGGGGCATCAATACGGCACCTCGGAAGACCGTGGATTTTCTGGTCGATTTGAATCTGAAGTTGCAGCGGGACGTGAGTTATCTGATCCGATTAGAGCCGGGCGTGCAGAGTCCGGAAGAAACGCTGGCGAAGGGATCGGGGTCGTGCCGCGATTCGGCTTGGTTGTTGGTGCAGGTGCTGCGCAGCTTCGGTCTCGCGGCGCGGTTTGTGTCGGGGTATCTGGTTCAACTGACGCCTGACCTGAAGCCGCTCGAAGGGGCGGCGGGCACGGCAAAGGACTTCACCGATCTCCATGCGTGGGCCGAGGTCTTTCTGCCGGGAGCCGGTTGGATTGGATTGGACCCCACATCGGGGCTGCTGACAGGCGAAGGGCACATCCCGCTCGCGGCAACCCCGGCTCCGCAGACGGCGGCCCCGATCAGCGGCTGCGTCGATGAGTGCGAGGTCGAGTTCGGGTTCGAGATGACGGTCACTCGGGCGCACGAAGACCCGCGTGTGACCAAGCCGTACACCGACGAACAATGGGACGAGATCGACAAGCTGGGACAGCTTGTCGATGGCCGACTGCAGCGCGGCGACGTGCGGCTGACGATGGGGGGCGAGCCGACTTTCGTTTCGATCGACGACATGGAAAGCCCCGAATGGAACACGGGCGCGGTTGGCTTGCACAAGCAGCAGCTTTCCGTGGAGTTAATCCATCGACTGCGGGCGCGATTCGGACCGGGAGGCTTGCTGCACTTCGGTCAGGGCAAGTGGTATCCCGGTGAGTCCTTGCCGCGCTGGGCCTACACTTGCCTGTGGCGGAAGGACGGACAGCCGATCTGGTCGAATTCAAAATGGTTGGGTGGGGGCGAACAATCTTGTAGGACGGGCACTCCTGCCCGTCGAAAGCCGGACGACGGGAGCAAGGCAAGAGATGACGGGCAAGAGTGCCCGTCCTACGAAGCAAGTGTCGATCGCGCAGGTCTGTTTCTCACCGAAGTCGCCCGACGATTGCAGGTCGAGCCGCGCTGGATTCAATCGGCCTACGAAGACGTTTGGAAAACGGTCGAGCAGGAACACAAGCTGCCAGTCGATGTGGACGCTCGGAAATTTGATCTCGATGCGGACGAAGACCGGCGACGGTTGGCGCGCATCGTTGAGCAGGGGCCGACTCGCAAAGCGGGCTTCGTGTTGCCGTTGACGCGCGCGTGGTGGCAGACGCGCGCGGGATGGGCCAGCAGTTCGTGGCCGTTGCGAGCCGAGCGACTCTTCCTGTTGCCCGGCGATTCGCCGATCGGACTGCGTCTGCCGTTGGACTCGTTGCCCATCGGCGGACCCGCGAGTGCCAGATTGCTGTATTCGATCGACCCGCTGGCAGAGCGACAACCGTTGCCCGCATATACGGAATTGCGCGTCGCCACTCGTGGTCGGCAGTTTGAACACGACCAGGTCACGATCACGGAACAGGGCCGCGACCGCGCGGCCCTGTCCTTGAAGACGACCGCCCGCGATGTCGCAGACACGTTGGCGACAGACGAGGAAGCGAGCGGCGTGGCCGCTGAAAATGAGTCGAACGAACGGCCAAGGGAGGCGGTGTCCAAGGTTGTTCGCACCGCGATGTGCATCGAACCGCGCGACGGTCGGCTGCACGTCTTTATGCCGCCCGTCGAGACGCTCGAAGACTATCTGGAACTGATCGCGGTGGTCGAAGAGACGGCCGAAGCGATGCAGCAGCCGGTCGTATTGGAAGGTTATCTGCCTCCGCCCGATCATCGCATTCAAGTCGTGAAGGTGACTCCCGATCCAGGCGTGATTGAAGTCAACGTCCATCCAGCGGCATCGTGGGACGAACTCAAAGAGATCACGAGTGGCGTGTACGAAGAGGCGCGACTGACTCGACTGGGAACAGAAAAATTTCAGCTCGACGGCAAGCATTCGGGGACGGGTGGTGGCAATCACATCGTGCTGGGCGGACCGACTCCCGCCGACAGCCCATTCCTCCGGCGGCCCAATCTGCTGCGGAGTCTGGTCACGTACTGGAACAATCATCCGGCGCTGTCGTACATCTTTTCCGGGCAGTTCATCGGACCAACGTGCCAGGCTCCGCGCGTCGATGAGGGCCGACGCGATGCGCTCTACGAATTGGAACTGGCGTTCGAGCAAATCCCACAGGAAGGACCGGTCCCGCCGTGGCTCGTCGATCGCGTCTTTCGCCATTTGCTGGTGGATATCACTGGCAACACGCATCGGGCCGAGTTCTGCATCGACAAGCTGTACTCGCCCGATCACGCGAACGGGCGGCTCGGTCTTCTGGAGTTCCGCGCGTTTGAGATGCCGCCGCACGCGCGGATGAGCCTCACACAGCAGTTGCTGGTGCGAGCGTTTGTGGCGTGGTTCTGGGATACGCCGTATCGACAGCCACTGGCGCGGTGGGGGACGGCGCTGCATGATCGCTTCATGCTGCCACATTATCTCGTGGCAGACCTGCATGACGTGCTGCGCGATCTGAAGCAGGCGGGCATCGTCTTTCGAGACGAGTGGTTCGCGCCGCATCTGGAGTTCCGTTGTCCACCGATTGGTGAGATTACTCACGATGGCATCACGCTCGCGCTGCGACAAGCCATCGAACCGTGGTATGTGCTGGGCGAAGAACCGGGATCGGGCGGCACCGCGCGGTATGTCGATTCTTCGGTCGAGCGGGTGGAAGCGAAAGTGACCGGCTTCGACGCGAGCCGCTTCGCCGTCACCTGCAACGGTCGCAAAGTTCCATTGCAAGCAACGGGAACATCCGGCGAATACGTGGCCGGAGTTCGTTATCGAGCCTGGCAGCCGCCGAGCTGCCTGCATCCAACCATTCCAGTTCACGCCCCGCTCGTGTTCGACGTGGTCGATCTGTGGCAACGGCGTTCGCTGGGAGGTTGCCAATATCACGTCGGTCATCCTGGCGGTTTGAACCCGGCGTCGTATCCGATCAACACCCTGGAGGCCGAGAGCCGCCGAGCCGGTCGCTTCCTCAAGATGGGGCACACTGGCGGTTCAGCCACCGTCGTTGACGAATCGTTGCCGCCCGACTATCCGTGTACGCTCGATTTACGTCAGCCCCGGCGTTGAATGGCCTGCCGCCGCGCGCAGATCGTTTAAACGCCCCGCGCGTCTGATTACAGTCGAGTCTGTTTCGCCGCTTTGACCACGCGACATAAAACCACACTCTTCCGAATCGAACGGTGCGCTCCCATCGTTCCGCTCGTACACACGACGAAATGATGCCGACGAATCCGCCTCCGTTTGATGAACTCTGGAAGTCTTATCGCAGCCCCGTCTCCGTCTATGACGAGGCGTTTGAGTCGCCGGGAACTCTGCGCCCGCATTGGGCCGATCTGCGAGACGGCTTAAACGGCTACTCGCTCGACGAGTTTGCCCGCCGCACGGCGCAGGCCGAACGGTTTCTCAATGACAACGGCGTGACGTTCGATGTCTTTCGCGAGAAGGAAACACAGCAGCGGCTCTGGCAGCTCGACCTGATTCCAATGATCGTGCCGGCGGCCGAATGGTCGCGCTTGCAACTGGGGTTGGAACAGCGGGCGCGGCTGCTCGAAGCGATCATTGATGACATCCACGGCGAGCAGCGAACGATCAAGGAAGGAATGCTGCCTCCCGGAGCTGTCTTCGCACACCCGCAGTTCTTCCGGCCGTTCGTTGGTTTGCACGCCCGCAAGACGCGTTCGATGATCGTCTACGCGGCGGAATTGGCGCGGGGGCCAAGCGGGCAATGGTTCGTTATGGCCGACCGCGCGGATGCTCCGGTCGGCGCGGGGTTCGCCTTGGAGAACCGGATCGTCACGTCACGCACGGTGCCGCAGCTCATGCACCACCAGCCGGTCCAACGGCTGGCCTCGTTTTTCCTGCGGCTGCAAAACGCGCTGAAGGAGTTGGCGGCGAAGCGATCGGACAATCCTCGCATCGTGCTGCTCAGCCCTGGCCCCGCTAGTCCGTACTATTTTGAAGACGTTTATCTGGCGGGCTATCTCGGTTACACGCTGGCTCAAGGGGCTGACCTCGCGGTGCGCGACGAGCGGGTGTTTCTCAAGACGCTGGCGGGACTGTTGCCAGTCGATGTGATCTTGTCGCGCGGCACCGATCGCGGGATCGATCCGCTTGAGTTGGGAGGCAACTCGCTGCATGGCGTTCCCGGTCTGTTGCAGGCGGTTCGGCAGGGAGCGGTCAGTATCGCCAACATGCCGGGTTGCGGGTTGGTCGAGGCTCCGGTCTTCATGGCGTTTCTGCCGATGCTGTGTCGGCTGCTGTTGGGAGAAGAGTTGCGGCTCGCGTCGATCGCAACGTGGTGGTGCGGTGATGACGCGGCCCGAAAGTACGTGGTCGAGCATCTCGAACAGCTCGTCATCAAGCCCGCATTTGAAGCGAGCGGCAGCGAGGAACTCGTGGGCGAACGGCTGTCGTCGGCCGAGCGAGAGCAACTGCTGGCACGCATCGCGGCGAAGCCTCAGGCCTTCGTGGCTCAAGAAAAAATCACGCGATCCGCCGTTCCGGTGTTTGATGCAGACGGGCAACTGCGCAGCGGACATGCCGCTGTCCGCGTGTTCCTCGTCTCCGACGGGCCGGACTACAACTTGATGCCGGGCGGATTGATTCGGATCGCAACAACACCCGATCCGATGGAACTGTCGATCTCTGCCGGAACCGGCAGCAAAGATTTGTGGGTGCTGTCCGACGGCCCCGTCGATCAGGTGACGCTGCTTCAGGCCATCGACAAGCCGGTGCCATTGCGGCGCAGCGGAGCGATGTTTCCGAGTCGAGTCGCGGACGATCTGTTCTGGCTCGGCTGGGCGATGGAGCGCGTCGATTTTCTGGCTCGCATCATCCGTTCGGTGACCGAGCGATTGACGACCGAGCCGGAATCCAGTGTGGAGCTTCCCTCGCTCGTGCGTGCATTAGCCGAGCAAGGTCAGCTCGAACCGGCCTTCGCCGTCGAGGCATTTTCGGGCCTGCTGCCGAAGCTCGACGGAGTGTTACCGGACGCCGTTTTCGATGTCTCGGACGTGCAGGGATTGGGATTTGCCGTCACGGAAATGCTGCGGATCGGCTCGCTGGTCCGAGACCGACTGTCTCCCGACACCTGGCTGACGATTCATCAAACGGCATCCGATTTCCTAGAGGACAGTTCTCCCGAGCGACCGGACTCGGCGGGACTTTTGGCTCGCGTCAACATGCTGATCGTCGACCTGGCCGCCGTAAGCGGTCTGTTGGCGGATGGCATGATTCGCGGCCCGGCGTGGCGATTTCTCGATCTGGGCCGTCGCATCGAACGGGGGCGCGACACCGCGTCACTGCTCCGCACGATTCTGTCTTCGGGCGAGATCCAGAACCGCGCCGTGCTGCGTGCGTTGCTCGAAGTTCTCGACTGTCGCATGACTTACCGCTCGCGTTATCTCGACAATTTGCAGTCGAATGCCGTGCTGGACCTGTTCGTTTCCGACGAGACCAATCCCCGGTCACTGGCCTTTCAAGCGGTCGCCATTGCCGAGCATGTCGATGCCCTGCCGCAAGACTCTTCCAGCCCGCTGCGCACCGAGGAGAAGCGATTGGCGATGGCCGCGCTGCACGCCGTCCGCATGGTGACGCCGCAGCAACTCGAAGCCGCCGGGCTGGACGACATCCAACAGGTACTGCTCGATGTCGATTACCAGTTCAAGGCGCTGACCGATCTGTTGCAACTGCGTTATTTGCTGCACTCGGGCACGCCCCGGCAGATCACCGGTGAGGGAGATGTCTTCGCATGAAATATCGAGTCACGCACAAGACGACTTATCAGGGCGATCAGCCAGTTTCGGTCTGCCATAATGAGGCGTGGCTCAAGCCGCGCGACACGCCGTTTCAATGCTTGGAAGATCATCAGTTGGCAGCTCACCCCTCGCCGACCAGTCTGGCTCATCGCCGCGATTACTTCGGCAACCACGTGTGGGCGTTCTCGTTCAACCGGGGTTACGACTCAATGACGGTCACCTCGATCAGTAAGGTCTCACTGTGCGAGCGAGTCGTGCCATCCGTCGAGCAAACTCCGGCATGGGATCGAATCGTCCAATGCCTGGCATCCCCCGTCTCGCCCAATGATCTGGCCGCAAGCGAGTTCACGTTCGACTCGCCTCGCAGTCAGGGGATGAGGTCGCTCGCCGAATACACTCGCCAGTCGTTTCCAGCGGGGCGACCGCTGCTCGAAGCCGCCGCCGACCTGACCGCGCGGATTCATCACGACTTTGAATACAACGCGCGAGCGACCACGGTCACGACGCCCGTCGATGAAGTCTTTCGATTGAGGAAAGGTGTCTGTCAGGACTTCGCTCATCTGGAAATCGCGGCACTGCGGTCGCTCGGTCTCGCCGCGCGCTACGTCAGTGGATACCTGAGAACCCGCCCCGCTCCCGGCAAACAACGACTGGTCGGTGCCGACGCATCGCACGCTTGGCTGTCGGTTTATCTGGGGGATGGCGAGTGGCTCGATCTCGACCCAACGAACAACATCTTTCCCAACTTGGAACACATCACCGTCGCCTGGGGCCGCGACTACAGCGATGTCTGTCCGCTGAAAGGAGTCTTCATCGGCGGTGGCCGCCACTCACTGAGCGTCAGCGTCGATGTCGCGCTGATCGAGCCGGATGAATCTCCGTAGGGTGGGACCAGCGGCGCTTCGGCGCGCCAGCCCACCATGCGATTCGTGTTGGTGGGCCGGCGCTCGAAGCGAGCTGGTCCCACCCTACATTGCCTGCTGAAACCCGACGGGCACGAGTGTCCATCCTATTACGGCAGATCACTCCGCAGCGGCCCCGCCCTGAGTCTGGCTCTGCGTCTGCGCGGAAGGCGCTTCAACCGACACCGGTTTGACTGCGAAGAACGCCTCAAACACCGCCGTATCCAGATCGTTGAGCTTCGTTTGAAACGAGTCGATGAACTCGTGCAGTCCGATCTGGATGATGTCGGCCGGTTGGGCGAACTCGAACTCAGCGCGCAACCGACCGATGCGGCGTTCGGCCAACGAGCGATATGTACCCGCTTGCGAACCGGTAATCGCGCGCAACGACTCCTCGACACGATGCAGGCAATACTTGACGGAGCGCGGGAAGTCGTGGTCGAGCATCAGAAAGCCAACGACGTTCTCGGGTGTGATCCGACCGCGCACCCGGCGGTACATTTCGAGGGCACTCGTCGACTTGAGCAGCGCCGACCACTGAATCACATCGAGCGGCGTGCCGACTTCATTCGAGGTCGGCAGCAGGATGAAGTACTTCACGTCCAGGATGCGCGACGTTTTGTCAGCCCGCTCGATGCTGCGGCCCATCCGCGAGAAGTGCCAGGCTTCATCACGCGACATCAGCGATTCCATGACGCCGACCAGCAACTGGCTGAACCGCTTCACCTCGTTCAGAAATTCTCCGGTTCGTTCGGCGGTCTCGGCCACGGCCGCCTCGCGCACAAACAAATAGAACTTGTTCAGCTCCTCCCACACTTCGGACGGCAGACTGCCTCGAATTGTGC
>JAYVDI010000053.1:0-3276 GCA_043749505.1 Schlesneria sp. | reverse complement strand
TATTCATTGAATCACTCCGTCACTTTCAGCTTTCCGCCAAACTTGCTCTTCAATTTCGCCAGCTTGGGTGAGATCACGGCTTGGCAGTAGGGCTGGCGTGAGTTCGCTTGGAAGTAGCCTTGGTGATAGGCCTCTGCAGCAAAGAACGTCGCGGACGGAATGACCTGCGTCACGATCTTGCTGCGCCAGTGACCGCTCGCATGCAATTCGGCGATCTTGCGTTCGGCCGTGTCACGCTGTTGATCAGTGTGGAAGAAGATTGCCGAGCGGTACTGCGTTCCCACATCGGCCCCCTGTTGGTTGAGCATCGTGGGATCGTGCGTCGCAAAGAAGACCTCAAGCAGATCATCGAACGAGATGATCTGCGAATAGAATTCGATCTGCACGACTTCCGCATGTCCGGTCTTGCCGGTGCAAATCTGTTCATAGGTTGGATTCAGCGTGGTTCCACCGCAGTATCCGGACTGCACCGAGGACACGCCGCGCAGTTGCTCAAACACCGCCTCCACGCACCAGAAGCAGCCTGCCCCGAGAGTGGCCAGTTCAAACGGTAATACGACAGTCGGGGATTCTGCGTTCATGGTTCGTTCTCTAGCGAATCAGCGTGTGGGCTCGGGAAGCTTTTTGAATACTGGAACTAACTCCATGGTGACCGCCGTTCCCACCGGCGGCATCCGTTCGGTGAAGGCTTCAAACATCAGCGTGTCGTTGGTCGCGCTGCTTTCGATGGCGAGGTCCAACGTGGCGGTCGTGAAGTTGGCGACACAGATCAGATCGCCAGCCTCAGCCAGATAGAACTTCTCGCCCGTATTTGCATCGGTCGTGAAGCCGCTCCCGGCAAATACCCACTTCGCGTCCAGTTGTCTGATCTGCGTCTGCGCGTGGATGGATTTGATCGCCTTCTGAAACTGAGTGTCTTTGGAGAGTTTCAACATTTCATCGCGTTGTGTGTCGCTCATGGGGCCGAACCAGAGAAGTTCGCTCCGTTTGTCGTCCCACTTCAGGTCGTCGTTTACGGGAACGACGAAGCCCTTCGGGACGGGGGCGAGTTTCTCGACGAAGTACCGTCGCGTGGCGTGACGGACCCACGATTGAGCCGGGTCGCGATGCAGCTTGCCGTCGGCATCGGTCCATGTGAAGAAGATGTCGATTTGCTGTCCGATCGCGGCCTTGTATTCAGGAACGAACTGAGCCGGTCTGCCAACTTCCGCTCCAAGCGCGATCAACCCCGCATGGATCACCTGTGCCTTGGCATCGACCGACAGCAGAGACTCGTGCTCCTTGGTTTGCTTGAGGCAGACAAGCATTTCGAGCAAGCCTTCTCGCATGACAACCGTAGACTTCACGAGCAGTCGCTTCCTCTTGAGGTCGATCTGCACCGTTCCCGACTTGTTCAACGGAGTCAACTCCGCCGCTTTGGATGCTTCCGCTGTAGTCAGAACCGGTTTGGCTCTCGGCTCTTCCCCGCAGCAGGCTCGCCCCAGCAATGCGACGAAACACATCAGCAATAGACACGACAGGTACGAAGGTTTTCGCAGCATGACGTTGACTCTCTCCGTAGAGGGAACTCACTTCAGTACAAACCCGAATGCACGAGTAACTAGGGCAAGCCACGAGCATTCCCTACGATGGTTGGACCGATACTAGCGTTTGCCGTGCTGAGCCGAAAGCAGTCGATTCGTTACAGAAGAACGTGCTCTGATCATCAGCGTTGATTGACCTCATCAATAGCGCGTCCTATAGTCTCGGCCCAACACTACATGCGATCGGCCCGCTCGACTTTCTCTTTTGTGGCCTCTCTTCGCAGCTCTCAGTAAGGGTGGTCGGTTGACCGACGAAACAGTTCCCGTTCCAGCGCGATTTGAAGACTTGGGCCTTGGTGAGCCTTCGCTGGCTGTACTCCGCAAGATCGGATTCAAGGCTCCCAGCCCGATTCAGGCCGCGTTCATTCCAGTCGCGATGACCGGTCGTGATTGCATTGGCCAAGCTCGCACCGGAACCGGCAAAACGGCGGCATTCGTGCTGCCGATCTTGGAGCGGATGAACTTCGACGATCCTCGCACTCAAGCGTTAGCGCTCACCCCCACGCGAGAGCTCAGCCAGCAAGTTGCCGACGAAGCCGTTCGACTCACCTCCAATCATGCCGTGACCACCGCCTGTTGCGTTGGAGGACGACCGCTCCGAACGCAGATGAACGAGTTGCAGCGTGGCGCTCAAATCGTCATCGGCACGCCCGGCCGCGTGATCGACTTGATGGAGCGCGGCTGCCTCGTCCTGGACCATCTCAAGATCGTAGTTCTGGACGAAGCCGACCGTATGTTGGATATCGGCTTTCGGCCGGACATCGAACGAATCCTCAGACGTTGCCCGGCGGATCGACAAACGCTGTTGCTCTCGGCCACGCTTCCGGCTCCCGTCGAACGGCTCGCTCAACGCTACATGAAGTCGCCCGAGCGGATCGACATGTCGATCGACACAGTGCGCAGCGACACCATTGATCAATACTATGTCGCTGTCGATCACGATCGAAAGTTCCCCGTCTTGGTCCGACTGTTGGTTCAAGAGCGGCCTCAACAAGCGATCGTGTTCACACGTACCAAACGCGGAGCCGAAGAAGTCTTTCGGCGCTTCGGTGGTCGGTTAGAGCAAACCGCCTTCATTCATGGCGATCTCGCCCAAACGGCCCGAGATCGCGTGATGCGCCAGTTCCGTGATGGCACCATCAGACTCTTGATCGCCACCGACGTGATGGGACGCGGGATCGATGTCAGCGGCATCTCGCACATCATCAACTACGACATCCCGCAGGACTGCGACGACTACGTTCATCGCATCGGCCGCACGGGGCGCCTGTCGTCGAACGAAATGAAAGGCTCGGCCTTCACTTTCGTCTCCGGCGACGAAGGTGAGTTGCTGACTAATATCGAGATGCGAGTCAACCTCGTGATCGAACCCTATGCCGTTCACGGCGTCGAAGCCCATCGCGGTCGCCCCAAGCGACAGCACGTCAGCGAACTGCCGCCAGCAGAAACTAAGATCGAGCCCGTCAATGACGACGATTTCTGGTCCGTCGCCTAACTGGGACTTGATGGCCGAAAGCTTAGGGTCTGTCGATAAATAACTTTGCCGTTTGTCGTCTTTCGCGAAGCGAAAGACGACTTTGTTTTGGGACAAGTTCTCAGAGGCTATCCGAGAAGGTGTGAATCCTTCATGCCGCGATGGTTGCAGGAGTTGTGATCGTGCGACGGTAGTTGAAGGTCACGGAGTTGTCGGCTG
>JAYVDI010000052.1:0-12564 GCA_043749505.1 Schlesneria sp. | reverse complement strand
CGGCGAAGCGCCGACCCCAGCCACACCCGATTCCGCACCCTCATCATTAATTTTTTCCTGCGGACTTCGTCTCGGCCACCGGTGCCTTCCGGACTTCGATGATGCTGATCATCTGCCCCGGCATGACACGTTCGTTGCCGACGATGACCACCTGTTGACCGGCGGCGAGTTGTCCGGTCACTGCAATCCAAGCACCGTCGGCGATGCCCAGCTCGACGGGAACGAACTTCACTTTGGAAGTCGGTTTGGGGCCGGGAGCCTTCGGGTCGAGAGTCGCCAGTTCCTTGTCATCGAGCGCCTCAACAGACGCCACCACGGGCGTTGCACCACCCAACACGATCGCATCTTTGGGGACGAGCAATGAGTCGCGCAATTCGCCCGTTGGCAGTGTGACTCGCGCCAGCATCCCCGATTTCAGGACCGGCCCGTCTTCGCGGATGACATTCTTCACGCGGACCTTCACCGGAAACGTGCGCGACTTCGTGTCGGCTTGCGGTGTGATGATCGAGATCTCGCCGACGAAGATCGAACTCTTCAACGCGGGGACTTCGACGCGCACAGTCGTCCCCACGCGAACATGCTCGATGTGCGTGTCGAGCACGTGCGCTTCGATGTCGATTTCGTCGAGGTAGATCACTTCGGCGACGACCTGTCCCTTCGTGACCCACTCGCCGATCTCGGTCTTCTCCGCGACGATGTAACCGTCGAACGGAGCGATCATCGTGTGCTTCTTGAGTTGGTCCTGAAGCTGCTGCACGAGGGCCGTCTGTTCCGCGACGCGGGCCTTCGACTGCTCGATCCGCTCCGATCGCGGCCCCTGTTTCATCAACTCGTGACCGAGTCGTTCGGCTTCATAATTCTGCTGGGCGAACACCGCCGCCGAGCTGTCTTCTTCCATTTGATCGCGCGTGCCGACTTGTCCTTTCTCGAAGAGAGCCAGGGTCCGCTTCAGCCGCTGCGCGGTGTACTCGCGCCGCGACCGAGCCGCTTCCATCTTGGCCGCCGCTTGCTCGATCTCTTCTTTCCGCCAGCCGTTCGACAGTTCGCGCAGTTCTTCCTCGCGGAACTTCAACTCCGCCTGCGCTGCGACGATTTGCAGTGAAATCGTCTCGGTCAGCAACTTCGCCAGCGGCTGCCCCTTTGTGACGCGGTCTCCTTCGTTGATCGGGTACTCGGTGACGCGACCATCGACCGCCGTTCCCACCGCACTCTTCTTGAGCGGCATCACGGTCCCAACAAACGTCTGGCCGCTCGCCGCCTGCTTTTTGATGACCGGCGCAACGATGACCGGCGCAACACGAGCCTGCGCATCGGCCCCCTCACCAGTGAGCAGCAACACCAGCGAGGCACATCCAAACGAAAGACGTTTGAACAGCAGAGAGACTCTGTTCATGAGGTCGATTCCAAGTGAGGGACAAAATGGGCGGGACGGTATCAAGGAGGGAGCAGCTCGGGGGGCGCACAAACTAACAAGAGCCGTGCCGGTTGTCCGCCGATCAACGAAATCACCAGGGCCATCGCCTTGTTGGGTCTGCGAAACTTGCAGGGTGGGACCAGTGGCGCTTCGCCGCGCCGGCCCACCATGAATTCTCGATGTTTCCCGATGGTGGGCCGGTACTCGAAGCGAGCTGGTCCCACCCTACGTTGAAAAAGGCGATGGCCCTGCGAAATCACTCCGTGTGGCAATGGAGTTGTTTGTCGTGTCGGCGGGGCGACTACGGTCCCAGTTCTTCGACCACCATGTCGCCGAACCACGCGGGACCGCCTTCGGTCAGCAGGCGGAATTCAGGAAGCCTCGGTTCCTTCGCGAGGGGCACCGTCCCAACGAAGATGTCATCGATGTAAACACGCCACTCCGTCGCCTGCCGTTCCAGCTTCAACTCGTGCAAGCGATCGACACCGATCTCGAACGGCTTCGCGGGAGCAGCCGGTTTGAAGGGCAGGTTCCCTTCCGGGCGAGACCCCACGGCGATGCGGTCCAATGTCAGGCGCAAGGCATGTCGATTTCCGGCCTTGTTCAAATTGAACTGCATCTCGACCGCCGAGGCCCCGTGCAACCGGACGGTCACGAGGACGCGGTAGTTCTCGATGGGAGTGGCCTTGCCGCCGACGACCTTCAACAATGGTCGTATGATTTCGCCATCGGTTCCCGCCACGACAGGGCTGCCTTCGTCATCTTGAACCACGATCCACTGCCCGTGCTGAGTGGTCCAACCGCGCAGCGATTTGCCGTCGAACAGAGCGGCCGACCAACCCGAGGGAGCCAGCGATGCTCTCGGTTCGAGCAAGGGGGACGAGGCTGTTCCGGGCACCAGCCCGAGTGCGAATACAATCACCGTCACGATCAGCGCCGCGACGATTCCCACGCCTGCCATCATCCAGCCGCGAATCAGTGGCTTTGGTGACTCATCTCGAACAGCGGTTACCGTGGACATCGAGAGCGAGGTCGCCGTGCGCCACGCCAGGGTCGCTGAGTCCGCAGCGATCATGACCGAAAGCGCGTCGATGCGACCGAGCAACTCGGTGTAGCTGCCAATCCGCTGGTTGAGGTCGCGCGCGAGCAGCCCGTTCATCAGTGCGAGTCCCTCCGCCGAGACATCACTGCGCTCGGCGGGCAACATCGGTCGCTCGTCGCTCAATTTCTTGGCGATGATCTGTGGCAGCGTCTGTTTGTCAAACGGCGGATGCCCGGCGAGCAGGTGGTACGCCGTCGCTCCGAGCGCGTACAAGTCGGCTCGCAAATCGACCGGTTTGCTCGCATCGAGTTGCTCGGGAGCCATGTAGTGCGGACTGCCGAGCGTCGTCTGTTCGGCAGTCAACTTCGTCCGCTCGTCCGCTTCCGTGGCGAGAAACGCCAGCCCGAAATCGGCGATCTTCACCATCGGCATCCCGGCCGGAAGCGGATAACCCTGAGGCGGCGTGACGAGTAACAGATTGGCCGGTTTGATGTCGCGATGGACGACGCCCATGTTGGCTGCATGAGCCAGTCCGGTCGCCGCCTGTCGAATCAAGCCCCATGTGATCCGCTCGCTCAGCGGGTGCTCACGACTGGCGTAGTGGTCGGCATCTTCCCCCTCGACGTACTCCATCGCGAAGTACAGCCGCCCCGCGTGTCGCCCAAAATCGTAGGCCGCGACGATGTGTGGATGGACCAGTTTGGCAACGGTCTGCGCCTCTTGCTCGAACCGCGAGATCATCGTTGGGTTGGCGGCCTGATTGACGACGATCGTCTTCAGCGCGACGACCCGATTCAAATTGAGCTGCCGCGCCCGATAGACGACTCCCATCCCGCCGTGGCCGAGGACCGATTGAATTTCATAACCGGGGATCGACTTCGCAGGCTGACGCAGTGTCTCGACGATTTCAATCTGGACCGGCGACAGCAACCCCTTCTGCAAGACCAACGACACTGCATCCACCTGCATCTGAGCCGCCTCTTCAGCAAGGTCGTACAACGTCTCTGTCGGCAGCAGTCCCTGTTGGCCCGCGATCGTCAGGAATTCTTGAGTGGATTCGGCGGTCATGGGGGGAGTCGGGAGGCGGAAAATAAGAGACGGTGGAGATTCTTGGCGAGCCGGGTGTCGCGAAAAGTGCCGTCTTTTGCTCCGCGAAAGCACGTCACTTTCGCGGGGCGAAAGACGACAAAATCACGTCTTATTGAGCTGCCCGAGTTGATCGAGCATCGCTTTGATCGAAGGGCGATCTGCCAGTGATGCGCCGACGTAGGCGAAGCGGAGTTGGCCTTGCTTATCGAAGATGTAGGTCGCGGGCTTCGACAAATCCTTGCGAATGCCCAGCGCATCGACGGCCTTCAGTTCGACATCCAACAGCAGCGGGAACGGGACCGTTTTCTCTGCGGCAGGGAGCTTTGAAACGGCTCGCGCCAGGAACTCATCCAGGCGAGGCGTGTCCGCAGGCTTTTCGAGCGGATAGACGACGATGACCTCGGCCTGCTGCTCTTGGAACTTGGCGTAGTTGGAGATCAACCGCGAGGTCTGCGTCGAACAGTACGGACAGATCGCGCCGCCGTATCCGCGTGTGATGACCAGAATGACATGTTGCTTGCCGAGGAAATCTTTCAGAGCGATCTGTTTCCCCGACTTGTCTGTGAAGACGAGCGTCGTCAGATCGGATTCGGGGTTCGACTGCGTCGTCACGTCGTCTTTGAATTGAATCATCGAATCGTCAACCGTATCGCCGTAGCCATACAGATTGGCAGCAGGTTTGGTCGCGACCGACTGGGTTGTCGGGGAGCAGCCGACAACCCAAGCCATCATTCCGACAAGAGCCGTGATCCGAGAAACGCCACCATTTCGCAGCCAGTGATTCACGTCAGCCACCTCCGTTGGAGTTCAAACTCACCCAAGTCGGCAACAGGATACATCAGCCGCCCGCGACATCGTAGCCGACACTCAAAAAGAGCGCCTGGTTCAAATCGGGTTGCAGCCCATGTCGCGTGCATGGGACTTCTTTCATTTCAGAAAGACATCGAGAATTGCCGGAGCAACACGCTTGCCAGTTTGGCACCGACTCTTCGCTCTGCCAGTGAAGTCCGCGCGAACTCTCGAAGGTCTATACCTCACGCGGCAAAAAGTGAGAGGTTTCCGAGCGGGGCTGACGCCCAATGGCACTCACTTTGAGCGATAGGTCGCAGGCACATTCCATGTGCCGTCCGCAAATTGCAGGGAACGGCACATGGAATGTGCCTACTACTTTCTAAATTGAGTGCCATTGGGCTGACGCCGCCCCGCTCGGATGTCTCATCACGGACGCAGCGAATCGTCGCCATGAGAACGTGGCAAACAGTCACCGAGAGGTTCTCGCGCAGGTGGGCGTCGCGGTGAAGCGATCGATCGTGATCGCGCGCGAGTTGAAAACGAAAAAACCGCCGCGATCTGCCCGTGCGATCGCGGCGGCCGAGGACTTGCGACAGAGCCTCGGATTGGGGAGCACCCGTTATGTTCTTGGAATCCCGAGCAGTTCCTCTTCTTCTTCCTGGATGATGATTCGGGGCGTGACCATCAGCATCAGGCTTTCCGTTTCACGACCGACACCCGTGTTCTTGAAGAGGCGGCTGACGTAGGGAATCTTGTTCAGGATCGGCACACCGGACATGTTGCGTCCTTCGCGGAGTCGCTTCACACCGCCGAGCAGCACCGTGCCACCGTCTGGCACACTGACGGTCGTGTTGACCGTGACTTGCTCGACCACCGGCTGTTGAACGGTCACGGTCAGGTTTGCACCGCCACCACCACCCTGGTTCTGTTGTCCTTGTTGTCCTTGTTGCCCTTGTTGTTGCTGCGTGAACAGAGCCGACATGATCTGCATCGTGCCGACGCCACCACCGATACCGAACTGGCCACCGTTCTGGCCTTGTCCGCCACCCTGTCCACCACCTTGACCTTGCTGACCTTGTTGCCCCTGCTGTCCGCCGCCCGTCGAACCACCGACGAACGAGAACGTGAACACGTCGGTGATGTTCGAGAAGATCGGCGAGACGGTCAGTCGCACGAATCGGCGATCGGCCGACACCACGGCGGTCACGTCGAGCGTGATGCCTTCGGGGATGACTGCGATGACCGGCTGGAAGCCTGTCGAGAAGAACCCGACTGTCGGAATCAAGCTGATGACGAACGGTCGTCGCACGGCACTTTCGACGTGACCCAACTGCCCGTTGAACAGCGTGACTTTCGGAGCAAACATCAGGTTGGACCGTTGATCGCCCTGAGCCGCTTGGATGAAGAAGAACGCTTCCACATCACTCAGGATGGCGAGGCCCATTTCCACACCGGCCTTCGGATTGAAGCCACCGAACGTCGGCACTCCCACCTCGAACGATCCCTGCTGGAACGGAACGTCTGTGGTTGAGGTGAACTGACCGGGAGCCGACAGACCGAGGACCGTACCTCCAGGGTATTTCGAGCGATTGGCCATTTGGCGAGTCGGCCCTTGTGTGAAGAAGCCGGTTGTCGCAGCGGCTTGGCCCTGCTGCTGACCACCCTGTTGCTGCTGGCCTTGCTGCGCCTGAGTTCCCGCGAGACCCTGTTGAGGTTGATTGATCGTACCGAACGGCTGGAGCGGCAAGCCCGTGTTGTCATGGGTTGGACCTGGCAACGTGCTTTGCAGGCCGAAGTCGAAGTCGATCCCGATTCGCTCGAAGAACCGATCCGTCACCGTGACGAACCGCACTTCGATCGTCACCTGCAAGTCTTGCAGGCGGCGCAACTGATCGAGCAGGTCGGCGATCTCTTCATGCACCTTCTGAGTCTGTCGGATGACGAGGCTCAAGGTCGTTTCGTAGTGACGAACCGAAGCCTGTCCGCCAACCGAATCCCAGCTATCGGGAGCGATCGTCGAAGTGAGCAGTTCCGTCAGAGAATTGAAGTCGGGAGCTTGCGGCCGTGATCCCGAACGGCCATCCGTCGCTTCACCGGTCAGTGGGTTGGCTCCACCGGGACCAACTTGACCCATGCCGGGGAACCCGCCCGGTGGAACGCTCATCTGAGCGCCGCCCAAGTTCGGTACACCGTTGTTCAGCGGATTCGTTCCGAACGGATTGTTGCCGTTCGACTGACCGAAGTTGGTGATCGGAATCACAAGGTCGGCCACGGGGTACGTTGCCACCACCAACTCACCCTGCTGGCGGATGCGGCTGGTGATGTTCAAAACTTGGTTGTGAATGTGGTAGCCGAGATTGTGCCGACCGAGGATCAGGTTCAGAGCACTCTTCACCTTGATCCCTTCCACGCTGATCGTGACCGGCGTGTTGGTGCTGACTCCCTCTTCTTCGAGACCAAGCTGGTCGGTCACGATGTTGATGTCGGCCACAGCCGCGATCTTCGCAATTACATCACTCAGCGGCGACTGTTCTTCGTGCAGCGAGATCACCTTCGACAGGCTTTGCTCGATGCGGATGTCGTCTTCATCGCGGGTCCGATTGTCCGTGCGGTACTTCCCGTTGCGGCGGTTGTAGATGTCCTTGTAGTTGTCTCCGAAGTCGATCGGGTGCTTGTCGTTGACCTTGACGATCACCGCCTGCTCGACATCGTCGAGTTGCCCCATGAACGACTCTTCCTTGTCATTCTTCAGCTTCTCGTTGTTGGCGACGCGCCGACCGAACTTGGCCTTCCAGAACAGCGTTTCCGCCGTCGGATCCTTCGGGTTCATTTCCTTGGCCTTCTTGGCCACGATCTCCGCTTCGGCGAACCGCTGCTGCTTGAAGAGTTCGTTGAACTCCTCGACCAGCTTGGCGTATTCCTGTTCGACGCGGATGTTCGTCTCCACAGTGGTGGTCAACGATCGCTTGACCTCTTCATTGCGTTTCTTCAATTCGAGGTTCGGCTGTTGACGCACGATCTCGGACTGGAGCGACGAACGAGTCTTGTTGAGTTGTCTCGTCAGGGAAACCGCAGCCTGTTCGGGCAGTTCGGCCCCTTCGACCTTGGCCAGCGACTGATCGATCAGCGTCAGAGCCGCTTCCGGATCGCTGTCCTTCAAGCGTTCGGCCTTGAAGACCGCGTTGAGCACATCGCTGCGCAGACGATCGAACTTGACCATCTGCTCCTGCTGAGCCGCATCCAAGACCGATGGCGCTTCGAGTGAAGCCGGCGCACCATCACCAGGGATCTGAGCCACGTCGTTGTCGTTGACTTGGTTGTTCGCCAACTGAATGCCATTGCCTTTGCGATTGGCTTTCGGAGCCAACTCACGCAGGTAGTCCTGCATCCGCTGAGTCCGCACGCGGTCGAGTTGTTGTCCGCTTTGATAAGCGGCGAGGAACGCACTGTAAGCACCGGCTCGATTGCCACGATTCAATTCGGCCATGCCTCGGTTGTAGAGGTCACCGGCCGAGGAACCGGAGAGATCGGTCTCGGTTGTGGCATCGGCGGCCATCACGTTGCCTGGACGACGACCATTTGAACTTGAAGCGGTGGTGATGCCGTTGCGACCGTTCGACGAACGGGTGTTTGGAGCGAACGGGTTCACATCCCCATCGGTTACCAGTTCGTTGGAGGCATCCGCCGTGGTGACACCGCTGTCACGAACCGGCTTGCGTGAAGCGACGTTGCCACCGCTCATCTTCTTGTTCAGGTCGGCGACGACCAAGTCGGGACGATCGGCGAACACGGGGAACGTGACGTTCATCGCTTCGGCCTCTTCGGCCTTGGCACGAGCTTCATCGAAACGACCCGCAGTCATGAGCTGTCGAGCCTGACGCAGCTTCTCCAGTGCTTCCGCTTGAGCGGGAGTGACATTCTGGCGGGCAGCCGACGACGAATTCGCAGCGACCTTCGCCGTAGACGGACTCGCGTTGGTTGCCGGTTCCGCAAACGGGTCATCGTTGCTGGCGGGTGTGACGTTGGTTGTCTTCACATCGTCAGCAAACTTGCCGGCAGCAGGAACACCGGGGCCACGCTTCGCAGCGCGGGCGATGTCGGCCAGCACAATGTCCGGTCGGTCGTCGAACAAGTCATACGGAGCCTTCAAGCGATCCGCTTCGATCGCCAGTTGGCGGGCTTCGTCGATGCGACCCTCGCCCATCGCGTTCCGTGCTTTCGCGAGCAACGATTTGGCTTGTGGTCGTGCGGCGGGAGACGCTCCCTTGTTGGGCGCGACCGCATTCTGAGCCAGCCCTTCGGTGACTCGTCGTGCGGCGACTTCATTCAAGACCAGCTCGGGCATGTCCTCAAACAACTTGTACGCGACGTTGAGCTGTCCAGCCTGCTCGGCCTTTGCCTGAGCACCGTCGAGGTTTCCGTTGTTCATGTCCTGGCGAGCGAGTTCCAGCAGCTTCAGAGCCTGCTGTTTCTGCGAGTCATTCGAGGTGTTTGCACTGGCGGAAGCCGTCTTCGTAGTCGAAGCCTTCGCATTGCGAGCATTCCCATTGTCTATCGCGACAGCGGGTGACGCGGCCTTCGGTGCGGAGTTGTTTGGACGAGCGATCGTCATGGTGTCGGAGTGGCGATCCACGTCCGCCAGCAACAGTTCGGGACGATCTTCAAACAAGTCGTAGGTCAGGTCGAGTTCATCCGCCTGCAAAGCCTTGCGGCGTGCTTCGTCAAAGCGTCCCGCCTTCAGGTCGGCGCGAGCTTGGCTAATCAATGCTTCAGCGGTCTTCTTGTCGGAAGCTGTTGGCCCGGAGGAAGGCGCAGTCCGGCTGGGAGTGAACGAGACATCGCTCGACGGGTCGGCTTCGTCAAAGCCGGTTGGTTCCCCTTGAGCTGCCACTTGACGAATGTCCGTCTTAGGGACTTTGCCCTTGGCGGCAGGCTGATCTGCGAATTCGTTATCCGCCCAAGCCGCAGTCGCCGCGCCGCCGGGCAACTTCGCGAGGAAGCTGGCGGGAGAAGTCTCGCCTTTGCCAAATGTCAGCTTGGCGTCCTTCGACAATTGAGCCGCCTGTTGAGACAGCTTCTTCGCCTCGAGGACATCACCTCGTTTGAGCGCGGCTTGCGCCGTAGTCATCAGCCGATCAACGCGCACTCGCGTGGCGTCTTTCAGCGAACTGGCAGGTTCGCGAGCGGGAGGCTCGTCGGCGTCCTCCTCGACCCAGAACGGATCGGACTGAGCACGGACAACCGTTCCGTCGGCTGCCGCCTGCACTCGGCTGCGTGCCCGAGTCAGGTAGTCTTCGGCCTGACGGCGCTCGGTCCCGCTGAGTCCGGTGCCGACCGCCGTGACAGCTTCGAGATGCTGTACGGCGTCCTGATACCGGCCTCGTAGGAACGAGTCCTTGCCGTGCTTGAAGTGTTCACGCGGAGATAACTTCGCGCGGGCACTGGCCCGGTCCTCGCCACCCTTTAAAGTGTGGTCGGTGTGTTGAAGATTGGTCAGCCGCATGGCGACGATGACCAAACAGGAACAGGTGATGAGTCCAACGATCCTACCCAAGGTAGATTCCCTCCTACAGGTCCGGCGATGACGATGCGTCGACCTTTGTGCCCGGCGAATGCCGGCGACGGTGTGATGCTCATCCGTGAACACCATCCGTCTGTTGACCACTTAGCAATCACAAGTGATATGGACAGGAGACACCGAACGGCGGCTCCGATTTCCCAAGGACATGATTTCGACTGACCTCGCCGGTCCCCTCGCCCCGACCTTGCGGGGAGCGAGTTAGGGTGAGGGGTCTGCTTCTCGTTACCAAGATTTCAAACAGGAACCTCACCGAGTTCCAATGGACTTTGGTTTCCCGGCGTGGACCAACCAATCACTGCGATTCAGTGGCTCGGCTGTCCGGGTGCGAAGGGAGCAATGACGTGAGACTTTGACGGGTTCAACGAGAGGCGGGGCGAGTGATAGTGAAAATCGCAAATAAGGGTCAAGACGACTCAACGCCCATTCTGTTCAGTGAGTTGTGATTTTCTCGAAAGTGTCCTGAGTCCGGCAAAACCTGCGGGGAGAACGTCCTGTTTCACGGAATAACCCCGTTTGGAAGACTGTCTCTGCTCGCACCGCCCCCGGAAAGACTCGCCCCGAACCAACATGACCGCCGAAGTCGGCGTAAATCCGCCAGCCGGAACCGCGTCCAGCCGAAGCCGAGATCACGAAGTCCGGCTTTTCCTAAAGCCGGACTTCGCTCCCGGAAGCATTGCTCCGGCGGGAAGTCCGGCTAACAAAGCTAAGCCGGACTTCAAACGCTCACCCCCACCGTCTGGACTTGAGTCGCGCGCTTCATCACGATATCCCCGCGTTGCGGCAGGGCTGGTTCTCGCGAAGGCGAACAATCGGCAAACCGCTCTATTTTTCAAGGCAATTCATCATGTCGGCAGCAGATCAGATGACTTTGGATGCACCCGTTAACTTAGCCCGCGATGACCAGGAATTTCTTTACCGTCCCATCCCGGCACTCGTCCCCGTGAGCATGGCCTTCGTGGTCATCTCTCTGGTGGCGAGCATCTGGGACGTGCTGCTGATCGTTCCGCTCGCAGGCGTGATTCTGTCCGTCATCGCCTGGCGGCAGATTCAAAAATCACAGGGATCGCTGAGCGGCGGCAGATTGGCCTGCGTGACATTGGTCTTGCAGGCCTTGATGTTCGTCGGGTTCGCCTCAATGCACGTTCACAGCTACGCCACCGAAGTTCCGCAGGGATACGCGCGGACGAATTTCACGTCCGACATCTCGAAGAAGGGCTTCAGCACCGAGAACGGCGTGATCGGAATTCATCCCGACGTGCAGAAGCTGGTCGGTGAAAAGGTCATGATCAAAGGTTATATGTACCCCACGAAGCAGATGACCGGGATCAAATCCTTCGTGCTGTGCCGCGACAACGGCGACTGCTGCTTCGGCGGACAGCCCAAAACGACCGATATGATTTTGGTGAAGATGAACGGTGACAAGACCGTCAACTTCCACGACAACAAGGTGATGGTCGCCGTGTCGGGCATTTTCAAAGCGGAACCCACCGTCGATGAAACCGGCTTGCGACCGGTCTACCAGCTCGATTGCGAGTTCTTCGGCAAAGCGAAGACTCTGTACTAACCCGCAGCGTCAGCGGGGCCGTGTGGCTGGGGTCGGCGTTTCGCCGCCCCCAGCTCGATGTGTGTTTCACTTCGCTGGGGGGCGGCCAAACGCCGACCCCAGCCACACCTCACTCCCGCTGCGAATTTCAACTGCCCGAGGGCCTCGATGACATCTCACTCGCTCGCCACCGGCCGCACGATTCCGTCGATCATTCCCGCGATCTTGGTTTTGGTTATCGCAGGCTGTTCCGGAGCGGACCTCAGCAACTACCGCCCCCTCGAAAAGTCCGCGGCCTCCCACAAAACTGCGACTAAGAATCGTGAGGCGACGACCACGTCCAATGACACGACTCACGGCGACGAGACCACGGAACCGAAGGACGCCACCACGGCCGTGATCGTCGTCGAAGAACAGCTTCCCGTCTCAGCCCTTGGTCCCGTGAACGTCGTCGATGGTGCGAGCGTCGCGGCGTTGATGAAGATCGCGCCCGCTGAAGTGACTGCTCCTGTCGCCCCTCGCAAGGTCGAAGTGCTGATCCTTGAGAAGGCCTTTCGCACTGACGGGGCTTCCAAAGCATTGCGTGTTTCCTTCGATGACCTCGACCTGCTTAAAGTTCTCAACATGGAGCCCGTCACGATCGACGCCATCGACCACATGCCGTCGTGGTTGAAGGGACTGAACGGCCAGCGAATCAAGATTCGCGGCTACATGTTCCCGACGTTTGAGACCGAAGGGATCGAGCGTTTTGTGCTGGCCCGCGACAACCAGATCTGCTGCTTCGGTCGCGATCCGAAGGTCTACGATCTCGTGCAGATTGATTTGAAAGCGGGCAAGACGACGCACTACATTCCCGCCACACGCGCGTTCGATGTCGTCGGCCGTCTCAAATTTGAAATGGTCGCCGCCGACGACAAACCGTTCGGTCTCTACTTCCTAGAAGACGCCGAAGTCATCGACCGCTGAGTGACTGAATGATGCTCAATTGCTGCCATGACTATCGTTGATAGTTGACGCGGCCAATCCTGCGTCGTTTAACCGCGTGGGCAACGCCCCGCGCGACGTGGGAAGCTGTTTCGCCATTCGACGCGCGGGGCGTTGCC
>JAYVDI010000051.1:0-7124 GCA_043749505.1 Schlesneria sp. | reverse complement strand
CCCGCGCGTCGAGTGACGCTTGAGCCTGTTTCGCCCATCGACGCGCGGGGCGTTGCCCACGCGGTTAAACGAAGCACATCACGCCCGGCCGCGACCGTTGTACGCGTCCCGTTCGGTAATGACCTTGTCCATGAAGACATCGTGGTCCTGCATTGGAATCTCATCGAACAACTGACACTCGAATGCCAGTGCAACAAGCGGCGTGTCGGGCCGGGCGTGTTCGAGCATCTTGTCATAGTAGCCCTTGCCGTGCCCCGTCCGTCCGCCCCGTCGGTCGAACGCCACGCCGGGAACGATGATCATGTCGATCTCGGCGACATCGACTTTCTTGGCGGCGACCGTTCGCAGCTCGGGCTTCGGTTCGAGAATGCGGTACATCCCGACCGACAACTCGTCCGACTGTTCAAGGTGGAACAGTTCCAATTCCCCGTCCACGCAATACGGCACGACGATCTTCTTGCCGCTGGCCAATGCCTTGTCGAGATCATTCCGAGTCCGCACTTCGCTGCGAACGTCGAGATAGAACAAGACCGTCTGGGCACGCTGATACTCGGGCAACGCCATGCAGCGAGCGACGATCTCGCGACTCAGTTCGTCTTTGTTTTCCTGAGCGTTTCGGTTGGCGTGTGCCTGTTCACGGATGAGTTGCTTCGGGCTGAGTGGGGCGAGAGTCTCTGTCGTCATCGAGTCCGTTCCTGTGGGGCTGATCGTTCCATCTGAGTTGATCGCATCGAGAAGCGGCTGAGGCGTCGAGAGTCACTCGGTTCACCTCATCCAGGCAAATATGTAATGGCTCGCCGAGTCGCGAGCGGGGCGGGATCGTACCAAGGTCCATAGGTGCCACCAATTGACGGAGACTGATTTCTTCGAGTTCGCGACCGCCGCTTTCAGGCCGAGGTCAAACACTCCTGACGCGCTGATTGCGAGTTTCCACCGACCGCCTAGAATCCGTCGCTCAGGACGATCCCCTTCGACATGGAGTGGCCGCAGTGATGAAGATTCTCTTGGCGAACCCGCGTGGTTTTTGTGCCGGCGTCAATATGGCGATCGAGTGCCTCGACGAGACGATTCGGATGTTCGGCCCGAAGGTCTTCGTCTACCACGAGATCGTCCACAACAAGTACGTTGTCGAACGCTTCACGCGGCAGGGCGTGACGTTCGTCAACACCATCGACGAGGTGCCGGAAGGTTCGATCCTGCTCTTCTCGGCGCACGGAGTCTCACCCGAGATCCGGAATCAGTCGAAGGCCCGCCGGTTGCAGACGATCGACGCCACTTGCCCGCTCGTCACAAAGGTTCATCTCGAAGCGATCAAGTACGCGCGCGATGGCTACCACATCGTGCTGATCGGCCACGAGGGGCACGATGAAGTGATCGGCACGATGGGCGAAGCTCCGGCCAGCATTGTGCTGGTCGAGACTCCCGAAGAAGTCGCCAACCTCACCCTGCCAGACGATGCAAAGATCGCGTACCTCACGCAAACAACGCTCAGTGTCGATGAAGCGGAACGCGCGATCACGGCTCTCAAGCAAAAGTACCCGCACATCGAAAGCCCGCCCAAAGAAGACATCTGCTACGCGACGACCAACCGCCAAGACGCCGTGAAGCAACTTGCTACGCAAGCCGATGTCGTGATCGTGCTTGGCAGCCAGAACAGTTCCAACAGCCGTCGCCTGCGCGAGATTGGCGAGTCGATTGAGAAGCCCGCGTTCTTGATTGACGGCGCGAACGAACTGCGTGCGGAATGGTTCGAGTCCGCCGAAACGGTCCTCATCACAGCCGGTGCCAGCGCGCCCGAGCAGGTCGTCCAAGACTGCATCGAATGGCTCAAGAGTCGGTACGAGGCCACGCTCGAAGAAATCACCACGCGCGAGGAGCACGTCTCGTTTCCATTGCCCAAGGAACTGCGAATTCTGCAATCCACGCGAGCCTGACGGCGGTGTGCCTGAAGTCCGGCTTAGCTTTGTTAGCCGGACTTCCCTTCGGGACGACGCAATGCCGAAAGAAGTCCGGCTTTCGGAAAAGCCGGACTTCGAGATGACAAACGGCTTGGGAGATCATGAAATACCGGCTCAACGGGGCAGCCGCCTGATCGCCTCAAGTTCTGTCGCGCCATCGCGGATGCCGTACTTCTTGAGCTTGCTGAAGTACGTACTGCGCGGCAAACCGAGCAGCCTTGCAGCCTGAGCTTTATTGCCACCGCACTTGTGCAGCGCGGCGACCAATGCTTGACGTTCGACCACCGGATCATCGTCGATCCACTCGCCGCGCGGTTTACGGGAGACGACGGCGGCACTCTGTAATTGTCGTGTTCGATCCATCACAGTCGCGCTCGTGCTCCGTTCTCCGCTCTGAATTTCCGACGGCAAATCGGCCACTGAGATCACGTCCCCTTCGGCCATCACGATCGCGCGTTCGATCACGTTTTGCAGCTCACGAATGTTTCCCGGCCACGAATAGCGCATCAGCGCATCCAGCGCGTCGTCTTCAAACCGCGTGAACCGTTTGCCTGCGCGAGGAGCGGACTTTTTCAGGAAATAGACGGCCAATTCCAGCACGTCATCGGGACGCTCTCGTAGGGGAGGCAGCGTCAGGCTGACGACGTTGAGCCGGTAATAGAGGTCTTCGCGAAACTTCCCTTCGGCAATGAGCCGTTCCAAATTTTGGTGTGTCGCTGCCACCAAGCGGACATCCACGCGAATCGTGCTCGTCCCACCGACCGGTTCAAACTCGCGCTGTTGCAGCACGCGGAGCAGCTTGATCTGTGTCTCGGGAGAGATGTCACCGATTTCGTCGAGGAACAGAGTGCCGCCATGAGCCAGCTCGAACCGCCCCTGCTTGTCAGCGGTCGCTCCCGTGAACGCACCCTTCACATGGCCGAACAGCTCGCTTTCCAGCAACCCCGCCGACAGCGCCGCGCAATGCACGCTGATGAGCGGTCCGTCCCGGCGCGGGCTGTTGTCGTGAATCGCCTTCGCCAGCAACTCTTTACCGGTACCGCTTTCCCCCCGGACAAGCACACTCGTTTCGCTGGCAGCCACCTTGCGGACGGTGTCGAGAATACGTTCCAGAGCCGCGCTGTGTCCGATGATCGCGTCGCGCCGAAAATCCATCGCGGGCGAGGCCGCGGAATCGGGCTGCACGCTGGCGGCGACCTCCGCCTGCAGGATGGTGATCTGCTGCTTTTGCTGCGTGATCCGCTCGGCTTGCAGACGCAACTCTTCGTTCAAGTTGGTGATGTCCTGATGCACCTTTGCGCAGTGCAAGGCGACACCCGTGATCTGACCGAGTGCCGTCAGGAACGTCAGGTCTTCGGCCGAGTAAAGCGCACCGCTGACCTTCGGCCCCAGCACAACCAGCCCCGCCAATTCGCCGTCCGTCTCCAAGCCGTGAACCAGGTCGGCTTGGACTTGGCGCAGCGTGCTTTGCACGGGCGAGAGCGTATCGCGCGAACCGGATGTGACCCGTTGCAACGTCGAGTCCACAGCCAACGCCGCCACGAAGTCTTCCGAGACAGCCAACTGCATTGGCAGCCCCGTCGCCACGCCTTCGACCGCCATCAACCGGAAATTGCCGGAGCGACCGTCGCGCAGAAACAACGCGACCCGCTCGGACTGAAGTACGTCGCGACAAGAAAGCGCCATCCGCTCCGACAAAAACTGTACGTCGGTGAGTCGCCCCACTTCGCGATGCATCCGTTGCAAGGTCCGGTCGAGTTGATACTTCTCACGAAAGAACCGCCGATCAACCAAACGTTGCCATGAGTCGCGCAGCCAGATCAGCAGCACGACCGTTAGCATCAGAATCCCCGCGATAATCCACGACTGTTGTTCGATGAACGGAGTCTTCCGAACCGCCACGGCAAGGCTCCCACAGGCAATCACCAACGCCACGGTTCCCGTCGCGCCGTAGCTCAGAACGTAGTACCACATCCCGCGATTGATGATCTGGTCGATCAGCATCAACTTGTACCGGACGATGCCGACCGCATACGCCAGCATGAAGACGAGACTCGCGAGAAACATCGGCACGCGAGCGCCACCCAATGCGAAGTCCGCCCGCCAGAACGCCGCCAACACGAGCGCATAACTGATGCACACCGCCGCACCAAAACCCGCCCACAAGATCCAACGAACCTGACTCCGTTCGACGGGATTCCGCGTCGTGAATGCGCTGTAGCTGAGTGCCGTCAGCGTCATCAGGAAGTAGGCCGCTGCGATGCTCAGATAGGCATAGATTCCAAACGTGAGACTGTTCAACCAGCCCAACAACACCTGCGGCTCCGTTCCCGATGAGCCGCCGGACGATCCGATCAAGCTCCACAACAAACTTTCCGTCCAGACGAAGCAAACGGTCGCCGTGAGGGGCACCGCATAGATGGCCCTCGTCACGGCGGTGGACCAGATCGTCAAGGGTGGTTTCGGGCGCGGATAGACCAGAAAGAAGTGGAGCGTAAGCGCCGGCAACAGAATTCCACAGACACCAAATGGCACCGTCAGCCAGAAGCTTCCCGCGACCGTCGCCCAATGAAATCCGCCAATGAACGCTGCCAGAGTCGCCGTACACATGACGAAGAAACGGCGAGCCGACTCGTCAAACGGACGGTTCCAAAATGCGACCGCTCCCACCGAGAAGATCAGAAGCTGCAACAGAAACCACACCAGAGTCAGACCGACTTCACTGATGGGAACGGACTGAAGTTGCACCACGCAGGTGTGACGCTCCCGCGCACCCTGCTTGATGTATTCAATCTTCACCCAACGTTTCCCATCCGCAGTCTGGACTAAAGAGGACCAGCCGCTCGCCAGAGGGTCGGCTACCGTGGGAAGGACGCCGTTCGTCGCGATGTCTCGATTGCGAAGTGAGAGTTGGATGCGAGAGAAGTCGAGAAAATTGGCAATCTCCTGCTGATCCAGACTGACGACGAGATCACCCAATTCGGGTGCGTCCCCACGAAATTCCACGCCGGACATTTGCTGGATCTTGATTCCAACTGGGGATGGTGCGGAGTCTGCGTAAGAGCCGTCAGACAACAAGAACCGTAGCCGCAAATCGGGGGCAGTCGCAACGACAGCCAGTACGACAACGCAGTAGGTGACGATGCAACCCGCCACAAGTGCCAGTAGCCAACGAGGAAATCGAGCCGCCACTTCCATGAATGTTTCTCAGGAGACAACCAATCCGCAAAGCGCCGAACGGTGCGCCGAAATCGTCGAGACGGCCGACAACAACGATTTGTCGGCGCTGAGCTGCGGATAAGCCGCACTTCGGCGCGAGTTCGTTCGCGGCGGAATGATGCTCAATCATTCCGTGAACCACAAGGAAACAAGGCCGCATTCTCAGAAAAATCGCATCAACCCAATTTTCTTCAGCGCCGAATGAGTCAACGGCACGGAGCCTGCTAAATGCCAACTTCATCAAGTGAGCCTGAAGTTGCTTTTGAGCGATTCTAAAGTCTCACAAACATGCCCAGCCTGAACCCCTGATGACGAGGTAACAAGACTTCCGCCTGTGTACTGCCAAGGTCTCCCTCCGAGCAGTTCGACCCACTCTGCTCTCTCCGGTTCCCAACCGCCAGTACACCCAAACACAGGCGAGGTCACTTCTCATCAGGGGTTCTTTTTGTTTTGCAGCATTGTCACGGATGCTGATGCCCCCACGGATGGGGGCTTTTTTTTGTGCTGAGGTTCGTGCGTGATGTCCGGCTGTTCATAAGGCTGGAAGTGTCTGATTAAGCGATGCGCACCGCAGCGGTGTCTCCCATCCTGATGACGGGTGCAGTCGTTAATTGGTGGTCCCCCAGAGAAACACTGTGGGGGCAAGGGTTTCTGAGAAGGTAGCCCTGTCGCTCCGCGACAGGTGGCCCGATCAACAGGGAATATTGATCGGTCGAATCGCCTCAAACGAGCGATGACGCCGCTCGTGCCTTCGCGCTTCCTGTCGCGGAGCGACAGGGCTACCACCAATGAACGACTGCACCCCCTGATGACCTGAACTTGGGGTCGAACTTCCCACGCATCTCTGGAAGCCGATATCATCTCGCCTTATTCGAGAGGTGACATTCACCTCTCGAAACTCTTCTACCGGCGAGGCGAGTTCATGGTGAAGTACTACTCCAAGTCATCTCAGCAACGATGTTCCGGTCCTGACTCGACTCGCCGCGAATTTCTGCGACTTGGCCTCACAGGATTCGCTGGTCTCACGCTGAGCGACATCTTGCGGCTTCAGGCCAGCGCGGAGGACGCAACTCCGAAAGCCGCAGCCAGCGAACGACCGGCGGTGATTCTCGTCTGGCTGCGCGGGGGGGCGAGTCATCTCGAAACGTTCGACTGCAAGCCGCTCGCCTCGTCCGATTTTCGAGGCCCTTATCAGCCGATCGCGACCAACGTCCCCGGCATCGAGATTTGTGAGCTGCTTCCCCGACTGTCAAAGATCGCGGACAAGTACGCGCTGCTGCGGTCGGTGGCTCACACCGGCGGCGGGCATCCGGCGGGATCGCTGCAAGTCCTGGCGGGAGACACCGACCCGCAGGACAAGCTGCTGCCCGTCCTGCCCGATTGGATGACCGTCGCCAGCCATTTCCTCGCCGATCCGAAGCGGAGCATCCCGAACTATGTCGCCGTGAACCCGGTCGATAACTACGACAACTTCACGATTGCCGGGCCAACGTACCTCGGGCCGTCGCGCGAGGCGTTCAAGGTCGTGGGCGATCCGAGTGCTCCGCAGTTCCGCGTCCCCAACGTCGGCCTCGCGGATGAGAAGCAACTCGATGTGCTCAACGCCCGCGCGTCGCTGAAAAGCAGCCTCGACCGTCTGCTGCGGAGCGTCGATCAGTCGGGAGTGATGGACGCGGTCGATCGCTTCGATCAACAGGCTCTCAACCTGCTGACCAGCCCCGCCTCGCGAACGGCCTTCGATCTGTCACTCGAACCCGACGCCTTGCGAGACCGCTACGGTCGCAATCCATGGGGCCAGCAATGCCTGATGGCCCGCCGTCTCGTCGAGGCGGGTGTGGACATCGTGGCCACCGAGTTTGATGGCCCGATGTGCGGTCGCGTCCAGAACTGGGACGATCACGCGGTGAACCAGCACGTCTTCGATGCCCTCAAGTTCCGCCTGCCGAC
>JAYVDI010000050.1:0-3766 GCA_043749505.1 Schlesneria sp. | reverse complement strand
CGTGTCGTCGGTCTCCTTCGAGAGATCGAAGACCTCGGGCATCTCGGCCTGCATGCCGAAGGCGGTCTCGAACGACTTCATCCGCGCGGTGAGCAGCGGGTCGTCGGCCCTCGACGCGAGATGCCGCTGGTTCAGCCGGGCCATCTCGCTGAGTTCCAGCTCCTGCAATCGGCTGCTCGCGGCGCGGCGCTGGATGTTGGCGACGGGCTCCGGGCCGGGAACGACGAGCGTTCCCTGATGAGCCCCCGGTAGGAAGTCGCTTCCCCACACCTGCCCGCCCGCATAGGGCGACTGTGGCGCGATCACGACGAAGGATGGCAGGTTGCGGTTCACCGTGCCCAGCCCGTAACTGACCCACGAACCGATGCTCGGCCGCGCGAACGTGAACGAGCCGGTGTGAATGCCGAGCGTCGCTTCGTAATGGTTCGTGTGATCCGACTTCATCGAGCGGATCACGCACAGGTCATCGACGCACTCGGCCATGCGCGGGAAGAGCGAGCTGACTTCCGTGCCGGATTGGCCGTGCGGCGCGAACTCCCATTGCGGCTTCTTGAGGAACATCTTGTAGTCCCCCTTGCGCCCCTGGAATTCGTTGACCGGGACCGTCTTGCCCGCGTCGGCAAACAGCTTCGGCTTCGGATCCCACGAGTCAATGTGCGACACGCCACCGCTCATGTAGAGGAAGATGACGCGCTTCGCCTTCGGCGGAAAATGAGTCGCCTTCGGCGCGAGGCGATCGGCCGGATTCGACGGCGCGGCGTCATCGGCCAGCAACTGCGACACGATTCCCGGCAGCAGCATCGAGCCGCCAATCATCGAACGCAGCATGCCGCGTCGAGTCGGATCAAACGTAGGTTTGTGTTTCATGATGTCACTCAATCCACATGGAGGAATTCATTGCTGCTGATCAGTGTGCGGAGGTAGGCGGCGAGCGAGCGAGTTTCGATGCTATCCATTTTCGCGGCGGCCAACTCGGTGCGATAGGCCGAGAGGAATTCGGTGGCCTCGGCGCGCTCGATCTCGGTGGGAGGTCGTCCGATCGCGCGAAGCCATGCCAGTTCGATCCGTTGCGTCTCATCGGGGCTGGCGGCTTGAAGTCGGTTTGCCCATTTCTCGGCTTTCGTGTGGACGAACGGATCGTTGAGGAAGAACAGCGCCTGCGTTGGCACGGTCGTCCCCAGACGTTCGGCGGTCGTGGCATTCGGGTCCGCCCCGTCGAAGAGCGCGAGGAACGGATGCCGCTTGAGACGCTGCGTCATGAGATAGACGCTCCGCTTGTTGTGGTCGTAGATCGCGCTGAACGGACCGTGCTGCGAGTAGCCCCAATTGATCGGCGTCGGAAACGGATGCTCAAGTGCGGGGGGCAGATCAAGCTCGCCGCTGACGACGAGGATCGCGTCGCGAATCTCCTCAGCACTCAGCCGACGACGCGGAAACGAAACATACTGGTCAGTCCCTTCGGTCTTTTCCGTCCCTCTCGTCCCTTCTCCCACAACTGACGATTGCTGATACGTCGTACTCAGCATCATCAGCCGGTGCATCGCCTTCACCGACCAGCCGCACTTGATGAACTGCATCGCGAGGTGATCGAGCAACTCGGGATGCGTCGGCGGCAGCCCGCGGACGCCGAAGTCGTTGGGTGTCTTCACGAGTCCGCGTCCGAAGTGATACTGCCAGATCCGATTGACCATCACGCGCGCGGTCAGCGGGTTGTCGGGGCGAGTCAGCCACTGGGCAAGTTCCAACCGGCCGCTGCCCGGCGTCTCCGCTCCCAGCGGACCACCTCCGAGGACTTTGATGAAGCCGCGTGGGATCTCGACGCCGGGCTGATCGGGTTCACCTCGCATTTGCATTCGTACGTTGTGAGGCGTTCCTTCCGCCATACCGTAGGTCATCGCGAACGGTCCCTCAGCCAGTAGCTTGTTGAGTTCCTGTTTGGACAACTCCGCGTTCGCCTGAAGTGACACGAGTTGTTGGCGAAGTTCCGCGACCCTGGCGCGCCGCGACTCGCGAGCCGTCTTCACCGCTTCGACAGGTGCTGCCTCGAAGGAGGGCAATTCGGTGGCCGAGATCACAAAATTGTCGGCATCCAGCGAAGGCCGCACACCGCCGATGTGGCCGTAGCTGTCGATAAACGTGTAGTCGATCGTGCCGTCCCAGCCGGAGGCCAACTGGCCGGAGAACTCTTTGGGTTTCACTTCGCTCTTCGCGGCGAGCAGTCCGGTGTACGTCTTCGCCTTCAGATCAAGCGTCAGTTGGACCTGATACCACTCGCCGACGACCAGCGGACAGACGGCCTCCTTCGCGTCCGCGCTGCGACGGAAGAATTCGTGGCCGTTGAAAAACAGTTCGACCGCCGCCGAGTTGCCCGGTCCGTGCCCGAGGTAATAGCGCCACGAACCGTTCCCTCCCGCGTCCTCGCTCGCACAGCGGAAATCAAAGCTGGCGAAGAGCCGTCCGTCCTCGTTCGGTTTCACGTTGGCAACCGTCCGGCCGAAGCCGTCGTACTCGCCCCGATTCGGCATGTGGACGCCGAGTTCTCCCGGTGCGAAGGCGTTGAGAAACGGGCTCTGCGAGTTGGCGAACAACTTTACGACGCTGTTCGGTCCCGGTCCCCACGGACTGGCGGGAGGAGCATCTTTCGTCTGCAACTCGAAGTCGCCGTCGAAGCCGGTCAGGTCTTCCAATTCCTTCGAGAGCGCGGCGGGATCGAGTCCGCCCGCCGCGACGGCGGGCGCGGGCAGTTCGGTCGAAACGGGCGCGATCGGCGCGTCCTGCACACCAAGGTTGTCGTATTCGATCGACGGAAGTTTCGTGTCGGTCTGTCCGAGCGAGTCCAACACGACGAGGTTGATCGCGCCGGACCAACTCGGCGTGAACGGTTTCGCTGTGAACTCGGTCGTGCTCCCCGGCATGCCGACTTTGCCCGAGACGGTCCGGTCCTTCAGATTGAGGGTCAGTTGCAGGTTGTGCCACTGGTTCGGCTTCAGCGGGCCGAGGCTTTCGATGGTCTCGCCACTTCGCAGTGAAACGGACTCGGACGACATGAGAACTTCGACGGCGGGCGAGGCGGGCATGTCTCCGATCCAGAAGCGATGCAGTCGCTTCGCATTGGCGTCCGGCGCGCCGATGCGGAAGTCGAGGTTGACGTGCAGCGTGTCGCTGTTGTCGGCCGACCGGCGCGGATAGAGGGCTTGAGCGATCCGGTACTCCCCCGCTCCGGCGGCGATGCTCGCGCCGACCTTGCCTCGCGGATAGAAGTTTTTGTACGGGCTTTGTGCCGCATTCGTGATCGCGATCTTCCCCTGATAGAGCCACGGCGGAACGAGAACGCCGTTGCTCCCTCCCGCCGCGGGAGCCTGCATCTCGAAGTCGCCGTCAAGATCGTGGAGCGAACGGAGGATGGCGGCCGGAACGGGCTGCTTCTGTTTCTCCAAGCTCGCCGCGATCGAGGCGACCCGGTCGTCGAACTCGCGCCATTTGGGGAGCGATTCACTCGGCGGCAGCAGCGGCAGCATCGAGCGGACTTTTTGTTTCTGCTCGGAACCGGGGAACGAGTAGCGGCTGCTGTCGAAGATGCCGTACAGCGCGTAGTAGTCGTTCATCGAGACCGGATCGAACTTGTGATCGTGACACCGCGCGCAACCGAGACTCAGGCCGAGCACCGCTTGCCCCAGATTGTCGATCGTGTCCTGAATCGTCAGGTGGTGATAGTTCTCCGAGTCGAAGCCGAACCGCCGCGAGATCGCGAGATAGCCGGTTGCCG
>JAYVDI010000049.1:0-31763 GCA_043749505.1 Schlesneria sp. | reverse complement strand
GACAGCGATCAATGTAGCCCTCATCACTCCGCGTGATGACAGCCGCTAACAGATTGGGGTCGGGCGTTCACATTTCAAAATTGGCCGACCGAACCACTTCCGATCTCCCACCACGTTCGGTCGGCCAATGTTGAACTGTGAACGCCCGACCCCAAGCTGTTAGCGGCTGTCATCACGCGGAGTGATGAGGGCTACATTGATCGCTGTCTCTCAACGAACCGAGCATAGTCCTCGGGCGTATCGATGCCAACCGAGTGGTGTTCAACGATGGCAACTTGGATGCGTGCTCCCGATTCCAACGCTCGCAGTTGTTCGAGCTTCTCGAATTGTTCGAGCCGTGAAGTCGGAAGTCGGGTCAGTTGGTGCAGGAATTCTGCTCGATAGGCATAGATCCCCAGATGCAGCAGCCACGGGTGGTCACTCACCAGAACTTCGCTCGGATCGCGGTCGCGACAGAACGGGATGGCCGCGCGACTGAAATAGAGTGCTCGCCCGTCACCGGCGACGATCACCTTCACGCACGACGACGCATTCACTTGTTCGAGGCTGGTCATCGGTGTGGCGAGCGTCGCCATTTGCGCGTCCGGACAATCAACGAGAGCCTTCACCACCGCATCAATGTTGACGGGGTCGATCTCCGGCTCATCGCCTTGAATGTTGACGAAAACATCGCCGTCGGGGCAGCAACGCCGCGCGACCTCGGCAATCCGGTCGGTGCCGCTCGGATGCTCGCCCGTCAATTCGCAACGGCCACCAAATGCGGCGACGACTCGTACGAACTCGTCACTGTCTGCGGCGACGATGACCTGTTTGAGGCTCGTCGCTTTTGTAGCCGCTCGCCATGTGTACTCGATGACCGTGCGACCGGTTTCCGCCAAGAGGAGCTTGCGAGGCAGTCGCGTCGATTGCAGCCGCGCGGGAATGATTCCATAGACGTTCATGTTTGCCTCCGTGTTTCCAGTCGTACTGATGCCACCGCCGATTCGCCTGCGAGACGATTCAAGACGTGACCGACAAAAGCCGAAGTCGTAGTCTGGACCCCTTGGTCCGGACGAGACACCGCGAATGAGAGCAACCCAATCAACATAAACTCGCGACTTCGTCCGGACCAAGGGGTGGTCCAGACTACGGCCTGAACTCATTGGATTTCGACTTTTGTCCGACACGTCCTTCAATAACAAACTGAGCGGCTCAAACGAAGTCCGGCCGTTCCTCAAACTGGACTTCTCTCCAGCGGGTGATGATCACTGTTGTCGCTTGGCGCGTTCGGTTAGGTTGATTCTCGTGACTAAGTGCCTGTCGATGAATAACTTCGCGGTTTGCCGCCTTTCGCGAGACAGGTTCTCATTTCCAACCGCCTCATTTTTTGTTCCGGAATCGTGGCCACATTGACGAAGGGCGTGTTCGATGAGTTCCGCGAAGCGTGAACAGGATGAACCTCACGATCTCGCGGCCGTCGGCGATGTCTCTGTGGTAAATGAAAACGGAATGTCGAGTGATCAGACGATCACGCGCATCGGTGGTAGTTCGCCTTCCAATTCTGGACACATTCTTTCGTTTCCAGATGAGTCCGAGCCACTTGAGTACAGGCAACTGGGGCGATACTGCGTCGAGCGGTATTTGGGCCGAGGCGGTTTCGGTACCGTTTATCTGGCCGTCGATCCGGACTTGAATCGTCAAGTGGCGATCAAGGTGCCGAAGCAGGAGCAGTTGAGTGATCCCGTCGTGCGGGAGGCGTTTCTGCGCGAGGCGCGATTGGCGGCGCAGTTTCATCATCCGGGATTGGTTTCGGTGTACGACGTTCACACCGAAACAGAGCCGGTTTTCATCGTGCTCGAATACCTCAGCGGGCAGAGTCTCGCGGACATTTGGCGCGACCCGCAATTATCGCCGAGCCGCGCGGTCGAGTTGCTGATTCCCGTGACCGCAGCCATTCATTACGCCCACATGCGAGGCTTGGTCCACCGCGATCTGAAACCGTCGAATGTCATCATGAATGCCGACGGCCGGCCGGTGGTGACTGATTTTGGATTGGCTGTGATTGAGCGTGAATTTGCCTCGATGGCGAAGAGCGTCGCCGGAACGCCGCAATACATGTCGCCGGAGCAGGTGCGTGGTGAAACGCATCGGTTGGACGGTCGGACCGATGTGTGGGCGATCGGCGTGATGCTGTACATCGCGCTGACGCGCCGTCCCCCGTTCGCAAGTGCGAAGTCGGCCGGGCTGTTCGACGAGATTCAATCACACGACCCGAAGCCGCCGCGCCAAATTGACGCCTCCGTCCATCGCGAACTGGAACGGATCTGTCTCCGTTGTCTGTCCAAGCGGATGAGCGACCGGTTTCCCACAGCGCTCAATTTGGCGGAGGAATTGGAAGCTTGGTGCGAGAGTTCCCGTTCGATGATCGCGCCGGCGGAGTCAATCATTGTTCCTGAGCGACTTGAGCGGCCGGGCACCGAAGCCACGACTTCACGAGCGGGCATGCTCGGCAGTGTTGGCTCGCCTGGCAATCAGGCCGCAGTCTCCGAAACGCTGGTCGTTCCGCGTGGCTTGCGTTCGTTTGACGAAGCCGATGCCGACTTCTTCTTGAGCCTGTTGCCCGGTCCCTGCGATCGCGATGGCCTGCCGGCGTCGTTGCGACAATGGAAGCAGCACATCGAATCCCGCGATGCCGACCGGAGTTTTTCCGTGGGACTGTTGTATGGTCCCAGTGGCTGTGGCAAGTCGTCGTTCGTGCGGGCCGGGTTGTTGCCGCGACTCGACCCGCGCGTGCAGACCGTGTTCGTCGAAGCCACGGCCACCGACACCGAACAGCGTCTGCGGCGAGCTGTTCAACGCCTCTTGCCGCAAACACGAAATGCCACGTTGCCGGAACTGTTCTATCAACTGCGCCTCGGCGACGGACTGGCGGAGGACGGCAAAGTGCTGGTTGTGTTCGATCAGTTCGAGCAATGGTTGCACGCCAACTCGCCGGAGCCGTCACAGGAATTGGTTAAGGCGTTGCGTCAGTGTGACGGCGATCGATTGCAGGTGTTGTTGCTCGTGCGCGACGATTTCGGCATGGCGGCCGTGCGGTTTCTGCAGGCCTTGGAAGTCCCGCTGATTGAGGGACGCAACTACGCCACGATCGACCTGTTCGACGAAGCCCATGCGCGGCGCGTGCTGACGGCGTTTGGTCGGGCACACGATCAACTTCCGCCGGGTGAGCTGGATTTCGACCAGTCGGAGTTCCTCAATCAAGCGGTCGCAGGCTTGGCGGAGCAAGGCCGAGTCGTGCCGGTGCGGTTGGCGTTGTTCGCGGAAATGATGCGGTCGAAGCCGTGGACGGCCGCGTCGTTGAAGCAGATCGGCGGCGCGGAGGGTGTCGGCGTGGCGTTCCTCGAAGAATGCTTTGGCCACGAATCGACCAATCCGCGCTATTGCCTGTTGCGTCGAGCGGCCAGCGAAGTGTTGCGTGGACTGTTGCCGGAACCAGGTTCGTTGCTGAAGGGGCGGCACCGTTCCGAGCCGGAGTTGAGTTTGCTTTCGGGCTACGCAGAGCAACCCGAACAATTTGCGGAAGTCCTGCGAGTACTCGACGGAGAGCTGCGGTTGATCACGCCTACCGATTTGAAGGAACCGGTTGCTCTCGATCAGACCGGTTCGTCTCAAACAGCCATCGTCCAAGCGAATTCCACTGCGGACTCAAGCCTCGTCGAGCAATCGGGCGGACGCGGGGTGGCTGTGCGGTCGTATCAACTGACTCACGATTATTTGGTTGCGGCGTTGCGAGTTTGGTTCGAGCGTCAGCAGCAGGCGACGTTGCGAGGCCGCACGCGCACACTGCTCGAACGGCGTGCGGCGATCTGGGCGGAGACACACGAGAAGCGGCAGCTTCCGTCATGGATCGAATGGTTGCAGATTCGGTTGCTGCTCCCCGGACGCGAGCTGACGGGGACTCAGCGAACGATGCTTGCCGCCGCGACGCGCATTCATGTGCGGCGCAGCGCGCTGGTGGCCGTGGTGGTGTTCGCAGTGGCATTCGCAGGCGTACAGTTTCGAAACGCCATTCAAGCGGCGGATGCGGAACAGCGGCTCGACGCGCAGGTCGAGCAACTGCTCACGGCCGATGTGGATCGTCTCGAACCGTTGATCGAAGCGCTGCCGAAGGACTCAAACCGCTGGGCGCCACGGTTGCGTGCGATCGTGGATCAACAAACCACGCCCACCTCCGAACGCTGGCACGCGCGCATGGCACTGGCGCGAATCGACAAATCGGCGGCGGCATCGTTGGCGGATGACATCACGAGCCGCGAACCACAACACATCGTCGCCGTCGTCTCGCAGTTGAAGCGCTGGTCGGCCGAACTTGCCCCCCGCTTGTGGGAGGCCGTGGCCGTGATGCCACCCTCATCGCAGCAACTTCGAGTCGCGTGTCTGCTCGCGCAGCTGGATCCTCACGAGGAGCGATGGGGAAAAATCGCCGAGACAACGTCACGCGGCCTCATCGGTGAAAACTCCCTGATCGTCAGTCACTGGATCGCGTTGTTGCGACCGGCGCGTGCCCGATTGGTTGATGCGCTCGGGCAGCGATTCCAAGAGACTACGTTGTCGGAATCGGAACGCCTGCTCGCCGCGAACGTGCTGGCGGAGTGGGGCGGCGGTGATTTGGAGCGTCTCGTCCCTCTGGTCATGGTCGCGAATCCTCAGCAGTACGCGGCACTGTTCGCGTCCTTGGCGGCGCAGCGTGACAAGTCGAGTCGGATGTTTCGTATGATCGTGGACGAGGTTCGAATCGAGGGGATCGCTTCCGAAACGGGGGCGGCTGTTCGTCGCAAAGGGATGGCGATCTTGAGCCTCATTCGATTGGGGGAGGCGACCGAAACGTGGTCGGCTCTGGCCGCGACGCCCGATCCGCGTTTGCGAAGCTGGCTGATCGACCGCCTACCGAAGTACGGCGTCTCGGCCGACGAACTCGTCCGTGAACGCGCTCGCCAAACGGAGGGATCGGTGAGGCAGGCACTCGTGATGATGCTCGACGCCGCGTGGCCGCGTGAGCTGAATCGTCAGAACGAATTGCTTGCCGAACTGACGACATTGGCGACCACCTGCGCCGATGCCAGCGAACGTGCGGCGGCGGAGTGGGTTCTGCGTCGTCGCGCGGCTTGGCCACCAAAGGAAGCTTCAATTGTCAGCGGCCGCAGGATCGCACTGCTGCCCACGGATTCCACGACGTGGGTCCGCAACGGCCAGGGTCAAGTCTTCGTTCGCATTCAACCCGAGGAGTTCCTGATGGGGTCGCCCTCCGGAGAACTGGGACGCGAGAAAGAAGAAACGCAGCATCGGCGTAAAGTGCCAAGACCGTTTTGGGTGTCGTCACACGAAGTGACAATTACCGAGTTCAAACGGTTTCGTACCACCATCAATTTCGCGGGGCCGGTCAGTCCGTCACGAGAGTGCCCCATGAACATGGTGACGTGGCACCAGGCGGTCGCATACTGCCGCTGGCTGAGTGAGCAGGAAGGGATTCCAGAAGACCAGATGGTCTATCCACCTGATGCCGAGATCAAACCGGGAATGACTCTTCCCGGCGATGTTCTGACTCGCACGGGCTATCGCCTGTTGACAGAAACTGAGTGGGAATTCGCCGCCCGCGCGGGCACAATCACGTCGCGGTTTTTCGGTGAATCAGAGGAGTTCGCTCACGATTACGTGTGCTACGCTCGTGAAACGCTGACACCCGTCGGGGCCTTCCGCCCGAACCCGTTCGGTTTGTTCGATGTCTTGGGAAACGTGGGCGAGTGGTGTCATTCCGACTGGAGTGAGTATCCCGAAGTCGCCGGGAGCAGCTTGGTTGGTCAAGCAGATCAACCCGTGTCGGATCGTGCGGAACGGGTTGTTCGAGGAATTGCCTATCGCTATCACGGTCGCGAATTGCGGATCGCGAAACGAGTCAACGCCAGATTTGATGAGCGGTTGAGTATCAATGGTTTTCGAGTGGCTCGAACGGGGCCGCTCCTCCCGTAATGAAGTGTGATTTTGAATCAGTTGTATTCACCTTAAAGTGAACGTCATGAAAAACTTGGAAATCGTGCAGATGCTGGCTCAGTTGGCCACCGTGGCAGTGGGTTGCTACATCTCAATGCAGCTTGCGCAGGTCATTACGATGCTCCGGCGACAGTTTGTGTGGGGGGCCATGTCGTCATCGAGCCGCATCGTACTCCGAGACTTTTCGAGCCGCTGCCTGACCGCTCCGCCCACCGGTTTCTGTGTGTGGGCCTGGGGGAACGGAATTTGGACGTTGGAACACGATTGCTGTGAGCCAGGCCACGTTGCCGGCGATCCTCCCCAAATTCAAGGAGCCTTCACCGGTGAACGTGTGCGAACTTCGAGCGTGCCGAAATCCTGAGGCTCGACATGCCGCGTTTGCCAGATCAATGCCCTCATCGCGTCGTCAGCGACAGCGCTCCTTCAGCCGATCACGTTCACTGCGAAGTTCTGCGCCAACGCTGTGAGTTGCCAACGACGAAACGTTGCTGGATCGCGATTGAGGCTTGCGTGGCCTGCTGCCATCAGTCCGTATCGCTGGACGATGTCGCGCCTGAATCGCCACTCTTGCCGGTGATGGCTTCGCTGATGCTCGAACAATTGTCGCAGACCATTCGAGTCGCGGATTGGTCGGACGAGCGACGGCAGGCCCTCTCTCGCGAAGCCATCGAGCAGTTGAGTTGCATCGTCCCCGACTCGGCATACAAGCCCAGCGTCTCAGCTCGGACGATCATCTGGGCCATGGGAGTGCTGACTGCGCCACGAAAACGCCCGACGCTCGAGGCCACTCTGCTCGACTTGAAGCGTGCCGGATTCGCCGACGTTCAACTCTTTGCTGAGCCCGGCGCTGAGATTCCCAGCGGGTTTCAGCATCTGGCGGTCACTCGACAGGGACGCGCCTTGGGTGTTTTCGGCAATACAGTCACCGCGCTCAGTGCGCTGTATTTGTCGCAGCCACAAGCCGAAGCCTTCGCCCTCTTTCAAGACGACATCTCGGTCGCAGAGGGCTTACGCGCGTGGTGCGACGGCGAGCTGTGGCCAAGCGGTCAGGGGCTGGTGTCGCTCTTCACAATGAAGGAGCAATCGGGAACGGCCACGGGTTGGCATGTCGCGCGGCGAGGAATGTTCCGCACGTTTGGAGCACAGGGCTTCATTTTTCGCCGGGACGTGTTGCTGGCATTCTTGAGCGATCACCACGTGTGGCTGCATCGCCAATCGAGGCGTCACGGGTCCGATGCGGCCATTGGCGAATGGGCGACTCGAACCGGTCACGGCATCGCGTATCACACGCCATCGCTGTTGCAGCATCGTGGCGAGACTTCGGCTGCGGGTCATTCCTTTGATGAGATCGAACAGGCTCACGCGATCCCGCATGTGCGCCACATTGCGAATTGGCAACGCCCGAAGCGACAGCCGGGGCGCGTCGGCTTGGTCGGTTGGAACACGGCGAGTGGCTTGGGTTACGTCAACCGGGAACTCGCGACGCATTACCCCATCGAACGCTGGCTGGCTCCACAGCACCCCCGCTTTCCGTCGCTCGAACCGTTGCGTGTCTGCCGCACGGATATCGCTCCGGCGCAGCTCGATGCACGACATTTGCATGACTGGTTACGAGGACTCGACTGGGTTCTGTTCGCCGAGCTGCCCTATCTCGAACGCTTGGCTCAGCACGCGCGCGAACGATACGTGCGCGTCGCCTGCATCCCGATGTGGGAGTGGCTGCACCCGCAGCTCGACTGGCTGAATTACGTCGATGTGATGCTGTGTCCGACGCGATTCACGTTTGACCGGCTGAGCGATTGGAAGCGTCGTCATGGCTTCTGTTGGGACGTGGTCGAACTTCCGTGGCCGATTGATGCCAACCGATTTGCGTTTCGGCAACGGCGCACATGCGAACAGTTCCTCTTCATCAATGGGACCGGCGGCGGACGCGGGACTCGCGCGGATGGAACGGAAACAGGCTATCACCGCAAAGGAGCCGAACTGGTAGCCGAGGCCGCGCGTCTGCTGCCCGATGTGCCTTTCATTTGGTACTCGCAGACCGACGACCTGCCACCGCTGCCCCCGAATGTGCATCGCCGCCCCACTCCTGCGGACTCAACCGGCCTTTACGACGAGGGAGACGTGTGCGTTCAACCCAGCACTTGGGAGGGGATCGGCTTGCAGTTGTTGGAGTGCCAAGCGGCCGGGATGCCGCTCGTCACAACGGAGGCCGCTCCCATGAACGAGTTCCAACCTCTGCGAACGGTGCGAGCCACTCATGTCGAGCAAGTGCGTGTCTTCGGTTCGGACCCGATCTCGTCGCACGTCGTTTCGCCAACGGACTTGGCTGCGACGCTGCGGCTGCTGCTCGGCACCGATCTCACCGCAGCCAGCCGATCCGCACGCCGCTTCGTGGAAGGGCAGCACTCGTGGTCCCGTGCCAAAGCCATCCTCAGCGAACAGTTGTTCCGATAACGATTTCGTTTAACCGCGTGGGCAACGCCCCGCGCGTCTAGCAATGTTGAAGTTGGTTTCCCCATCGACGCGCGGGGCGTTGCCCACGCGGTTAAACGATGCCCTCCACGATGAACACCCCTGCGAGTCCTCGAACATGCCGTGGCTGCCCGCACGAACCGTTGAGAACTGTCCGTATCGCATCGACGTGGTTCGCGAGGGCACCCCGGAATCGGCGCGCTGCGGCTTGATGTGCGAAGTCGCCAGCATTGCTTCAAAACTTGTTCGACCAGTGGGCCGAGAGGTCTGCGAAGCGTGTTGTCTGTCGTTCCCTCCCACCAGGGAACGACAGAATCCGGTGACCGCTTCGTTGCTGGCGGAGCTGGCGGGCGAGATTCAATCGCGAGGCGGCGTGCCAGGCTGCGATGCGGCTCGTGCAGGTCAACTGCTGAATTCCGCGCTGCGAGACCTCTTGTTCGATGAAGAACGTCGCTCGACCGCTGCCGACATCGCGGTTTCACTTCAAGCAGCGCGCGAGCCGCTGGCAGCCACCGTTCCGCCACCGAGTCACCGTTGCGGCAGTCGCGTCCAATCGTGGGCCGTCGGAATCACCACGGCTCCACGCCGACAGCCGACGTTGGAACCCTGCTTGCAAAGCCTGCGTGCTGCGGGATGGGACTCGGTGTTCCTGTTCGTCGATGGACCGGTCGCGCCGCCGCGAGAACTCACCGGCGTGACGACCATCGTGCGCGAAACATCAGTCGGAGCGTGGTCCAATTACTGGCTTGCCTTGGCGGAACTCTTGCTCCGCCAGCCGTACGCGGACGCCTATCTCGTCGTCCAAGACGATGCGGTGTTTGATGCCCGTCCCGAGCTGAAAAGTTATCTGGAACAACTCCTCTGGCCGGGATCGCGACAGTGTCTCGTCTCTCTTTACGGATCATCAACCTACACGGCGAGGCGATCCACAGGCTGGTCGATCCTGCCGGAAAAATGGGTCTGGGGCGCGTTGGCCTTTGTCTTCCCGCGCGAACTCGCCAAACGGTTTGTCACCGATCCTCAAGTTTTCGAGCATCGCTGGTCTCAAACCATCGGATCAACAGGCTGCCTCACTCCCGGATCGCCTGCCGGGATTGATGTCGTCATCGGCTACTGGGCAGACATTCACGAAGTTCCGATCTGGTTCCCCACCCCCAGTCTCGTCCAACATATCGGCCACGCCAGCTCACTGTGGGACGAGTCACCGGCCGAAGGCTCGCGTCGAGCCGACCGGTTCTCGGGCGATGGATCGCAATGCAGATGAAAGAAAAGGCGTCTCGCGATAACTTTCTCGATCCGAGTATGAAAGATTGGCGAGCCGCATGCCGTCAGGCTGCGGGTTCTTGATCGTGTCGCAGAAACCCGTGGCCTTAGAAGCTGTCCAAGAACAACTCCGCTGTTTGTCGCCTTTCGCTCCGCGAAAGACGACATTTTTTTGGACGAGTTCTTACGTCACACGGCTCGCCCCGAACATCTCACTCGTGGCCGTGCGAGGTACAAAAAGAAGGAGTAGACCGAGAATGAAGCCGTCCCCCCTGTATCACCATTCGTGGACTCATCGCGCCTCGCGGGAATTGTCTCGCCGCCTATGGCCGGCGTTGACCATCATCGTGTCAGTTCTTCAGTACCAACTCTGTGCAGCGGCCTCACGCCCCAACGTCGTTGTTTTTCTGGCGGATGACGCCGGGTGGGGCGACTACAGCCGAAACGGCAACACGCAGGTCAGCACGCCGCATATCGACTCGATCGCACGCGGCGGCGTGACGCTCGACCGGTTCTTCGTGTGTCCCGTCTGTGCTCCGACGCGGGCTGAATTTTTGACCGGACGCTATCATCCGCGCGGCGGCGTGCGCGGAGTTTCCACCGGACTGGAACGGCTCGATTTGGATGAACGCACCGTCGCCGACGCTTTTCACGCGGCGGGCTATGCGACGGGAGCGTTCGGCAAGTGGCACAACGGCAGCCAGTGGCCTTACCACCCGATGGCACGCGGGTTCGACGAGTACTACGGGCACAGTTCGGGGCATTGGGGCGAGTACTTCGATCCGCCCCTCGAACAGAACGGTCGGATGGTGCGCGAACCGGGCTACATCGTGGACCTCTGCACGGACAAGGCACTCAACTTCATCGACCGCAACGCGGCGAAGCCGTTTGTCTGCTATGTGCCGTTCACCACACCCCATTCGCCGTGGGCCGCGCCCGAGCGAGACTGGCAGCGATTCAAGAACAAGCCGATCACTCAACGAGCCACCGACGCCGACAAGGAGATTCTCGACGAGACTCGTTGTGCGCTGGCGATGATCGAGAACCAAGATGCCAACGTCGGCCGCGTCTTGGCGAAGCTCGAGGCCCTGAAGCTGACCGACAACACGATCGTCCTCTACTTCTCGGACAACGGCCCGAACAGCGCGCGTTGGAATGGCGGCATGAAGGGACTCAAAGGAACAACGAACGAAGGGGGCGTTCGTTCAGCGTGCTTCCTGCGGTGGCCGGCTCGATTGCCAGCCAATCACACGGTGGCGCAAATCGCCGGGGCGATCGACCTGCTGCCGACGCTGCTCGCGCTGGCCGAAGTGCCGCGCGTGGGTGACAAGCCGCTCGATGGGCGAGACCTCTCGGAGCTACTCCTCAAGCAGCCAACCGACTGGCCCGACCGAATGATCTTCTCAACGTGGGCGGGGCGAGTCAGCGTGCGGACTCAGCAGCACCGACTCGACGACCAAGGATGGCTGTTCGATATGGGGACCGATTCCGAACAAACGACGCCGATTACGGAACGCGAGCCGGAGATCACCGCTCGATTGCAAGCGGCTGTGGCGGCATGGCGGCAGGAGATGTTGAATGCAGGTCGCTCGACGGCCTCAGTCACGGCTCCCAACCTTCAGGGGCTGAAGAAAGCTGTGGCGGGCAACGCGGTCGATCCCCGTCCCATCCCCGTCGGCTATCGCGAGTTCCCGATCACAATGCTTCCTGCACGCGATGGGGAACCGCGAGGCACCGTGAAGCGCAGCAGTCCCGCGCCGAACTGCTCCTACTTTGTGAACTGGACTTCTCCGGAGGACAGCATGGTCTGGCTGCTCGATGTCCACACGACCGGCCGGTACGAGGTGATCATCGACTACACCTGCCCCGAGCAGGACGCTGGCTCGCGCGTGGAACTGGCCTTCCGTGACAGCCGCCTCACCGGGCAAGTCACTCCGGGTTGGAACCCGCCGCTCTACACGAACCAAGACACGCTGCCTCGCCCGCACGGCGAATCTCAGATGAAAGAGTTCCGCCCGCTGAAGCTCGGTGAGATCGCATTGGAGCAAGGAACGGGAACGCTGACTCTGCGTGCCTTGGAGATCCCCGGCAAATCAGTCATGGACGTACGGCGAATCACGCTGACGTTGCGGCCGTGATCATGGCCGCAACTCACACAGTTGGGACACTCCGGCTGTTCCACAACCCCCACTCCTCATCACGCATGTCGAATGAAGGTGAGCACAGCCGCCGTTAGGCCACGGGTCTCCTACGACAATCAAGAACCCGCAGCCTTACGGCAGGCGGCTCGCCAAACTCTCCGCTTGGGCCGTGCGAGGTATAACCTCAGTGGCCATGCCCACAACTTGACGGGTGACCGCAGCAGCCAGCCATCGGCAGCGCGGGGGAGGCACTGGCGATAGGAAGCGCAATGCCACCGGAGATGATTCTTTCGACCGGAGCGGTGGCAGGCGTGTTATTCGGATCGAGTCCCGCTCGTTGGCAAAGTTCACCCCATGTTTGGATCGAGTCTTTCATGCCATGCTGAACGGTGACAGTGCGTGCATTCTGTTCACAGTGATAGTCGTAGGTTGGCACCGGGAATCTCCTCATGAATTTGACGGTTGGAACGGCGGGCGAGGATAGCTTTCCTCGCCGCGAGCAGACAAGGCTATCGAATCATCACGTACGAACGATGGTGTGCCCCCGTACCGCCGACCAGGTCGGACGAAGTGCGAACGACTCGTGTGAAGCCGCGTTCAATGTAGTCGAGTGATTCACGAGAGGAGTGCTGCCAGCAGCCGTGGGCTTCACTTGAAGCCAATAGCCGCCGCCATCCCAAGCTCAGTCGGCCCATCGTCCAACGGGCGTTGATATCTTGCAGCGGCCGTAGTCGGGATGTTCCATCGGCAGCGCGATATCGCATCGCGTCGATACCGAGCGGCCCGGTGTAACCTGTCTCTTGCAGGCGTTGCGCTGCGTCGAGCGCGACCTGAACCGCAGGCTTCCATGTCGATTCATCGTGATCGGGTGAGGCGAACCAACTTCCCGCGTACTGACCTCGTTTGTCCACAAGCATTGGCACAAGACCGATGAGTTGCGGCAGTCCTGTTTGCGGGACTGCGATCTGAATACCGACTTCATCGAGACGCTCGACCCACGGTTCGAGAAAGACCACGCCATCCGCTGCGATTCGTTTGGCGACCCAATTGAGGTCCGTTGGCGTGGGGTCGCCGAAACCGAGAATTCGTTCGCGGCCAGACATCCCAAACTCAGCCTTCACCACCCAATGGGCGGCTGGCCCAAGCACAGCGAGTCTGTCAGCGAACTCTGTCACGGAGGAGACCTCGCTTGCGCCATCGAGTCCGACTTTCCACTCGCGTTCCAGGCCGGCTGAGAACCGGCGCGAGTTTCCAATGCGAACGGCAGCGTCAGGAGAATCGTTGCGCTGCCAACCCCGTACGTCGCAGAGTCGCCTCACGTCGTTGGTCCACCCCCAAGGGAGGCATTCAATACCGCGCGGCACATCGTCGAATGAGAGAACTGGATTCACACGCGGCAAACCATTTTCGACGGCATGCTCGAAGAAAGTTGATTCGAGCGGTTGTGGCGTCCAGACGAAGTCGCCGTCCTCGGCGATGGACAACCACGACGAAGACAATTCGGCGTTAATCCGCTCCAATTTCGTCGAAATCTGTCGTCGGGAATCGGCTAGGCGATGCTCGAAATCGAAGTTGCCAACGAAAAAACGCGCCATCTTGAGAACTTTCAAAGCGAGTGAGTCAGGTTCGTTCCACACTCACGCTTCGAGTAACTACTGCCCTGCCACTGCTAAGAATTTGAGTTGAACCCATCAGCCGCCGGGCGCTAGCCCACGGTGAGAACCGGACGCTAGCGCGTTCCGGCTGATTTGTGGAACCCCAAAATCAAGACGCGGCAAAGCATTACCCCGCATTTTTCGGCGCTTCGCCAACCGTTCCCGATGCGAGCATCGCGACGGCTTCATCAACGGTGTTCGTCAACCGGAAGTACTCGTCGAGCTTCGTCGCACTCAGCACGTCAGCCATCATGTCGGTCACCCCGCACAGCGCCAGTCGTCCTTCGCGGCGATGGAGGTTGCGATGCAGGGCGATGAACTTGCCCAACGCGGCGCTCGTGATCAGCGTGACGATCTCAAAGTTGATGACCAGCAGGCGGCAACCGAACTGATCGACGAGCATCGTCAGTTCCTGACCGAGATGTTCGATGTTGTCCTCTTCGGACAAGCTCGCTCGGGTGATGTGGAGCACGACGACGGCCCCGTCTTCGCTAATCGTGAAGTACACCGGCTTAAATTCACTGAGTGCAGCCATGACCCATCTCCCGCTCGGCTTCAAGAAAGTGCTGGGTGGCTCGAGTGGCACGCCCCAAGATCATCTGCCCCACGTCGTCAGGTCCGCCTGGAATCTCAATCGGAACATACCGCCGATCTGTTCCGTGAACCCAACCGGCACGTGCGGGGCACTCGCCTTCGACCATTACTTCCAACTCTCGCCCAATCAGCGAAGCATGGTACTGATGGGCGAGATCGCGTTCCAGTCGTTCCAATGTTCGGATTCGTTCGGCACGCACGGTTCCATGAACTTGATCGGGCAGCGTCGCAGCAGGTGTTTCGCGCCGGGCACTGAACGGAAAGATGTGGATCTTCAGGAATGCTGCTCGACGGCAAGCCTCCAACGTTTGATGGAACTCATCATCTGTCTCGCCCGGAAACCCGACGATCACGTCCGTAGTGAAGGCGGGGTTGTCGAGCCGCTCACGCAGGCGGTCGAGTTTGTCGAGAAACCGCTCGACCGTGTACCGCCTCCGCATCCGTTGCAACACGCTGTTGGAACCACTTTGCAGAGCGGGATGAAACTGGGGACAAAGGTGCTCGCAATCTGCGGCTGCTGAGATGAACTCTTCGTCGATCTCAGCAGCTTCGATACTCGACAGTCGCATCCGCCATGGCCCCGGAATGCGATCGAGCTTGCGGAAGAGGTGCCACAACCGAAACGGTGGCAATCCTGATCGGCCTCGCGAGGTATCCACTCCATAATGTCCGACGTGAATGCCCGTGAGGATGATCTCGCGATAACCATTGTCGATCAGCCGTCGCACTTCGGCTTCGATCTCTTCGGGCGAACGACTCCGCAGGCCGGGGCGAACCTGCGGGATGATGCAGTACGAACACTTCAAAATGCAGCCGTCCTGCACTTTGACGTACGCTCGCTTTCGACCCTCAAACCGACTAATCCCGGTTGGCATATCGACGATGCCGTGCCGCGCGAGGATGTCGGGCAACTCGCGCTTATCAGTGACGACCTCGAACACCGACGGGAGTTTACTGACGGCGGCGGGATCGCGCGTGGCGTAGCAACCCATGACGAGAGTGCGCGTGCCGGGGTTGTGCTTCGCCAATTGACGGATCACCTGCCGCGATCGTGAGTCCCCATTTGAAGTGACGGTACAGGTGTTCACGACACAAAGGTCCGCCGACTCTTCGTCGGTCGCTTCGCGGAATCCATTTCGCTCCAAAGCTTCGAGAACGAGTTGCGTCTCGTATTGGTTGACCTTGCAACCCAATGTTACGAGCCGACACGTCCGGTCACCTTGACGCGGTGACTCGGTTCCGATTAACGGCTGAACCCTGGCAGCACTGTGAACACCTGACACCTGCTCCAAGCCGAGTGCCGACGGAACCTGTGCGATGTCTGTCATCGAACTACCGTCGTTGATGAGCACCACCGCGTCCTCGAGAGCCACTGTTTCCACGACCGCGCGGCTCGGGACCACGAGTGCGAATGAGGTACGAGATCGCTTCCTCCCATGTGGGGATTCCCTCGTAGTTCACGGGAGCGAGCGGCTCCTCATCGACACTAGCGACAGCAGGACGAACTGGCCGCCCGCCGCCACTGTTACCAGCAACAGCGTCTTCACCATCGTCCGCATCTTCGTCTTCTTCGTCTTCTTCGCCAGCCCGCTCATCACCAACGGACGCAACGACCGGTGAGGATTGGTCGTCCGGGCGCTTGCGACTGCGACGCCGACGACGACGTGGGCGTCGCTTTTCTCCACCCTCCTCGCTCTCATCGTCGTCCTCGTCATCCGAACTGGCGGGATGCGAGTCAGCGGCCTCCTCTTCATCAGCCTGCGAATCGTCTTCGCCTCCGAAGCCAAGCATGTCTTCTTCGTCGTCGTCCGCGTTATTCGATTCTGTAGCACCATCGGCGGCCACTTCGGCTTCCGTGCGACGACCGCGTCCACCACGGCGGCGGCGGCGGCGGCGGGGACGGCGACGATCTTCGTCACTCGATTCTTCAGACGAGTTGGTTTCTGCTCCAGCGGCCTCATCACCATCGTCGTCGTCGTCATCTTCCACGAATTCTTGGAACAAGTCGGAAGCAAACACATCTTCGTCACCGACTGGATCAGGCTGCCGCACGGCAGGTGCGGGCTTTCGGGCGGGGGCCTCTGACCTGACAGAAGGTGCGGGACTGCGGCGTGGCTTTGGTTCTTCATCCAAGCCTGATGCGAATCCATCGTCGGAACCAACGGATGCCGATTGAACAGGTAGTGATCGCGGCGGGCGAGTTTCTTCAGCGGGAGCCTTCCGGGGAGGTCGCTCTTCCGATCGGGGAGCATCGCCGCGCGACTCGCTTCGGCGTCGCGGACCTCGATCCGATCTCCCTTGAGCCGGAGCATCATCGGCCGGAACAGCTTCATCGCGGCGCGCCGACGCCGGTCGTGCGGCGACTTCATCGCGCGGCGCTCTCTCGCGAGGAGGCTGCTCGGCACGCGGAGCCTGATCACGGGGAGGTGCCTCACGGCGCGGTGCCTCTTGATCGCGATCACGCGGTCGTTCACGTCCCCCGTCGCGATCACGCCGTGGACCGCCGTCCGCCCGACCAGGACGGCTTCCACCACGAGCCGCAGGCGCATCGGATTGTGAACGTGCTACTGGCGGCTTGTTCGGTTCGTCGAAGTTCCAACTTTCGAGTGCGTCCCAAATGTCTCGGTCACCGTCTTCGCGTGCTCGTTTGGCAGGCTCACGATCACGAACCGGCTCGTCGCCAGAACCTTGTTCGGCCGCGACTTCGCGCCGTTCTGGGCGTCGCTCAGCAGCAATGGTCTTCTTCTCCGGAACCGATACGTCATCGTCTTCTGGAAACGAGAGATCTTCCTCTGGAAAAGAAAGGTCCGGCTCAGGGGCTTGTTCGGCGACACGACTCTTCGACACCAAAGCAGCAACAGAAGCGGGAGTCACTTCCACTGGGATTGACTTGGCTGCGGGCGGCTCATCATCGGGAAGGTCGAAATCGTCGTCCGCCCCTCCGAACTGAATGCCCAGCAGATCGGAGGCAAGCTTGCCCCACGAATCGTCATCTTTGTTTTTGGAAGCGGAAGGAGGTTGTTTGGCCATGAACGTTCTGGGGTCCACGAGGTATCGGCTTGGATGCGAACCGACCGCGTGAAACCACGCCCAGTCAGCCGCCGGACAGCGGGCGAACTATGGCGTTTGAACGGGCTTTCTGCAACACACGTCCTCAAAGCAACGCGGGTGACACGGCTAGAGACATTGATGCCCACGAAGCCGGGTGAGTACTCCCAAACTCGCGCAAGGTCAGCGGGAGGTGTCCGTCGCGTGGACCTGCTGAATCTCCGCCTGTTTCTCCAAGGCCGTCTGCAGGGACTGGTTGTATTCCGTGAACTTGGCATAGCCTTCGTGCTTCACCAAGAGATCGGCTTGAGGACTGAGAATGACCGTGCAGGGGAGTCGTTCCACTTCCAAAATCTTCGCGATCTTGGCGTCGCGGTCGAAGTCGAGATGGACGGGAATGAAGTCTCGCTCGACGAGCGCCGTAATTCGTTTGTCGCCGAGCGTCTCACGCTCCAACTTATGACAGAACGTACACCAACTCGCGCCGAAGACGATCAGGAGCGGCTTGTCCTGCTCGATCGCGATCTTGTGTGCCGCCTTCAGACTATAGTTCCAGCGAATCTTCTGTGCGGGAGGTGCTGCAAAGGGAGGAGCCGCTTCGGCCAACTTTGCCGAACAATTCAAGGCGACGCCAGAACTCAACAAACTCAAACAGAAGTGGCGACGATCCATGACGACCTCCCTTTCGCAGTGCGTGGCGGCGAGCGACTCGCCGATTTGTTATCGGCCAGCAACCTGAAGTTTTGGTGTTTCTGTTCGAGTTCTCCTAACCGCTGAGGTCGATTCGTCGGGCATCCACGGAACATCCTGCCTGCCTTACCACGGCAGGTTGACGGTCCACGCACAGGTGAAGAAAAAGAGGCTCTCTGCCATCCGTTTTGAAAACGAACTCGTGAGCCTTGCGGCTCACTGGACACAGAAATCAACACGAATGGCGGTGAGTCGAAAAAGCCTGACCACGGATGGCACCGGTTTCACAGATGAGACGGATAAAGAGACAGGAGAAGAGTAAGTAGAGAAGTGAGTTCTTGGCCTTCGCCTCATCCGGTCATTGTCTAATCTGTGCTATCCGTGAAATCAGTGTGATCCGTGGTTCCGCCGCTTCATCTTGTTTCGGCTTCGAAGTTCCATCGCCAGCCGACTACGCTCCGGCCAGAGCCTGCGTCACGAGACTGCGGGCTTCGGTGACGAGAGAGTTGAGGTGAGCGGGATCTCGAAAACTCTCGGCGTACAGTTTGTAGATCGCTTCGGTTCCCGAAGGTCTCGCTGCGAACCAGCCGTGCGTCGTAGTGACTTTTACTCCGCCGATGGCCTTGTGATTGCCGGGAGCCTCGCTGAGTTTGGCGGTGATCGCGTCACCAGCGAGCGTGGTGGAGGTGATCGCGGCGGGAGTGAGGTTCTTGAACGCCGCTTTCTCGGCGAGAGAGATCGGCTGATCGATGCGGACGTAATGCCGCTCGCCGAACTGCTCGACCAAGCCTTGATAGTGTTGGCCGGGATCGCGTCCTGTTTTGGCGGTGATCTCGGCCGCGAGCAGCGCGAGGATGATGCCGTCCTTGTCGGTGGACCAGACTTGGCCGTTACAGCGCAAGAAGCTGGCACCGGCACTTTCTTCACCACCGAAGCCGAGCGTTCCCGAAAATAGCCCCTCAACGAACCACTTGAACCCGACCGGCACTTCGTACAGCGTGCGACCGAGCGACGCGGCCACGGCGTCGATCATGCTACTGCTGACACACGTCTTGCCGACGGCGGCGGTCGCGGACCAGTTCGGTCGGTTCGAGAACAGGTACTGAATCGCGACGGCCAGATAATGGTTCGGGTTCATCAACCCCACCGACTTCGTGACGATGCCGTGTCGGTCCGTGTCGGGATCATTGCCGAACGACAGGTCGTACTGATCCTTCAGTTGCACGAGACTCGCCATCGCGAAGGGGCTGGAGCAGTCCATCCGAATCTTGCCGTCGTGGTCGAGCGTCATGAAACGGAACTGCGGATCGACCTTGTCGTTCACGACGGTGATGTTCAGGCCATACGTCTCGGCGATCGGCTGCCAGTACCCGACACCGGCACCACCGAGCGGATCGACTCCCAATCTCAGCCCCGCCGATTTGATCGCGTCCAAATCGACGACCGACTTCAAGTCGTCGATGTAGGCACGGGCGAAGTCGCGATGAAACGTCGTCGGGGCACGGAGGGCGGCCTCGGAGGAGACGCGGCGGACGCCCGAATTGCGACTTTTCAGCAGTTCGTTCGCGCGGTTCTGCACCCAGCCGGTGATGTCGGTGTCGGCGGGGCCTCCGTTCGTGGAGTTGTATTTGAAGCCGCCGTCGGCTGGCGGATTGTGTGACGGCGTGATGACGATCCCATCGGCGAGTTGATCGCGTCGTCCCTTGTTGTACGTGAGGATCACGTGCGAGATCGTTGGTGTCGGCGTGAACCCGTTGCCGTTCTGCACGATTGTCTCGACACCGTTCGCCGCGAGGACTTCCAGAGCCGTTCGCTCGGCCGGAGCGGACAGCGCGTGTGTGTCCTTGCCCAAGAACAACGGCCCGCTGATCTGGTGAGCCTGACGGTACTCAACCAACGCCTGAGTGATCGCGCCGATGTGAGCTTCCGTGAACGTCGCGTTCGTCGAAGTACCGCGATGCCCGCTTGTCCCGAAGCTGACCTGCTGAGCGACATTGTTCGGGTCGGGTTGCTGCGTGAAGTACTGCTCGATCAGTCGATCCGTGTCGATCAGCATTTCGGCAGGAGCCAACTTTCCCGCCAAGGGATGCGTTGCCATGTTTGTTCCTCAAGGTTGTTGGGGAGATGAGTCGCAGGATGGACGCCTCGTCCGTCCGTTCTTAGGTTCTGGGGTTGTTGGAAGTCGGCTGGGCCGAGTTGCCAGCCGACGTTACCATCAAAACGGCGGTACTGTATCGGCAGCGCTGGCGGATGGGCAGGTTGCCTCACACGGACGGGTGGGTGCTGAGTCCGTCTATGCCGCTCGCGGCCCAATGTGAGTTGCTTCCGAGCGGGGCGGCGTAAGCCCCCCCGGTTCTTCAAAAGAGGGCTTACGCCCAAGAACCGGGGGGCTTACGCCAGCCCCGCTGGGATTTCTCATCAACTGCCGCGTGAGGTCTCAAGAACATCCAAAGGAATGCCATGATTCGATGCACGCGGATTGTTCTCTCGGGCTTGTTGATCGTGGCGTTGCTGCTGGGCAATGGGCCACGGCGCGCCAATGCAGCCGATCTGTCGGGAGCGGCGGTCAAAGAGGCGATTGAGCGGGGTAAGAAGTTTCTCGCCAGTCAGCAGGAGGCGAGCGGCGCTTGGTCAAACGGCAGTGAAGGCCAGCAAGTCGGCACGACGGCGATTGCCTTGCTGGCGTTGATTAACTCGGGGATGACTCCGCAAGACCCGCCCGTGAAGCGCGGCCTGAAGTTCCTGCGTGAGAACGATTCGCACGGCGGCCCGGAAACCTATCAAGTCGCACTCGCGATCATGGCGCTGGCTGCTGCGAAAGACGGAGCCACTGATCGCCTGCGGATCAGTCAGCTCGCCCAGCGCCTTGAAGGGGGCCAAGTCACACAGACGAACTCCGGCGCGTGGGGTTATGAACTCGGCGGTGGTGGCGGCTTCATCGGCGGTGACAGTAGCAACACTCAGTTCGCCATTCTCGGCTTGAGAGAAGCGGTTGAAGCGGGAGCCATCGTGAGTCGCGAAACTTGGACGAGGAACCGTGACTATTGGGTTCGCGGCCAGAACGGCGATGGAGGCTGGGCCTACACCAGCGCGAAAGGTGCGGGGGGCAGCTACGGCAGCATGACGGTGGCGGGAGTCTCCTCATTGGCGATTTGCGAACAGATGCTGCGCACCGATCAGGGGGTCGCGCCGGACGGAACTCCTCCCTGTTGTAACCAGGCCGAGCCGAACCCCGAATTGGAGAAGGGCTTGGATTGGCTGGCGCGTCACTTCAATCCTGGCAACAACGTTGGCAGCCCTCACGGCAACGTCTTGTACTTTCTCTACGGCATCGAGCGGGCAGGGCGACTCAGCGGTCAGAGGTTCTTTGGCGAACACGATTGGTACCGCGAAGGAGCCGCGTACCTCGTCAAAATGCAAAACGCGGTGATTGGTCGCTGGGATGGAGCGGGCCACGGTGAGTCTCACCCCGTCATCGCGACGAGCTACTCGTTGTTATTCCTGTCGAAGGGCCTCGCGCCGGTTCTCGTCAACAAATTGAAGTACGGGCCGCGCGATCCGCAGAAGCCACTTGAAGTCGTCGGAGACGATTGGAACCGCCATCGCCGTGACATCCGCAACCTGACCGAACACATCAGCGGGCGACCGAAATGGCCGAAACTACTCACCTCGCAGGAAGTGGACCTCGCGCGGGCCGTAAAAACCGATGGAGTGAACTCGCTATTGCAGGCTCCCGTCCTGTTCATCACCGGCAAGGATCGACCGAAGTTCGCTCCGGAAGAACTCAAGCTGCTCAAAGAGTATCTGCAAGAGGGCGGCTTCATTTTCGCCACACCCACATGTCAAGCGACCGAGTTTGAAGCCGGTCTGCGCGAAGTGCTGACTCAAATTCTCCCACCGGGCGAAGGGGAGCTGAAACCGCTCACGCCCGATCACTCGGTCTATCGCAGTGAACACTTGCTGCACTCGGATAGCGTGCCGCTGTTCGGAGTGGACTTCGGTTGCCGCACGACCGTGATCTATTCGCCCGAAGACCTCGGTTGCCTGTGGGATTACTTGGCGAGGCAAGACCCGCCCAAACGAAACGTGCAGCTCACGGCGAAGATTCTCCGCGCGACGCAGATCGGTGTGAACGTGATGGCCTACGCCACCGGACGAGAACCGCCCGACAAGACCGACGCCCCGAAGAAAGTGGCCGAAGCGGCCGACCTCGACAACGTCGAACGAGGGCTGCTCCAGATCGCGCAGATCAAGCACGACGGAGCTTGGAACGCCGCCCCGCGCGCGTTGCGTAATCTGCTCGTCGCGCTGAACGAAACGGCAGGCCTCGCGGCCTCAACCAAGTCGCGTGAGCTGACCTTTGCCGATCCCAACGTCTTTCAGCATCCGATCCTCTACATGCACGGTCGCAATCGTTTCGCCATGAACAACGATGAGAAGAAACAACTGCGCGAGTACCTCGACCGTGGCGGCGTCCTGTTTGCGGACTCCTGCTGCGGCGCGAAGCCGTTCGACAAATCGTTCCGTGAGTTCATGCAGGCCGTCTTCCCCGACAAGAAGTTCGAGCGGATCGCCGTCAGCCACGAGCTGTTCACCGAGAAGTACGGCCACGACACCCGCAAGCTCCGCCGCCGGATGCAAGAGTCCGTGGGCGAGACGGCCGCGTCATCCATGAACGTGCGTGAGGTCGATCCGCTGCTGGAAGGGATCGAAATCGACGGTCGCCTCGCCGTGATCTACAGCAAGTACGACATCAGTTGTGCCCTCGAACGACAGGCGGCGGGAAACTGCGAAGGCTATCTGCCCGAAGACGCGGTCAAGCTCGCCACGAACATCGTGCTGTACGCGTCTCTGCAAGACCTGCGACTCAAGCCGGCAGAAGCGACCGAACCGAAGTGACCGTGGCGGATGCTGCCCGCATCCGAACCGACGTTGGCAGCATCCGCCACGACAGTTATTCCTGCTCTCCGCTTTTTTCGTGTGGGGCAGGCGGCTCGCCTGCCCCCACAAAAATCAACACGAATGGCGGAGAGCCAAAACTTCATCACGGCATCGCTCGGGGAAAACCACGATCAGTTCGTGCGGTTGATTTGGTCCCCAAGCGGCGACGGCCTCTTTAAGGATGCTCAAGTAGGTTGCCCGGTTGTCCCAGTCAGGTTGGAACGGCAGAGCCTCGTGGACCAACACGATGCGGCGGGGGTGCTCGATCCACGCGAGATCGCGGAGACATTCTTCGAGAGCATCCCAGTTCCAACCAAAGTGACCGGGAAAATCCAGGCCGCGTGCGAGGACCATCAACAGATCACGCTTGCGCAGCAGACCGGCCGGAACTCGGACGACGCGCGCATCGGGATCCGAATGCAAAGCCGGGGCGTCAACAAATTGGAAGCCGACGGGACAAGGTGAATCAGACATGGCGGCAGAATTCTCGGGGATGTCGTTGTCAGTAAAACTGCGCCCACGACCTTACACGGGAAACCGTGAAACGACGCGGTTCAGTTCGCTCACCGAATGGGTCATTTGATCTTCTTAAACGTCTCGTAATGGTCGGACGTGTACCAGATATCGCCGCTCTTGCCGAAGATCACGCGCTGGGGACCGGGGCCGTTGATGCCCTTCGTCGGGTGAACGTACTCGGTGTAATAACCCTGCGGTTTTTGAGGCAATTGGCGCTCGCGATTGCCGAACGTGGAACCGTCGTTGCGATGCGTGTTCCGCTCGCCGCGCGCGATCCGGTCGAGCGTCGGTTGCAGGTCGATCGTCCCTTTGAAAACGACACGACCGAAGTCACGAATCGTCTGGTTTTCAAGCTGAGCCGTCGTCGTAAACGGCTTCTCGATAGAGACAGTTTTCGGCGTGTCTCGCCTAGGATCGTTCGTCGGTTGAGTCGGCGACGTTGAACTTGGACCAGCTCGCGTGGGAGCGGGAGTGCGATCGGTCGTTGCGCGAGGCTTCTCAGGCACCGTCGTTTTGGAAGGAGCGGCCGCCGTGGTGGAAGGCAGCTTCTCGGGCATCACTTGAGGGACGACCGGCTCGTCACTCGATTCGTCCTTGGAAGTCGTTTTGCCCGACGGTGCCTGCGCTGGTGAAGAGGCCGACTGCTCGTTCTTCTCTTGCCGCGCGAGAACACGCTCCCGTTCAGTGGCATCGTGCGGTTGCTGATTTCGATACCAAGCGAATCCAAGGAATCCCAGAACCAACACCATGACCAACCACGGCGGCAGCTTCGGCGATTGGGGAGTGGGTGAATTGGAATCGCGGGACATGGCGAACTCCCAAAAGTAGTTGTCGTGACGAGAATGCACCGGATTGATGGCACGAATCACGATTGATGTACGTGCGACCAGAGGCCGATTGTAATTGGCCCGTTGCGAGGCTGCATCCTGGCAATGTCTAGCTTTTGACTAGGCCCAGATCAGGTGAAATGGCTTCAGAGACGGCCGCGGCCAGCCGTTTCAAATCATCGTCGCTGTGAGCCGTTGTCACCACGATGCGCAGTCGCGACGTACCACGCGGGACGGTTGGCGGACGAATGGCTCCGACGAGAAAGCCTTGGTCTTCCAAGTGGTGCGCCACACGAACGGCGGCGTGCGGGTCTTTCAAGGCGATGGGCACGATCGGTCCGACTGAGTTCGGCGACGGTTCAATTCCCGTTGCCAACAGCAATTGACGGAACCCGGTTGCGGCGGCGTGAAGACGTGCGCGACGTTGCGGCTCCGCAGTAATAATGTCGAGCGCGGCGATGGCGGCCGCGCACAGAGCCGGCGGCAGCGCCGTGGAGTAGACCTGCGAGCGGGCGCGGTTCCAGAGAAAGTCGATCAACTCATTCGATCCGGCGACAAAGCCACCGAGTACACCGACCGCTTTGCTCAGCGTGCCGACACGCACGTCGATGCGACCCTCGACACCAAGCTCTTCCGCCGCGCCGCGGCCTCGCGCCCCGAAGACGCCGGTGCCGTGAGCTTCATCCACAATCAAGGCGGCATCGAATTGCTGAGCCAAGTCGCACAATTCGCGGAGCGGAGCGAGGTCGCCGTCCATGCTGAAGACGGCGTCGGTCACGATCCAACGGCGTTTCGCTGTGGTGGCCTGGCGAAGCTCGCGCGAGACAACCGACAAGTCGTCGTGCCGGTAGACGCGCAGTGTCGCGCGGGACAATCGACATCCATCCACGAGACTCGCATGATTCAGTCGATCGCAAAGAACCACATCGCCGGGACCGGCCAATGCGGCCACGGTCCCCACGTTGGCAGCCATTCCTGTCGGAAAGAGGATCGCCGCAGGTTGGCCTTCAAATTCGGCGAGACGTTGCTCCAGCCGCTCATGCCAGTGGCTGCGACCGCAGACGAGGGCACTCGCTCGCGAGCCGACTCCCGACTCGGGCAGCACCGCTGCCGCCGCTGCGATCACGCGCGGATCGCCAGCCAAGTTGAGATAGTCATTCGAGGCGAAGTTGAGGACGCGACGACCGTCGATCTCACACCCACCGTCACCGCGCGGTTGAATGCAGCGACGGCGACGAAAGAGTCCCTCCGCTTCCCACTCACGCAACTCGTCACTGATCCAGCCGAGTATTCCAGACATCGTGTCCGCCCATTGTCGAGGCACCGTCCATCCTGTCACACGACCGGAAGTATCGCGACTTTGACCAACGGGCGCGAAGTGAGCGAAGGAACATCAGTTTCGCAAGACCGGTTACATCGGTAACGGAATGGATGAACCGAAAAGTGGGCCGGTAGAACCGGGTGTAGTCGCTCGCGGGTGGTTCCTCAACGAAACTCTACGGAGCAGCGGGGCAATTGTTTCTGAGAAGGTAGCCCCGTCGCTCCGCGACAGCAGGCGCGATCAACTAAGGGATATCAATCTGTCGGTGTTCCCTCGAATCAACGGCAAACGCCACTCGGGCGTTCGCGCTTCCTGTCGCGGAGCGACAGGGTTACCACCCATGACGTGACTTGAAAGCGAAATGGAGTTCCGATGTACTCGGCCGAGTGATGGCGCACTCAAGCCACTCAAACGAAGAGGGACAACATGGGCATTCAAGAGCGTCAGACATTTGCAGTAGGCTGGGGAACACTGGCCTTGGTGAACGCGGGACTGGCTCAAGGCAAGAACCGCAGTGGATTCAACTGGTTTCTGCTGTCGCTGTTGTTCGGACCCTTTGCCACGTTCCTGCTGGTCGCGTTCTTCTCAAAGTTGCCGGACCAATTCGTATAACCGTGTCGGATTCAAAAGACCGCTGCGGGATCATCAAGTATTTTTTCTGGAGTCAGGCCAATGCCAATTCTTCGAGTCGGTTGTCTGATCGCGTTTGGAATTGCCTCGCTGGCGCAGGGTGCGGAGTCATTGAAGCCGAACATTATCGTGATCGTCGCTGACGATCAGGGCTATGCCGACCTTGGCATTCAAGGCGGTAAGGACATCCTGACGCCGCACATTGACTCGATCGCCAAGCAAGGCGTGAGGTGTTCCAATGGCTATGTCTCCGGGCCGTATTGCAGTCCGACGCGAGCGGGCTTGCTGACGGGGCGTTACCAGCAGCGGTTTGGTCACGAGTTCAATCCGGGTGGAGCCAATGCTTCGGGCGATCTTGGCCTGGCTCTGAATGAGAAGACTCTCGCCAACAGACTCAAAGCGGCGGGGTACGCGACAGGGATGGTCGGCAAGTGGCATCTCGGCTCGGCCCCGAAGTTCCATCCGATGCAGCGCGGGTTCGATGAGTACTTTGGGTTCCTCGGCGGAGCGCACTCATACTTGGAAGTGGGAACCGGACGCGATGCCGTGCTGCGCGGGACCGAACCGGTGGACAAGGTTTCATATCTGACGGACGACTTTGCGCGGGAGGCGGTCGCGTTTATCGACCGGCACCACTCGCAGCCGTTCTTCCTGTATTTGCCGTTCAATTCGGTGCATACGCCGATGCACGCGACCGCGAAGTATCTCGATCGTTTCGCCTCGATCACGAACGAGCGACGGCGCACCTACGCCGCAATGACTTCGGCGATGGACGATGCCGTCGGCGCGGTGTTGGCCAAACTCGATGAGACCAAGACTGCGGACAACACGCTGATCTTCTACTTCTCGGACAACGGCGGCCCGCCCGCGAACGGCTCTGACAATGGAACGCTGCGTGGTAATAAAGCGCAGACGTTGGAAGGCGGAATCCGCGTCCCCTTCTTCGTGCAGTGGAAGGCCAAGCTGCCGAAAGGCGTCGTGTACGAGCAGCCTGTGATTCAACTCGACATCCTGCCGACGGCACTTGCGGTGGCGGGAGTCCCTGCCGTGACGGACACGAAGCTCGACGGAGTCAACCTGCTCCCCTATTTGATGGGTGACAACAAGGCCGCGCCGCATGAAACGCTCTACTGGCGCTTCGGTCAGCAGACGGCGGTTCGCATGGGAAACTGGAAACTCGTCAATCACCGACAGTCTCAAGGAGCCGAACTGTACGACCTGTCGAAAGACATCGGTGAATCAACCGACCTCGCGAAGCAGCAGCCCGACAAGTTCAAGGAACTCGACGCAGCCTGGAAAAAGTGGAACGCTGAGTTGGTTGAACCAACGTGGGGACCAAACGTGAATGCGGGCAACTCCGATAACGCGAAGAAGAAGAAGAAGAAGAACCGCAAGAAGAAGGCCGCCAACTGATGCAGCCGGGGTCCATTGCGAGCAGACAGTGCGAGTGTGGCTGGGGTCCACGCTTCGTGGCCCCCAGCGGAGTTGAAACCGGTCCAAATCCGGGGGCGGCGAAACGCCGATCCCAGCCACACTTTTCGGGACTATGTTTCTTGCCACCGCTCACTTCCAGAGCGACTTGCGGACCTTACTCAGTTTGAGCACCGCCAGCGACTTTCCTTGCAGCGGGTAGATCTCTCCGGAATCGAAGCTCTTCACGTTGGAATCAACGGCCGTGTCGAGCAGCGGTTCCCACGTTTCGTTTGTCACATGCGGTGGCAGGCGGAACGCGATCTGGTCGCTGTGAGCGTTGAATAAAATCAGCAGCGTGTCTCCCGTGATACGGCGGCCGCGCTCATCGAACTCGTCCACCATCTGGCCTTCGATCCGCATGCCGAGGCAGCGCGTGTAGTGCTTGTTCCAGTCCTGCTCGGTCATCTCGATTCCCAGCGGCGTGAGCCAGATCACGTCGCGACCGGTTTCTCCGGGATGCGCACCGCCCGTGAAAAACTTGCGGCGTTGCAGTACGGGCTGCTCTTGCCAGACGCGAATCGCACGGCGGACGAACTCCAAAAACTCGTCCTCTTCCGCCGTCAGCCGCCAGCGCAGCCAACTCACCGGACTGTCCTGGCAGTACGCGTTGTTGTTGCCTCCCTGCGACTGGCTCATCTCATCGCCGCCGCGCAACATCGCGACTCCCTGCGAGAAGAGCAGCGTGGCGATGAAGTTTCGTTTCTGTCGCATCCGCAGTTCGCGAATCGCCGCGTCGGGAGTCGGGCCTTCGGCTCCGCAATTCCCACTGATGTTGTGATCGTCGCCGTCGCGGTTCTGTTCGCCATTCGCCTCGTTGTGCTTGTGGTCGTAGCTGACGAGATCATGCAGGCAGAAGCCGTCGTGTGAGGTCACGAAGTTGATGCTGGCATACGGCCGGCGACCGTTGTGCTTGTAGAGATCGCTGCTGCCACACAAGCGCGTGGCGAATTCGGGAGCTGTGTGACCGTCGCCGCGCCAGAAACGCCGGATGCAATCGCGGTACTTGCCGTTCCATTCGGTCCACTGCACCGGAAAGTTGCCGACCTGATAGCCGTTGTGCCCGACATCCCACGGCTCGGCGATCAGCTTCACCTGCGAGAGAATCGGGTCTTGATGCAGGATGTCGAGGAACCCACCAAACCGGTCGAATTCGAGCGATTCGCGGCCGAGTGTCGTGGCGAGATCGAAGCGGAACCCATCGACGTGCATCTCGCTCACCCAGTACCGCAGACTGTCGGTCACGAGTTGCAGCACTCGCGGCGACTGCATGTTCAGCGAGTTGCCGCAGCCGGTCACATCGTGATAGTGCCGCGCATCTCCCGGCATCAGGCGGTAGTACGAGGCATTGTCAACTCCCTTGAGCGACAGCGTCGGGCCGAGATGGTTCCCCTCGCACGTATGGTTGTAGACGACATCCAGGATCACCTCGAACCCGTGTCGGTGCAGTGTTCGCACCATCCGCTTGAACTCGTTGACCGAAGTCTGCGGTTCGCGATCTGCGGCCAAGCGAAGATCGGGAGCAAAAAAGCCCAGCGAGTTGTAGCCCCAATAATTTGTCAGCCCGCGTTCGGTCACGAATCGCTCGTCAACGTGATGATGGACGGGAAGCAGTTCGATGGCCGTCACTCCCAGCGAACGGAGATGCCGCAACGAACCTTCATCCGCCAGCCCGGCATACGTCCCGCGATGCTCCTTCGGCACCCACGGACTCTTGAACGAGAAGCCCTTCACGTGCATCTCGTAGATCAGCGTCTTGTGCCACGGCGTGCGCGGCGGCGCGTCTCCCAGCCAACGAAACGACGGATTGATGACCGCCGCCAGCGGTGCCGTCGCCGCATTGTCACGCTCATCAAAACTGAGATCAGTTGCCGCGTCGCCAACCTTGTAGCCGAAGGCTTCGTCGGTCCAGCTCAAGTCGCGCCCGATCCCCTTTGCGTAGGGGTCGAGCAGCACCTTGTTCGCATTGAACCGGTGTCCGCGATGAGGCTCATAGGGACCGTGGACTCGAAATCCATAAAGCTGACCGGGCCGCACGTCGGGACAGAACCCATGCCACACTCGGTCGGTCTGCTCGGGCAACGGAACGCGATGTGACTCACGTACAGCCTTGGTCGAATCGAAGAAACACAGGTCAACCTGCGTCGCATGTTCCGAGAACAGAGCGAAATTGACACCCTTGCCATCCCAAGTAGCTCCCAATGGCATGGGCCGTCCTGGCCAGACTCGCATCGCAATCAACTCCGTGCAGAGACAGTTTCAAGATTCATCAAGGGGAGCGCGCATCCTCATTTAGTGGAAACGGATTCCAGCAACAAGCGGAAGATTGTGACCTGAATTGAAGACCACCATGCGATCGACTCTCTCGCCACGGCGAGACACGATTGTTGTTGCCGGGTTCGTGCTATTTCCTTGATCCCAGGCAGGGTCTTCCGATCGCCGTCGCCGACTTGGGAACGGGTCGCAATCATATCCCTTTCTTTCCGATGAGCCGCAGGGCGCTCGCCGTGGTTTGTGTCATCTGAACCGAGGCTAGCGCCCTACGGCTGATAGCAGCCTGCTTCACTTCGGGAAGTGATTGTGGCCCCGCTCCTTAATCCTCAACGAGGTTCCCACGACAGGATTCATCTGCGGGATGCACTTCGCCGCTTCTGACCGTTTGTTCACCACAACGTGCTCTGGTAGAACCGCGACATCCCATAGGAAACTTGCATGGACCCCAATCCGTTCGCCGTTCTGTCACTGATCGTGGCCCCGTCGATTCTCACCAACGCGGCGTCGGTACTGATCATGAGTACCAGCAATCGCCTGGCGCGAGCGGTGGACCGGGCGCGAGAGATTTCCAAACAACTGGAAGAGGCCACCGATTTCACATCGGCCAATGCCCAGCGTCGTCTGCGAGATCTAACCGCATCCGAAAAGCGGACGCTGCTCCTGTTGCAAGCCTTGCGGAGCTTCTACGTGGCTCTGGGCGGCTTCTCGTCCGCAGCTCTGGTTGCTCTGCTGGGAGCCGTCCTGGTTCCGATCGGAATGCACACCACCGTCCGCGCCTTGGAAGTGACGGGTGTCGGAGTCGGTATGGTGGCCGTCGGCTCACTGGTCTACGGCTCGGTCCTGCTCTTGCAGGAGACCCGGATCGCCGTGCAGGTGATTACCGAACGCGCGGCCACGGTCCACGAACGAGCCAGTGATTCGGTCGTGAGAAGCGACAATCGCCTCTGATGTTTCGTCGCAAGCTTTCGTTCGTCAAAGATCCCCTTCGGCTTTGTTCGGCGGGGTCGGGAGACCCGCGCCGAACAAAGCCTCCACCTCGAGTGCCACGGCCACACCGTCCTTCGGAATGGCCGTGCTTTTCGATTTGGCTTTCCCCGCAAACCACGCTCAACATCCCTCAGAGCAAAGTGTGACCGTGGCTGGAGCCGCTTTGGGCGAAGTCACGGAGGCGGAGATCAATTTCCCAAACTAGGGGGCGCGTGACCCGGCAACCCTGCCGTTCAGAGCATCCATGAGCATCTCTTCGTGAGACTCACCTGCCGCTATTACGCACTGCTCCGTGCGGGGTTATTTTTTCCTCTGCCTAATGGCTACGCTCTCAGCAGGTTCGACAATTATCGAGGATTCCCACCAAGGAACATGTCGTGGATGATTTCGATTGCAAAGTTCTCTCATACAAGCGAGTGGGCTCACTGGGTGAACATTGGTTTGACGGCGACAAAGATCTCGGCCCCGAAATCACGACCGAACTCTTGATTCCCTACGGGCAAGACGCATGGGAAGTCACGGTTGCAATGCAGACCATCGGCGGAGTAACTCACAAGCTCATCTTGAAGCGTCATTGCCCGCTCAAATAAATCGGTGACATCAACCGCTCACGCTCAGTGTCCAAGTTGTTCGACAAGTCCTAAATCATTTCGGAACCGTGGCTCATGCTTCAGAAGTTGCTCTACCCGGAAATCCGCGAACTCATCGAGGGACAGGACGAGGTCACGCTGCGTGAGACTCTCGATCGCTGGGTTCCGGCCGATGTGGCGGCACTCTTTGACGAATTGACGGATGCGGAGGATCTGGCGGGCTTTCGGCTCCTGCGTGGTCCGCAACGAGTCCAGGTGTTCGAGTACCTCGAACAAGATGTGCAACTGCGAATCCTCGCCGGACTGTCCGCCGC
>JAYVDI010000048.1:0-9204 GCA_043749505.1 Schlesneria sp. | reverse complement strand
CGCTCCCATGTCGTCGAAGAAGTCGCTGAGGACCACGACCATCCCGCGATGCTTGCACAGTTCCGCCGCCTGATGCAGCGCCCGCGAGGCATCCGATTTCGGCCGAGCCTTTGTGGTCGAGATCATCGCCAGGATTTCGTCCAACTGATGCGGCTTGGCTCGCGGATCGAGGTGAGCGACGACTTCATCGGCGAACAACGTGATGCCAACCGCGTCATGCTGCTTCAGCGCCAAGTGAGCCAACGCCGCCGCCAACGTCGTCGCGTACGACAGCTTGCTGCGTCCCGTATTCGCACACTCCATCGACCCGCTGATATCGACCAGCAGGTGCAGATTCATGTTGGTCTCGGCATCGAACTCCTTCACATAGAGCCGCTTCGTGCGAGCATACAGCTTCCAATTCACATGCCGCAGATCGTCTCCCTGTGCGTACTCGCGATGCGACGCGAACTCGACGCTGAACCCAACGAACGGACTGCGATGCAGACCGTGTAAAAATCCTTCGACGATCCCGCACGCCCGCAACTCGAGATTGTCGAGGCGGCTGAAGAAGGCGGGATCGACGAGGGTTTTGGAGGTCACGGTGAGATCTCAATTGTGTTGTGCAATCACCCAATCCGCAGATCGAGATCATTTCTTCGCTTCGCTCGTTCGTTGTTTCACGAACGCCCCGATCTTCTTCCGGGTGGCCTCATCCTTTTTGGCCTCGTCGCTTTGGCCCGGTGCGGCGCGCAAGGTCACGCCTTTGGGGATTTCCAGTTTGTCCAAGTCGATGTCGCCGCCGATGTAGATCGTCAGCACAGGATCTTTCTGCCATTCCAGATCCTCGATGTCGTCGCTCGCTCGGCGGCGATGCCGCCGATGACGTGCAGTTCCCAATTGAATTGGATCAGTGTCTTGTCGCGGATCGCACGCCGCTCGACCGGCCCGGGACGCAGCACGACAACGTGGTTCTTCACCTCCACTTTGGCGAACGCGGCCAAGGCGGCGTTCAACGGCTTGGTCGTCCCCTTGTAGTAGAAGCTCTCGTTCCCATTCACCCAAACTTGGTAAACGCGAGCCTTGTCGTTCACCAGCGTCACAATCCCATTCCAGTTGGTGTAGTTGAGCTCGCTCATCGGCGCATTCCCGATCTCATCGGTAGCGAGTGCGAACACCTTCTGAGCGGATAGCTGCCCCAAAATGGCGGTGACGATCGCGGCGATCAAAAATAAGCGGCGCATGGCAAAGCTTCCTTCGTTGAACCAATCAGGGGTTTCACTTCATCTCGGTCGGCACCGCTTCGAGCAGGCGATTGACCAGCACGTCGGCGTCCACGTTGTCGGCTCGCGCGTGGAAGTTGAGCACCAGCCGATGCCGTAGCACCGGATGAGCGACCGCTTTGATGTCGTCAAAATCGACGTGGTACTTACCGGCCAGGATCGCTCGCGCCTTCGAGCCGAGGACCAGGAACTGCGACGCTCGCGGGCTGGCTCCGTAGGAAATGTATTTGTGGATCGCGTCCAGCGATTTCGCGCCGGTGTCTTTTCCGGCTAACGAAGGCCGAGTCGCTGCGACCAGCCGCGCTGCGTAACGGACCACGCTGTCGGCGACAGGGGCGCCGCGAACCAACTCTTGCAAACGCAGAACTTCCTCGGCGTGCAGGACCGCGTCGGCGGTGGCGGTCACGGTACTGGTCGTGCCCTTGATGATCAGCACCTCTTCGTCCACCGACGGGTACTTGATCTTCAAGTTGAACATGAAGCGGTCGAGCTGCGCTTCCGGCAGCGGGTAGGTGCCCTCCATCTCGATCGGGTTCTGCGTCGCGACGACGAAGAACGGTCTCGACCACGGCTTGAGGCATTCGAGGATTGTTTGCCAAGCGTTCCGGATTGCCGAACGGATTGAAGACGCCGCGCACGAACTCGATGCGATACCGTTTGGCCGGTTCGTTTTCGCCGAGCCCCGGTTTGTCATCGCGTTCCATTTTGGCGAGCGTCTTGTCGGCATACCGCATCTCGCGCATCGAGATGCGGCGGTCGCCGTTTGAGTCGAGCGTCGAGAAGAATCCCGCGCCGTCGTCGAAGACCGTAATCTGGCACGTCGTCGCGACCGGTTCGCCGCGAGCGCGGATGAACTCCTTCATCTCCTCACCGAAAATTTTGCCGTCGCCATCGGCGTCGATCTGGTCGAACAGACCGCGGCCGAATCGTTCGCGAAGCATCGTCTCGTCACGGTCGAGATAGCCGTTCTTGTCCGCGTCGAGTTCATTGAACGTTCGCAGGGCGATCGTCATCGACGCCTCGAACGGATCGACCTCGCGCGACTAGAACGTGACGACGGCGGTCGGCAGACTGATCGTCGCGAGGTCTTGAACACGATCGTCATCGGTTCGATTGCCCGACGACGCGAGCGTCCGCAGCATCGGCTGGCCCTCCTTCCGGATGACATCGACCGCCAGTTCGATATCCACCGGTGACTTCTGCAAACCGCCGAGTTCCTTCAGATTGAGCTGCCCATCCTTGTCGGTATCGCACGTCGCGACCCGCTCCTTCGACCAGCAGAGTTCGTCGGTCGAGAGCTTGCGATTGCGGTCCTTGTCGTACTTCAACAAGAGTTGCTGCGGGAGCAACGTTTGGTTCGTGTCGCGCAGCAATTCGGCGACCGTCGCGGAAGTCGGACGAGGCTGATTCATCATCTTGGCCTGTTGTTCGGCAGTCGTTGTCGGCTGTGGCGCGAACTCGTCGAGCGTCACGCATTCGTCGTCATCCGCATCCTTCGCGAGCAACAGATCGACGGAGTCCTGCATCTCGGCCGCATCCACCACTCCATTCTTGTTCGCGTCGAGCAACTTGAAGACGGCGTTGTCGCTGGCGGAGTCGCTGGCGTTTTGGCGATAGACGACCGTCTCACCTCCGATTCGCTCAAACCGTTGCTCCATGTCGCGTCGAGAGAAGGCTGGCGCGGCTCCGATCCCCTTGAGAAACGCATCCGCCTTCGGTCGCTGCTTCTCACGAAACAGCGGAGACCGCTCGGCCTCCTTCTGCGACAACTTTCCATCGCCATCTGCATCTAACGTTTTCAGCAGACGATCCAAACTCGCACGCCGAGCGTCCTGCGGAGACATTCTACCCACGGCGACCTGAACTCGCAGATGCAACGGTCCGCTGTCGAGCATCAGGATCACGTCGCGAATCTCGGAGGTCGCTGCGGAGTCGGCAGCAACAGCTTGGGGCGGAAATTCCAAGAACCAAGAACCAAGAACTAAAGGAAGAAGTCCAAAGAACCAAGAACCAAAACTCAAAGAAGTCGGGCGAGCCAAATTCGCAATCGAATGTCGATTTGTGTTTTGAGATTTGAACATTTGAATGTGCTTGAGATTTGGTTCTTGGTTCTTGAAATTTCTCTTACCGGTTACGCCCTCTTTTTCTTCTCCGGCACCGCGACGATTTCTTCGATGGCCTTGCCACCCCGATCGACCAGCGGAATCGGGCGGCCTTCGGGGGAGATGTTTTCGTGTTCGGGACTGACGCCGATCCCCGCGCACATTGTCGCGTAGAAGTCGGCGATTCTGACGGGCCGATCTTTGACTTCGGCTCCAGAGTCCGAGGTGCTACCGATGACTTGGCCTCCCTTGATTTCGCCGCCGCCCAGCACGGCGGACCAAGCCAGCGAAAAGTGATCGCGTCCGGTCGTGGCGTTGATCTTCGGAGTGCGGCCAAACTCGCCCATCCAGACGATGAGCGTTGATTCGAGCAGCCCTCGTTCGCGCAGATCGGCCATCAGCGTGGACCATGCCGGATCGAGCATGTCGCAGTTTCGCTTCACCGCGTTGAAGTTGTCAGAGTGAGTGTCCCAACCGTCGAGCGTCACTTCGACGAACGCCACACCGCGTTCGACCAACCGCCGAGCCAGCAGGCAACCCTGCCCGAACCGACTGCGACCGTATTTATCTCGCAGCGCCGCCGGTTCTTCATCGAGCTTGAACGCTCCCTTCGCATTCGTCTCGATCATCCGCATTGCGCGGTCGAAGTTTGCCTTGTGAGCCTTCGTCGATGGCCCCTTCGCCCGCCTCGTGAAGTCATCCTGCAAGAACTTGGAAATCTCGAACCGCTTCTCCATCGATTCCTTCGAGACACCCGGCGGAGCCTTCAGGTTTTCGATCGACAAGTTGGCGCGGGCTTCGGGATCGCTGCTGTCGCCGGACACGATGAGCGGCGCAAAGTTCGGCCCCAGAAAGCCCGGCCCGCCGGCATCGCCGATTCGGAACGGCGAAACGCTGACATAGTGCGGCAGGTCGTTGGTCTCGTCTCCCAACTCTTTGGCGAACAGCGAACCGAGGCTCGGATAGTTCACGCCTTCTTGTCTCGGTCGATGCCCGGTCAACATCAGTCGAGTCGCTCAATCATGATCGCCCTCCGCCGTTGTGAGGCTGCGAATGATCGCGAGGTCTTTCATCTGCTTGGCGATACCCGGCAGATGCTCGCTGATTTGAATGCCGGGGACCGCGGTCTCGATCGACTTCGACGGCCCGCCGTTCGGATGCCCGACCTTCAGGTCAAACGTGTCGGTCTGAGTCGGGCCGCCGGCCATCCAGAGCAGGATGAACGATTTCGGCTTGCTCCCCGCCCCCTCCGCCGACTGAGCCAATCTCGGCAGCCAGCCGGAATACGACACTCCAAAGGCACTCGCCAACGACAGCTTGACGAAATTGCGTCGGGTGAAATCAGTCGATGACATCGCAGTCTCCCAGTGTAAGACGAGTTCAGATGGCAGAACCTTAGTAACCAAGGAAACGAAAATCAGAGCAGCAGAACTTCCAGGTTGTTGAGTGAGCGTCTATGTCGTCGGCGGGGAACGAAAGACAAACCCAAGCACCAACGCGGTCGAGCCAGCCACGATCGCTGTGATCGAAGCGCGTACAAGCGTGTCGTACGCACCGAAAACTCCATGTGGCAGGATGCTATGGACCGCTCCACCGTCGAAAATGCCAAGAACAGGGAGAATCCGCCGAATACGAAACTGCTGTGATTCCAGTACTTTCATGACATCTACCTGCCTAACTTCAATTGTCTGAGCGATAGAAGTGAGCCACCGTTGTTTACTTTTCCAAGACAAACTCCGGGCTATTCAGTAACCCCCAGAAGATCTCGGCGTAGGCTTGTTTTTGTTTAACTTCATCGGCCTGTTTGCAAATGTGTTCCAACAAGAACTTCTTCTCGTCCGGACGTGGTGGACGGCTGAACGTCGCTAAATACAACGTCGTCAACTTGGCCTCCGTATCGAGAAACGGAGCATCCAGCACTCCACGCAACGTGCGGCTTTGATCCAGGTCCGTGGCTTCGGTCGTCAATCGACCGTTCATCAACAGCAATGCTTGCGGGATGCCGGCCCGGAACTCCTCCGGATTGTTCGACGCCGCTTCGTTCATCCGCGAGATCAGTTGATCGCGCAGCCCGTTGAATCGAGCACTCCCGTCGGCCCGTGCGACTGGCAGCGACAGGGCTTTCTCTAGCGAGTCGAACACCTGCTCGGGCGACAGAGTCTTGATCGGTCTCAATCCCGGCGGCGGTTCCGTGGTTGCATCATCAAGCACAATGCACTCGCGCTGATAAAGCTCACTCTTGCAGATGCCCGCGATCAGCCAGCGCAGGTCGAACTTCTGTTCGACGAACAGCTTTGCGAGGTCATTCAAAATCTTCCGCTCGGCAGACGACGCGGTGTCAAGATCGTCAACCGAATCCGTCAGCCCTCGTCCAATCAGATGCTGCCAGACTCGGTTCACAACTGTTGCTGCGAACTGAGGGTTGTCTCCCGAGACCACCCAATCGGCGAGCGTCTCTCGCGGTGTTTTGCCATTCGCAATCTTCGCCTGCCCACCTCCAAGGAATGTGGCGGTGTAATTGACGGCACCGTTCTCCGGACGAATCGTCGTAACCGTCGAATCATTGACGGCTCCGTTCTTGATCCCCGTGAAGAACGCCGCCATGCCCCAAAAGTCCTGCTGCTTCCAAGCGGCGAACGGATGGTTGTGACACTCGGCGCAACCAATCCGAACACCAAGAAACACCCGCGAAACCGAACTCGCCGCCGTCTCTGGCTTGCCACCCACAGCTTGATAGAACAACGCTGGCCCGCCGCCACGAACTCCGAAACGGACATTCGGCACCATCATCGCTTGGCCATCGTTCTTGGCTGTGATCAGTTTGCGAGCCACCTCGTCATACGGCACATTGGACGCGAACTGTTCCTTCAACCACGGTTCGAGACCAATCGCCGACAGTGCCTCGGGAGTATTTCCCGGCACCATCATCCGCCGCCACACAGTCGCCCAATGTGCCGCAGTCCGCTCTGAATACTTCTCCGGGCGACGGCCGTCATTGAGCAACCGATCCACGAGCATCCCGCGGCGATGCAGGCTGGTCTGTTCCAGATAGTCGCGAGACTCCGACACGTTGGGGATCGCGCCAGTCAGATCGAGATGCGTCCGCTTCAAAAATGTTGCGTCGTCAACGACCTCTGTCGGGACAATCTTCGATTCTTGCCACGCTACGCCAAATCGCGCGTCGATCCAATTCGCGAGATTCTCCGTCGTCATGCGCGACGCGACATTCTTCGCCGTGTTTGGCTGTTCTCCAGAGACAACCGCAGCGCCCAAACAGACGAAGGCAATCATCGAACAGTTGGCACTGAGGGACATCGGCCTGTGCCTCCGCAAATGAGGGGATCAATCGACTCAACCCACGTCCGCAACTTAAAAGACGCAATGACTACATTGGCGACGCTCACTATAGACGCCGCGTCTGGCGCGTCAAGCGGTGGTGCAAGATTCTTTTCGAGACGAGTACGGTTGCTGCCGCAGTTCTGGCCGCTTCGTCGCAAAGCAGATGAAAGAGAATGGGATCACAATTCCCCGACGGCGCAAGGACCACCGGTTAGGAACAAGTCGAAAACCGACTCAAAAGGTGGTCTGGCTTGGCAGTGAGACGCGTCGCACAGCCTGCTCGAAGAGCTGATTCACGCGGGGCAAGGCGAAGTGACAATCGAAGCAACTCGCCCCAATTCGGCTTCGGTGAGCAATCCCTTCAGGCGCGCGAGCATCTGCGGTGACGTGTGCCAGCGGCCGAGAACATCAAACATCGAGCCGAGCTTCTTCGGATCAACGCCCATCTCCAATTTCTGCTGCACCGATTCGTCTGGAGGCAGGTCGAGGAACTGGCTGATGAGCAGAAAGTCTCCGTCATTGGGCATCTCGAGGTAGAGCAGCCGCAACTCACGAGACAGGTAGGCATCGACGGGGACGGCCAGTTCGAGTGGACCACCGCGCATGTGTTTTGCAAACACCTCGGGGTTCTGCTCAACGAGTCGCGCGGCTGCTTCGCACACCGCATACACAACGCTCTCATCGACGAGATCAGCGGGGTGAGCATCCCGGCTGAGATGCTTTTGCCAAGTGGACGCCAGCAGGTCCAACTGTACCTGGGCCGGAACCTCGCGCAGAAACGGGACTTCCCCCAAGTAACCGTAAGCGTCCGGAAGGGCACTCGCGTGGACTCGGTGGAAACAAAGCCGCTCGAACGTTTCGCAGAAGGCCACGCGAAACGCGACATAGCTGAGCAGCGACTGAGGCAGCGGTGTTTGGCAAATCTTGAGCATGAATTCACTGTGGCCACGCCTCCCCACCAAACACAAGTCACGAATTCGGAAAATGTGGGCAAACGCCAGCGCTGCGATGATTGCGACCGGCGCGAATCGCCCGGACTGCCAAGTTGGTGCAATCGTCAGACAAGCCGCGTCCAGAATCTTCGCGGTTCAACTCGCCCGCAACGCGCGATGGCAATCGTGACGCGGTGGTGATCGCAGCGGTCACGCCGCCATGTCGCAGTTTGGAAACAGTGACGTACCAAGGGGCGAGGACGCAGTAACTTCCCGATCAGCCGCAGGGCGCTAACCACGGTTTGTATCATCTGAACCGGGGCTAGCGCCTGATGGCAGCCTGCTTCACTTCACTTCGGGAAGTAATTGGGATCCCGTTTCCAATCCTGCCACCGCTTACGAGTACCAGCGATCGAGAACACCGCGCCACTCGCCCAAGTCGCGAGACATCGCAAACGCATTGCGGACCTCGGCGTGCTGTGGATGGAGTCGCGCGAACTTGATGCCGAACATCCGCATCGTCGAGTGCGTTGCGTTCGCGTCAGCGTTTTGCGTACAGAGATCACAGTGCATCTCCATCACGCGCCGCTGCTCGGCGAGGTTCGGTTCGGGCAGCGGCTGGCCTAAAGCCAACGCTTGCGCCTGATGAAAAATCCACGGGTTTCCGATCGCGCCGCGCGCCGCCGAGACACCATCGACACCCGTGTAGGCGAGCATGTCGAGACACGCCTGTGCCGTGAACAGGTCGCCACTGCCAATGATCGTGCGAGACCCCGCGTGCTGCTTGACCTCACGCAGAAAGTCCCAGTTGCTCGGACCAACATACTTTTGTTCGACCGTGCGGCCATGCACCGTGATCGCGGCAGCTCCCCGCCCGAATGCCCCATCCAAGATGCGATAGAATCGCTCACGACTTTCAGTGGAATCGTCGATCCCGCGCCGCATCTTCAATGTTACTGGGATCTCTGCAGGAACGGCCTCTCTCACACGAGCGACGATTTCTAACGCAATGTCGGGCTGACTGAGGTGATAGCCGCCGCGACAGCCTCCCACGGCCGTCTTCACCGGGCAACCGAAGTTGATGTCAATGATGTCGAATCCCGCCGCGACCAGCTTTTGCGCCGCCGGCCCGAAGTCGGCCGGGTTCGATCCCATGAGTTGCCCGCCGACGGGATGCTCTTCATCTGCGACGAGCAAATGATGTCGCGTTCGACTGCGATCTTTCAAATTAAGTACGAACCGATCGATCATGACCTCGGCCAGCGTGTACGGTGCTCCAAGCCGCCGGGCCACGATTCGCATCGGCCCGTCGCTGTAGCCGCTCAGCGCCGCTTGCACGACGGGGAATCCGATCTGGACCGAGCCGATCGCCAATGCAGGCAACTCACGCGGCAGGCTTCGCACATCGACTCGAGTCCGAATCGGTGGTGGAAGCGTTTCGAGAATAGACGTGGCGTTTGTCATGCAGGCGATTGTGTCGAGGAGATGCTCGCTTGGGAACGCCACGCTCAGGACCTGTCCAAGTACAACTCCGCGATTCCGTCCCGTCGGCGGAGCGACGGGGCTGCA
>JAYVDI010000047.1:0-15457 GCA_043749505.1 Schlesneria sp. | reverse complement strand
CTGATGGTGGGCCGGCGCGGCGCTGGTCCCACCCTACAAGATCACTCCCCCAGCGAGTGGATCGTGTTGTGAATCAGTCCGTTGACCGGTTCGCCGTTCGAGCCGGTCAGCTTGTATTCAATCGACATGCCCCACGTCGGGCGGATGTCGGGGAGTTCGAGCAGCACGGTCTTGCGGTTGGGCGAGAGAGTAACGCTCGCCACCTTGAGTGTCTGCTCATCGAAGTGCTTCGACCCGTAGTTGGCGGTTCGTTTCAGCGACCAGGTTTGGACGACGTACTTCGTCGCGTCGATGGCTGTGGCCGGATCGAGTGGCTCGGTGAAGGTGATTGAGACGCCGCGCTTCGTTGCCTTCAGACCAATCGGAGCGTGCGCCGGTTGGCCTGTCGCGCGGATGCGATAGAAGCCGCCAGGCTGAGTCTGATTGCCCGCCCAAGCGAACATGCCGCAGACGTAGAGTTGGCCATCGGCATTCGAGAACCGTCCGCGCATGATGCCGGTCGGGAATTGAGGGATCGGCAGTTCGCACATGCCACCCTGCACTCGTGGGGCAGTTTTTTTACGTGCCGGTCCCTCGGCCTCTTTTCCCGCGAGCCCATCTGCATCCAGCTTCGGTTTGATGCGAGACTTGGGCGGATTGGAAACCAGCACTACATGTTCGTGCGGTACGACGAAGACCTTGCCATTGCCATACGACAGGTTGAGCAGCGAGCCTTTGAGCGGTCCCCATTTGTCGCTCGTGACCCACAAGAGTTCGGCGGGCGAGCGATCAAAGGCGTTCGTGATCCAGCAGAGGGGCGGAACCATCGCGCTGTCGGACAAGTCGGTCACGTCGGTGTAGCCGAACATGTTGCCGTAGAAGTTCGGTTTCTCACCCGGCTTGGCGGGAGTCACCCAGTTGATGCGGTTCTTCGGATTCCAAAATCCCTCTTGGTCGGTGACGACGAACGAGCCATCGGGGTTGAGACAGACTCCGTTCGCCGCGCGGAAGCCGGTCGCGAGGATGTCGGTCTGCGAGCCATCCTTGCTCACCCGTAGCAGCGTCCCGTGATGAGGGACCACCGCCGCGAGAGCGTGTCGCCCCGACTTCGCGTAGTAGAAGTTTCCTTCGGCATCCGTCTGCAACCCCATCGCGAACTCGTGGAAGTGTTCGGTCACTTGATGGTCGTTGTTGAAGCATTTGTAGAAGTCGGTCTCGCCGTCGTTGTTGAAGTCGCGCAGCAGGACAAGCTGGTCGCGACACGTCACGTAGATCCGGCCCTCGGCGATTTTCAGGCCCAGTGGTTGGAAGAGGCCGCTGGCGATGCGCTGCCAAGTGAGCTTGTAGGACGGGGACTCCTGCCCGTCCGGCTTTTCCTTCGTCTTCACCGTCGAACTCGGACGGGCAAGCGTGCCCATCCTACAAAGCCCGCTCACCAACCAAACGTCCCCGTCCCACGAGCAGACCGCCGCTCGATCGCCATCGTCGAAGAAGTCGAATCCTGTCAGACGCATCTGCGCGAACCACGGGTTGTTGTCGGGCGGAGTCAGCACATCGACGGCAAAGGGTCCGTTGTCCTGACCGATGCTTGCTTCCGTCGTCAGCACCTCGGGCCAACGTCGCGGTCCTCCTTTCGTCAGGGAGGCAAGGTCCACGGGAGGTGCTGTTACCAACCCGGTCAATTCCTCCGCCGCAATTTGCGGGTCTCGCAAGGCCGTGACCGATAGCACGAACTTCAGCGGTTCCTGACCGGCGGGAAGGCTGATTAGTAACGAGCCATCCGTCCCGCGCTGCCACTTCGCTCCCGTCGGCATCGGCGACAGACCGGCCGCGAGTCTTCCTTTGTCGAATTGTTGTGGGACGGTCAGCAGCGCCACCTGCCCCACAGTGGAAGCCGTTCGGTCGTCGATACGGATCGTTTCGACTTTCGCCTCTCGCGACGGATGCGTTGCCACCTTGAGTAGCATCTCGTTCGCACGCGGCCCGACGTTGAAAGCCCGCGTGAAGACCGCCTGCGAGTCGGCATCGCGCGAAGTGACGCCCGGCATCTCCAACACGGCCGTCTCGCCAACGGTGTACGACACGATGACCTGATCGCCGTGCTGGTACAGCCCGCGATATCGACCCCACGTGCGCGGGAGCGGGCCGTAGCGACGGTCATCGCGACCGAGGACACGCAGTTCATCGAACGTCCCGGTTTCGGGGTTCGCCCAACCGGGACCACTCGGGTTGGCGAAGGCCACGTCGCCTGAGACTCGCGGATGAACCTGATGCCGCCCGTCGAAGTTGATGCCGTGCCAGTCGATGAATGTGGGCTGGAGTGACGGAGACCCTGCGTTGCTGTTTGTCTTCCCTTGGTCTTTCTTCTCTTGGTCCTTTCCTGTCCCCTCGCCCCGGCCTTGCGGGGAGAGGGTTAGGGTGAGGGGCTTCTTTCCGCCTTCCTCTTCCGCCCGGCTCCATGCCGCCGACACTCTTAACGTGTCATGGTCGAACGTCATCCAATGCCGTCCGCGCGAGACACCCCCCGGCCCCGGATCGAGCCTCACCGCGATCCCCTTCTGCGCGAAGTTCGCTCCGTCCGAACCGACCTCATACGTTGCCATCAGGTACGGCCCGTAGTTCATCGCCGACCACGCCTCGAAGTTGGACGGAGCCGGTCCGCGCGTCGATCCCGTCGGCAGTGAGGCCAGATACGTGTCGTCGATCGTCACCAGTTGAGTCGGATTGTGCGGCTTGAGGTACGTCTCGCGGACGTAATGAATCACGTCGTACTTCTGCTGTGGGACCATCCACGTTTGAGCGGTCATCAGCCCGAAGCCGTGAGTCAGCGTCTGGTACATCTTCCATGGATCGGCTCCATTTTTGAACTTCCCTTCGGCGAACTTCAGCGATGTCGGCAGAGATCCCGGTTGATCCTTGGTGCCGTGGCAGTTGATGCAGAGCCGGTTGTAGATCGCCTCACCGCGCTGAAACGCTTTCGGATCGAGATCGCGCAGCATCCCGGCGTGGTCGATCTGTTGCTCGTACTCGGGCAGTCGAAACGTGATGAGCGACGCGGGGGGCTGAAGTTGTTTGGCTCGTTCAGGCCCCCCCTCGGCGATCTCGATCAGATAACGGATGAGGTCCAGAAACTGCGATCGTCCCGCCAGAGCATTCACCTGCCCGGCTGGCATGATCGACACCTTGCCATTCACTCGCTCTTCAATCTGCGACTTCGCGAGTGTTATCAGCGCCCCACTCTGCCCCACGTCCCGCAGCACCAACTTGTCCGCCATCTCCTCGACAAACAGCCCCGTCACCGTCTTGCCATCCGTCGTCTGTACGACGACCGGCTCGAACCCCTTCTTGATGACCTTCGATGGATCGAGGATCGCCTCGACCAGCAATTCAGCAGTCGCCTCCTTGCCGAGCTTTGCCAGATCGGGACCGAGTGTGAGCAGGGTTGGCGAAGTGACGGGTGCGTTGGCAGCCTGCCCCACGGCGTGGCACTTCACACACGCGAGAAATGGCTGGTGAAACAGGATGGCCCCGCGCTGCGGATCGCCCTCACGACGAGCCGCCTTCGCCAGAGAAACGGCTCCTTCGGACAACAAATGCTCTTGGAGCGGCATCTGTCCGCGACTCACGTTCGTCATCACCAAGATCAAGGCCAGGCACGACATCACGCAACGCAACAACATCGAAAATCCCTCAAACACCGGACCACCTTTCACAACGCGAAGCAGGGGCTTCAAGGTAACGAGCCTTCGCACCAGTGTCGCGTCTAACAAGGTACTACAAAGGTTCTCGTGTCCGATGCTCGCAGGTGAAGTCTCGCATCCCTGATGCCGCCGAACGCCGTCAGTGCCATCGCCTTGGTCCATGTCGAGTGTGTACAAGTCTTCGAGGCCCACCAACTTTCAAACAACTTACGGTGGACCTCGAAGACTCGGCGCACCCTCCAGCGAAAACGTGCCCAGTTTCAAAAAGGCATTGGCCTCCGAACGTCGTCCCGCCTTGTAAGGTCCGAGATCAGCAGACAAGCTGTACTCGGTGGTGAAATGCGTGTTTCACCGGACTCGCCGCGGCGCGAATCGTCATCATGCAACGGACTCAAGCCGAACGCCCTTTCCGAGGAACGAGCTCTCATGGATCCCCGTATCGAACAGCGACTGTTGCAGGCGCGGCGTCAGTTTCTCGGTCAGTCCGGTGTTTCGATCGGCATGGCGGCGCTGGCATCGTTGGTGGGAAGGGACGTGCGAGGCGAAACGGGTTCGCCGGGAGTCACTTCGTCGGACGCGGCCTCAGTAGGGCAGCGTGGCCTGCCGGGACTGCCGCACTTCGCCCCGAAGGCGAAGCGCGTGATCTACCTGATGCAGTCGGGAGCGCCATCGCATGTGGACCTCTTCGATTACAAGCCGGGGCTGGATAAGCGGCGCGGTGAAGAGCTGCCCGAGTCTGTCACGAAGGGGCAGCGGCTGACCACGATGACGGCCGGTCAGAAGTCGAAGCCGTTTCTGCCGAGCATCTCGGGATTCAAGCAGTTCGGTGAATGCGGTCGTTGGGTGTCGAACTTCTTGCCGTTTACGGGAGAAATCGCGGATCGGCTCTGCTTCATCAAGTCGATGCACACCGATGCTATCAACCATGCTCCAGCCGTCACGTTTTGGCTGACAGGGGCCGAAATGCCCGGTCGACCGACGCTCGGTGCGTGGGCGTCGTATGGGCTGGGCAGCGACAACGAGAACTTGCCGTCGTATGTCGTTCTGACTTCGCGCGATACGGAAGGCTCGTGCGGACAACTCTTCTACGACTGGTACTGGGGAACGGGGTTCTTGCCGTCGAAGTATCAGGGAGTGAAGTTTCGCAGCAGTGGCGATCCGGTGTTGTATCTCTCGAACCCCGACGGTCTCAGCCGTGAAACTCGCCGCACATGGCTCGACACACTCGGGCAGATGAACATGGTGAAGTATCGCGAGGTTGGCGACAGTGAGATCGCGACGCGGATCGCTCAGTACGAGATGGCCTTCCGGATGCAAGCGGCCGTTCCCGAATTGGCCGATCTTTCGTCTGAACCGCAACACGTCCTCGACCTGTACGGCCCCGACGCCAAACGTCCCGGATCGTTCGCCATGAACTGCCTGCTCGCGCGGAGACTGGCCGAACGCGGCGTGAGGTTCGTCCAACTGATGCACTCGGGCTGGGACCAGCACACGAACCTGCCGACACAGCTCCAAGTCCAGTGCCGCGACACCGATCAACCGGCCGCCGCATTGGTGAAAGACCTCGCTCAACGCGGCCTGCTCGAAGAGACACTGGTCATCTGGGGAGGTGAGTTCGGCCGGACGCCGTTCGGTCAGGGAGACATCAACAATCCGAAGCAACACGGTCGCGATCATCACCCGCGCTGCTTCACGATCTGATGGCGGGTGGCGGCATCAAGCCGGGAATCGAATACGGCGAGACCGACGACTTCTGTTACAGCGTGGCGAAAGATGGCGTCAGTTGCTTCGATCTCAACGCCACGATCCTGCACCTGCTGGGAGTCGATCACACTCGCTTGACGCACAAGCATCAAGGCCGCTACTACCGCCTGACCGATGTTGAAGGCGAAGTGGTGCGCGGCGTTCTGGCCTGATCGAGTCGGATGTGTCCGGAGCACAAGCCTACTCCGGTTCCCAGAGTTCACCGAATGAGTGATGTATCCGAGGCGTGGATTCAGCCGCGAATGACAAGCACCGGCTTTTTACCCGATGTCGGTGTTCACCTGCGCGGCCGCGCAGTGGTCCAAGAGGTATCGCGAAGTGTTTGGGTAGGCGCTGTCGCCATGTGCTGCATGGCATTGGTTGCCCTCATACCCATTTCAGTGATTGGATTCGATGTCCCGTACTACGTGCAGATCATTGTGGCACTCGGCTGCGTCTGGGGCGCGATTTGTGTCGTCGTCGGTACTAAGTGGATTTTCCACGAATTCGGAACGTCAGTCACCTTTGACTTGGATCTTCAGACGATTGTTGTCCGTAGCGACGGCCGCAAAAATCACAATTCCCGCAGGCCGTGTCATTGGCCTTCAAGTTCTTCGAGGCCCCAGAGACACCGGGGGATATCAGTTGAATCTCGTTTTTCGGCAAGAAACAGGTGCCATTGCCCGAGAGTCGTTAACAACAAACGGAATCAAATACTATGTGACGCGAATTGCAAAGGCGTACCAGCGATTCGCGGGTTGGCCAGTTCTTGAACTCACAGGCAATCAGTCCACTTAGGCTACCTAACGATCAACCGCTTGCGCTCACAGTACCTACAAGCTGGCAGCATGTGCTGCATCTGAGTCCATTACCGTGCGTATTGCCGAGGTTTTTCATTCGATTCAGGGCGAGGGCGAGTTCTCGGGAACGCCGTCTGTCTTTGTCAGGACCACTGGCTGCAACCTGCGTTGCTGGTTCTGCGACACGCCGTACACCTCATGGCAACCGGAAGGCCCGCTCCGCGACTGGCGCGACGTGCTGCATGAGGTCTTGCAGTTCGAGTCGCCCCATGTCGTCCTCACCGGTGGCGAACCGCTGCTTCAGCCCGAGATCGTGCCGCTCTCCGAGGCTCTTCGTGAGGCAGGCCGCGTCGTCACGATTGAGACCGCCGGTACCGTCTTCCGTCCCGTCGCGGCCGACCTAATGTCGATCAGCCCCAAGCTGTCGAACTCGATGCCGCGCGAAGCATCACGCTGGCGCGACCGACACGAACGAGACCGGCATCGCACCGACATCGTCTCACGCCTGATCACCGCCGCGCCGTATCAACTCAAGTTCGTGATCGATGTGCCTGCGGACCTCGATGAGGTGGTCGAATACTTGCGTGAAGTCCCGCACATTGTCGCCGATCACGTCTGGCTGATGCCGCAGGGAGTGACAGCGGTCGATCTCGCGTCTCGCACGGAATGGCTCGCCCCCGCCGCACGACGTTTGGGCTTCCGGCTCTCGCCCCGTCGGCACATCGAACTCTTCGGTCACACGCGCGGCACATAGCAGCCTGTTGAAAAACGCAGCTTGGACGCCTCGTCCGAGCGAAACTCACTTGGAAACGGACGGACGAGGCGTCCATCCTACGTTTTTCAACAGGCTGACATGTGGTCCGTCAGGGCTGAACTTAAGACGCTTCCGCCGTTCGACGTGGCCGTCTAAAGTACCGCCCCGCGTGTGGGGCCTTTGAAAACGTTTTCTGGATCTGGTGGTGAGACATGCTCGTTAGTTGGGATTGGCTTCAGCAGTACGTGACGCTCGATGTTCCCGTCGAGGAAATGTCCGAGCGGCTCACGATGTCGGGGCTGAATCTGGAGGAGTTTCATGCGGTCGGCAGCGACACCTGCATCGACTTTGAAGTGACGAGCAATCGGCCCGATTGCCTCGGCCATTTGGGGATCGCACGGGAGGCTGCCGTGTTGCTCGGGCAGACCCTGAAGGTTCCCGCCGCGTCACCGAAGAGTGGCACCACGCCCGTATCGTCAGTGACATCGGTTGCCATCGAGTGCCCCGATCTCTGTCCACAATATCAGGCACGGATCATTCGCGGCGCGAAGGTTGGGCCAAGTCCCGCGTGGTTGGTGACGCGACTGGCCACGGTTGGCATCGCGTCAATCAACAACATCGTGGACATCACGAACTACGTCTTGATGGAGTGTGGTCAACCGCTGCACGCCTTCGATTTCGACAAGCTGCACGGAAAGAAAATCATCGTGCGGCGAGCGAGGTCGGGTGAGAAGCTGCAGGCGATCGATCACAAGGAATACCTGCTGACTCCTGAGATGTGCGTCATCGCCGACGCCGATCATCCCGTCGCGTTGGCCGGTGTGATGGGTGGAGCTGAGACCGAAATCACCTCGGCGACGAAGAGCATCCTCATCGAAGCGGCCCTCTTCGCGCCGCTGTCGATTCGCGAGACCTCACGACGCCTGAAACTGAGCAGCGATTCGTCGTACCGTTTCGAGCGGAAGCTCGATCCACACGGTCCCGATTGGGCCAGCCGACGTTGTTGCGAACTGATCCTCGAACTGGCCGGGGGCGAGTTGCTTGGCGGAGCCGTCTTCGCCGGAACGCAACCTCCCACAGCGAGCGATCCAATCACGTTGCGATTCGCCCAGATCCAACGAGTCCTCGGAATCACGATCCCGGACGAGGAAGCCGTGCGCATTTTGCAGGCGCTCGGCTTGGAACTGGTGACTGAACAGGGTGTGGCTGGGGTCGAATCTTCGAGCCCCCAGACCGAAATGCGAGATTTCTCTGACACGCGAACGCTGGGGGCGGCTAAGACGCCGACCCCAGCCACACCGGGTGTTGTTCGAGGCGACTCGGCCACGTTTGTCCCGCCATCGAGTCGCGTTGATCTTTCGCGCGAGATCGACCTCATTGAAGAGGTCGCGCGCATCCACGGTCTCGACAAAATTCGTGATGATGTTTCGGTGCCTCTCTGTCGGTCGGCTCAATCATTGCGAGACCGCGTGACCGATCGTGTGTGCGACGTCCTGACGGCGGCCGGTTTCTACGAGGCGATCACGTTGTCACTGGTGAGTGAACACGATCACAAACTGTTCCAACCGCGAGGCAGCCTGGCCCCGCTGGCAATTGACCATCCCGACTTCCGCCAGGCGAGTCTGCTGCGTCACAGTCTGGTTCCCAGCCTGATGGCTTCGCGTCGCGAGAACGAGCGGCGCGGTTCGTTCGGAGCGCAACTCTTCGAAATCGCAGCCGTGTATCTCTCGTCCGACAAGTCTCTCCCGCAGTCGCAGTCTGAGCCAACGCTGGTCAGCTTCGTCAGCGGACTGCCGTTTGCCGAGATGAAGGGTCTCGTCGAACAACTGGCGGCGCGCGTCAACTCGTCCGCCGTTGTGACTGCGCAGCCATCGAGTCTGACGCAGTTCGTTCCCGGCCGCGGCGCGGAAGTCTTGTTGAACGGCCAGTCCTGGGGCTGGCTCGGTGAGCTGGATCGATCGGTCTCAGACCAGCTCGATCTGCGCGATGCGGTCTCGATTGCGGAGCTGGACCTCTCGGTGCTTGAGACTCACGCGAACCTCGTCCCGAAGTTCCAGCCGTGGCCGCAGTATCAGGGCTCGTCGCGCGACTTGAACTTCGTCCTCGACGATCAAGTGACGTGGAGTTCGCTGGAGGAGACCGTCCGTGCGGCGGCGGGTCCGCTGCTCGAGTCGGTCGGTTTCGGTGGCCAGTACAAGGGAAAGCAAATCCCCGACGGCAAGAAAAGCTACCTCGTGACGCTGCTGTATCGCTCGTCCGACCGCACGCTGATCGGTGAAGAAATCGAAGCGGCACAACAATCGGTCATCGAGACTTGTCGGTCTCAACTCGGTGCGACATTGCGAGCGTGACGAGATCCGCGAGCCGTCATTTCACCACCTGTTAAAAATCGTAGAGCAGGCGAGCCGCTCGCGCTACGATTTTTAACAGGCGGTTAACCACAATGCCGTAGAGGAGAGTGGACGCGGGCGAACTGCTGAGCGCGCACACGCCGTTGGCGTTGCGGATAAACATTGCATCAGGCAGTGCGGGCTTCGCTCGTAAACTCGGCTCTTCCGGTCAAGCCCGGCTTGTTGGTGAGTCGAAACAGAGATAGCATCCGACTTGTCCGATGGATCTCTCCCGCCGAATGTCCTACCCCGCGAAGCCTCCACACAATGCACCGACCCGTGGTCACATGGCCGTGTCTGCTGATGTTTGCCGCGATGGCGAGTGCGGTTGCGGCAGCGGACGCTCCGCGTAGGATGCACTTCGCCAACGACATCGTGCCGGTTCTCAGTCGCTTCGGCTGCAATGCCTCGGGCTGCCACGGGAAGGCCGAGGGGCAGAACGGTTTCAAACTGTCGGTATTCGGCTTCGATCCGGCGGCCGATTACATCGCCCTCACGCAGGAATCGCGCGGCCGGCGCGTGCTGCCCGCGATTCCCGAGCAGAGTTTGCTGTTGCTCAAGGTGTCGGGAGGCTCACCGCACGGCGGAGGCGTTCGCATCCCGCGCGGCTCCGACGAGTACCGCCTGCTGCGCGAGTGGATCGCCCTCGGAATGCCGGTCGGGCGCGAGGACGCTCCGCGCGTGAAGTCGCTCCGCATCGAACCGAATGAGAAGATTCTGGCCGTTCGTTCGACGCAGCCGCTCAAGGTGACGGCGATCTACTCGGATGGACACGAAGTGGACGTGACGCGGTATGCCCGGTTCCAGACGAATCGCGAAGCGATTGCCACGGTCGATGAGTCGGGGCTCGTCACGACGCAGGACGTGGCGGGAGATGTCGCGATCATGGCGGCGTATTCCGAAACGACGGCCGTCTTCACGGCGCTGGTGCCGCGCACGGAAGCACTGAAAGAAGAGAAGACCCCTCACCCTCTCCCGACCACCGAAGCGGCGGTGCCCGGGCCGGGGCGAGGGGACATGAATCAGATCGACCGGCTGGTCGATGCCAAACTCAAGAAGTTGAACATCGCTGCTTCGCCGATCTGCGACGACGCGACCTTTCTGCGTCGAGTGACGCTCGATCTGATCGGCAAACTCCCCACGGCGGACGAAGCCCGTGCGTTCGCGAGTGACTCGCAGCCCGACAAGCGGTCGCGCTGGGTCGAGTCGCTGCTGAAGCGGTCCGAGTTCGCCGACTATTGGGCGCTTAAGTGGTCCGACTGGCTGCGGGTCGATCGGCTGGCGCTCGGTCACAATGGAGCCTACTCGTACTACAAGTGGGTTCGCGACAGCTTCGCCTCGAACAAGCCGCTCGATCAATTTGTGAGGGAACTCGTCCAAGCTGACGGCTTGCTCGCTGAGCATCCGGCCGGACACTTCTACAAGGTGGCGAAGGATCCCGGCGATGCGGCGGCCATGCTGTCGCAGGCGTTGCTCGGCGTGAGGATTGACTGCGCGAAGTGTCATCACCACCCGTTCGACCGTTGGAGCCAGGGCGATTACTTTGGGATGCAGGCTTACTTCACACCGCTCGCGTTCAAGGCGACCCCGCGCGGTGAGATGCTGCTCGCCTCCAAGAACGATGCGACGAATCATCCTCGCACCGGCAAGGCGATCTTCGCGCATCCGCTCGCGACTCCGATGCCCGACAAGAATCCCGACGGAGACCGCCGCAAGGTGCTCGCCGATTGGATGACCTCGCCGAGCAATCCCTACTTCGCGCGGAATGTCGCGAACCGCACATGGGCTCACCTGACCGGACGCGGACTCGTCGAGCCGGTCGATGATGTCCGCTCGACCAACCCGCCCACGAACCCCGAACTGCTGGACGGTCTCGCGCGAGAACTGGTGGACGGGCGTTTCGACTTCCACCGGCTGATCCGCTTCATCGTCGCCTCGCGCACGTATCAGGCTGCGACCGAGGTCAACGCCTCAAACGCGAACGATGAGCAGAACTACTCGCGCGCCCTGCTGCGGCGGCTCGATGCCGAAGTGCTGCTCGATGCCATCTGTGATACAACCGGCATTCCCGAGAAGTTCGATGGCGTGCCGGCCGGTGCGCGGGCGGTCCAACTGTGGGACAGTCAGGCGACAAACTACTTCCTGACGACGACCGGCCGCCCGACGCGCACAACCGTTTGTGAATGCGAGCGGGTCTCGACGCCCAACGTCGCCCAAATCCTGCACACGCTGAATTCGGAGAACCTCGAAGCGAAACTGTCTCACGACGCCGGCCGCCTCGCTCGCCTGACCGCTCAATTCCCAAAGGACGATCGGCAACTGGTCGAAGAACTTTACCTGACGTTCCTCGCCCGACTCCCCAAGCCGGACGAAGCCGAAGCCTGCCTGAAACACCTGTCCAACGCCGAGCCCTCCCAACGCCGCAAAGCCACCGAAGACCTGGCTTGGTCACTGATGAACAGTTTGGAGTTTGTGTTCAACCATTGAGTCTCTGAGCACGGAGTCGGGTCTACGACCTCTGCTTGAACAAACTGGCTCCCCATTTAACGGAGAGATCGAAATGCGTGACTACTGCGATGGAATCAACCGCCGTGATGCACTGCGAGTCGGCGCGGGGGCGTTTGGACTGACGTTGGAGAGCGTGCTGCGGCGGCAGGCGTCTGCGGCGGAGAAGGGGACCGACAATCGGCGCGACGACGTGTCGCTGATCGTGCTCTTCCTGAAAGGGGGACTGAGTACCATCGATACACTCGACATGAAGCCTCACGCGCCGAGTGAGTTTCGGGGCGAATTCGATCCGATCGCGACCAATGTCCCCGGCATCGAGGTCTGCAATCATCTGCCTCGACTGGCGCGGGTGGCCGACAAGTTCGCGCTGCTTCGTTCGTTCACTCACACCGATTCCAATCACGGTCCCGCCGATCACTGGATGCTGACGGGATACGCTCCGCGCGCCGGGTTCAATCCCAGTCTCAAGCCGAACAACCAGTTCCCGTCGCTCGGTTCCATCGTGGCCAAATCGCTCGGCCCGCGCGGCTCGGTGCCTCCCTATGTGTGTCTGCCACGCATGCACAGTTCGTGCGGCCCGGCGTATCTCGGCCCGACAGCGGCCCCGTTCGTCGTGGAAGCCGACCCGAACGCACCCGACTTTTCCGTCCCCGACCTGCTGCCGCCGCTGACCGTCAATGCCGGACGACTCGGCTCGCGCCGCGATCTGCTTCAGACGGTGGACCGCTTCGCCCGGTCGGCGGAGGCAAAAGCCAATGCCTCCGCCAACACGACTCGCACGTTTCGCGAGAAGGCTTTTTCGTTGATGGCCTCGCCGCAAACGAAGGCGGCGTTTGACATCGGCCTCGAACCGGACAAGCTGCGCGACGAGTACGGCCGCCACTCGCTCGGCCAGTCGTTGCTGATGTCGCGTCGGCTCGTAGAGGCGGGCGTGCGGTGTGTGACCATCGACCACACGAACTGGGACACCCACTACGACAACTTCAACACGCTGAAGAACGACCTGTTGCCGCATCTGGACAGCGGCCTCACGGCGCTGCTGCGCGATCTGCACGACCGTAGCCTCAACCAGAAGACGCTGGTCGTCGTGATGGGCGAGTTCGGACGAACGCCCCGCGTCAACAAGGACGCTGGCCGCGATCACTGGGGTCCGTCGAACTGCATCCTGCTCAGTGGCGGCGGCGTTCGAGGCGGCCTTGTCCTCGGTGAGACAAACGCGCACGGAGAGAAGCCGGTCGGAGACACCACCGGCCCGGCGGACCTCGCGGCGACGATCTGCCACTGCCTCGGCATCGATCCCGACAACGAGTTCCACACGACCGAAGGCCGCCCCGTGAAGATCACGAACAGCGGCAAGGTGATCCGCGGGTTGCTGGGGTGAATGGTTCTGGCTCCTAGAGCGTTTCTTACGACTCTATAGCGTATCCGCAGTGTCGGAAGTAGTTGCGGCATTTGGCGGGGGGGACGCGATCCAAGAGTTGACCAAGTAGACTCCAAAGTCCCTCGACGGTGCGCTGCTTGGCCCTGCTGACCAGTTGATTTGAGTTTGGCGAAGACCTGTTCGATGGGATTGAAGTCGGGCCTTCGGTTCCGCAGACTTGTTCGCTTTTCCGACGCGTTCCTGATGCTCACGAAAACCCCTGTTGTCAGAGGATTTCCTTTTGAGGATGAGTTGCTCAACCGCAGAGAACTCGCGTTAGTGGGAGAATGAGTGGGGGGGCTTTTTATAAACAAATTATAAAGGAGTTGAGGTGATTCGAGACAAGCTTTCTCCGCATTTAGCGGAGGCGAATCCGGTTTACTTCTTTTTCTTTGTTTCGCGCACGACCGAAGCTCATGAGTTCATTCACCGAGATGCTCCAGCATTCGCCGAAAACTTTCGTGGCGCGACTTGTATTTGGCGACGCGCTGGCCGGTGAGGTCAGATTCGGTGGGCGTGAGCGGATGAACGACACCCATTTGAGCGCCCGAGTCGAATCCGCCGGAGTGAATGATGGAGGGAATGCTCGCAACACCGAGACGGTCATTGCGGCGCGACATGTGACAATCGACGCACTGCTGGAACAACACAGACTTGTCGGCGAAGCCCCAATCCGGTGCCGTCCCCTTCAGGCCGTCGATGGCGACGCGGTACTGCGGCATGCCTTCCGGTTCGCGTTCGAGACCTCCAGACCGTTGCCGATCAAACAGCAAGTGCCGCTTGAGCCGATAGTCGAGCACATTGATTCCCACGCCCGTGTTGGTCGGCGGTTCGCTGCCGCCGTCGATGTTGCGGAACACACGAAACTGAAACGACTCGACGATCTTGGTGGGCACCGGCCGCAACTGATCGTTGACGGTCATCATCAACTGCAACAGGCCGACTTCCGTTCCGACGGGAATGGGCGGAGCGTCCTTTCGCAACCGGACAAACCCGTCATTGGCGGCTTGCTTCCAGTCGATACCTGTCTCGTTCAACGATTTGAGATAGTCGACGACCTGCTGACATCCCTGCGGAAACCGATAGAAAATGCGGTAGTACGATCGCCCCTGAAGAGACTGAGCATGTAGCATGACGAAACGATCGGAGAGGTCTTCGTGAAGGTTCGGCTGATGGAAATCGACCTCCACCCATTCGTCGGGCTGAGACAACAGGCCCGGCGGAAGATAATTTCGCTCGGCCACAAAATCATGACGGGATGCGAACGCTCCGGATTGGATGGCCATCGCGTAGGTATCGGGCAACTCGGCCACTTCGGTGGCTGACAGCGCGAGTCGTTGAATGCACTTGGCGAGCTTGCCACAGAGGACATCACGCCGCACTCGCGTGGCCCGATCGGCCGTGCGTTTGATGTTTTGATCGACGAGATGATCGTAAACGGCCCACAGGTCATGCTGAAACACGGCTCGCTTGAGCGGGTCGGGCAGCAACGTCTCGCCACCTCGTTGCAGGAACTCGTCGAGCAGCGGATTCACCTTCTCGAAAACATTGATCCCCGACCAATACTCGGTCTTGCCCCACGCCAGAAACTCGATGACATCGCCCCCTTCAAATCGCGTCGCTGTCGCTTGCCCGTCACTTGCCGGCAATGGTCGCGGGCGAATGTAGAACGCCGAAAACATCCGATTCCAAAGCTGCTGAGGATCGACGTCATACAGCGGCAGCGGCCGGTCACACTTCAGAGTTCCTGCCAGCGGTCCGTCCGCATGAAAGAACTCGTGCAAATCTTCGCCGTAGATCGGGCTTGCTCGTGAACCCAACAGGAGCACTACCACAATCAACAGGCTGCGCAAGCAAGGTCGGACCGTCATTGGGGAATCCGCTGTTGTTGATCGTGGCTGATGTCTTCGGCGTGCCATGTTCTCAAGTCACGACTCCATACTCAATGATTTCAGGCTCCCGCGTGCAATCGGCATGAGATCAACAAGCAGTACCGAGCCGGCTGGTCATTCTCGACTCGGTTGCAATGCGATCGTGGAGTCATAATTGTGCTCAGGCACGAATCGCTGCGATGAATCTGTCCGGTGGCGAAGCGAAGATCATCTCGCGTGCCTGCGTTCCCGGACCTTCTGTCTGACCTATCGAGGATCGCTTCCATGAAA
>JAYVDI010000046.1:0-3200 GCA_043749505.1 Schlesneria sp. | reverse complement strand
GACCGCCACGTTCAGTCGGCGTTCGCCACCCGCTCGGTTGAGCGGGCCGAAGCTCATGCTGTCCCGACCGGTCTCCTCATTCAGTCCGTAGGCCACGCTCAGAATGATTCGATCGCGTTCATCACCCTGGACGTTTTCCAGATTCTTCACGAAGAATGGCTCTGGACGATCCTCGCGGAAGAACGGCTCCAAGTCGGGACGGTTCTTTCGCAGTTCCATCAGTTCGTCCAGCACGGCGAGAGCGGTTGCTTCTGGTTGAACGTAATGACTCCCAGCGATCGGCTCCCGTGCCGCTGGATGTGTTCGAGCACGAGTTCCGCAGTCCGTTTCGTACTGTAGTCCCGTCGCTCCGCCGACGGGACACGCTTCGAGGGAATTGAATCCCGCTGTGGACCGCCAGCGACCCTCGGGGACAGGCACGAACCGAACCGCCGTGGCCCCGTCAAGATCATCGGGGCTGGGAAATGTCACGAGATCGTCGTCATAGAAATGATGCTTCGAGAACGCGATGAGCCGCGCGGCAAGAATTGTTTCCCCGCCACCGGGCTTGTCCCGATGGCTCGACGGCTTTTGCACTACTTGTTTGCTGAAACGCGAGTAGTGCAAAAGCCGTTGAACCACCGAGGAGAACTCGGTGGCGGGGTATTCTTGGTGTTGCCGCTCCCCAAGCGGTTCCTGCCGACTGCGGTCATGCCACCGCAGCCGCTTTCTCGGCAGGCCAATCGAACACAAGACATCGAGCACGCTTTCAAAATCGCCGAGGTCGTCGGCGTCATCGGAATCGTCGTCGTTGTTGACCATGCGGTCGAAGAACGTGGAGGGCGGCAACTGCTTCTGGTCTCCGGCAATCACAAGTTGGCGTCCGCGATAAACCGCCCCGATGGGCTGAGTAGCCCGGTTTGGGGCGCAATTGAAGCTGGCGAATGGCATCAGCCGGAGTGGGCTGATAACCTTGCTCACAGTCGGCGTCATTCGCGAATCGAGTCGTGAGTGAATCGAGCATTCACTGACGTGACTCGGGAGCATTGGCCGAATCTGTCCCCTCTCACGTTCGAGTCTTGATGTCGCGCAATGAAGCTCAAACCCGGTTCGACTTGATTGACCCCGCGCTCTTTGGGTGTGGTTGGGAGCGGGTTGATATTCACTTGGAGGAAACGGCGGCTGCCATCGACATTGTCGAGCATCTTGGGCAGAAGCAAGGGCGACGGCGGCCGAAGGGGCGGTCGGATTATGTGTTGAGGCGTCCGCTCACAGCCGGGACCGAGCCGATTCCGCTGGCCATCATTGAAGCGAAGCGAGAAGGTTTGCCACCCGAGCATGGTTTGCAGCAGGGCAAAGGCTATCGGATCGGCCATCTGCATGCGGTGCCGTTCGTCTTTTCATCGAACGGGCATCAGTTCGTCGAGTACGACGACGAAACCGGACACACGTCCGATGCTCGACCGATTGCGGAGTTCCCGACGCCGGGCGAACTATTGAACCGCTACCTCACCAAGCGACAACTGCCATCGACTCCCGCCGCGCTTCAATTGCTCCAGACGCCGTATCACCTCGGGCGTGAGCATTTGCGGTATTACCAAGACGCCGCGATTCGGACGGCTGTGGAGAAGATCATTCGACAGCAGGCGGCGGGAGAAGCTCCGCGCGTGCTGTTGTCGTTGGCGACGGGATCAGGGAAGACTCGCATTGCGGCTGCGTTGTTGCGGCGGTTGTTCGATGCCAAGTTGGTCGGTCGGGCGTTGTTTGTCTGTGACCGAACGGAGTTGCGCGACAACGGCCTTGGTGACTTCCAAGAGGCGTTCGGGACCGACGCGGCGGAAGTTGATACCGGCAATCCACAGTTGAACGCCAAAGTCGCGGTCGCGACGTTTCAGACACTCGACCATTCAGATCGTGGCGCGGATGCGACGTTTTTTCTCAAGCATTACAAACCCGGATACTTCGATGTCATCGTGATTGACGAGTGCCATCGTTCGGCGTGGGGTGACTGGTTCGCGGTTCTCGAAAGCAACAAGCAAGCGATCCAAGTGGGACTGACCGCGACGCCGCGAGAGATTCGGCTGCCCGAAACGGACGACAAGGATTTGAAGGCGCAGATTGAGGAAGACAAGCGACTGCTCGCCGACAACCTCAACTACTTCGGCAAGGCGACCTACGAGTACAGCTACATTCAGGGCGTCGCGGACGGTTATCTCGCTCCGGCGGATTTGGAGACGTATGACCTGTTCCACGACTTCCAGACAAAGCCCGAACGGCAACGCGGCGTCAAGGCGAAGGACTTGCAGGGAAAGCGGTTGTCCGACGCGCTCACCGGTCAGCGATTGCCACCGACAGCGGCAAAGGACTTCTCCCCGGCGGCGCTGGACGCCAAGTTGATTCTGCCCGAGCGGATCACTGCCATGTGCGAGCATCTGTTCGACCGCATCTTGGCAACCGGCGAGGACGATCCACTTCAAAAGACGATCATCTTTTGCGCAAGCGATCATCATGCCGATCTCGTGGCCAACAAACTCAACGGCCTGTACGCCGCATGGTGCAGCACTCAGAAGCAAAAGCGGATTCAGACCTATGCCTTCAAGTGCATGGCGTCCGTGAACGGCCAAGACTTGATTCCCGACCTGCGGAACCGGCAGCGGTCGCACATCATCGCCACGACAAAAGACCTGTTGACGACGGGTGTGAACGTCCCGTGTGTGCGAAACATCGTCTTCTTCCGGTACGTGCAGTCGCCAATTCTGTTTCATCAGATGATCGGGCGGGGGACGCGCATCGACGCGGAGACCAATAAGCTGATGTTTCGCGTGTTCGACTACACGGGGGCCACGGCTCTGTTTGGTGAGGACTTCATCACTGCGCCGCCCGCGCCGAAGCCGCCCGATGACGACCCACTCAACCCGCCGCAGCCACCGCCCCCGCCTCCACCGCCGCCGATCAAGGCGAAGGGATTGCACATTCGCGTTGTCGATGCCGGGCAGTTCAACTTGATGGGGGTCGATGGGCGTCTGACTCGCGTGACGCCAGAGCAGTATCGGGCGCGGCTGGTCGAGGAACTGATTGCGCTGGTTCCGTCGCTGGCTGACTTTCGCGAGCGATGGCTCGACCCCGCGCAGCGGAAGGATTTGATTGAGCAGTTGGGAGCGCAAGGGCTGATCCCCGACAAGCTGCGCGACGCGGCTCACATGGACGAGTACGACTTGTTC
>JAYVDI010000045.1:0-3859 GCA_043749505.1 Schlesneria sp. | reverse complement strand
CGAAGCCTACGGCGACCACGGCTTCACGCTGGTCCTCGAAGCGGACCGCACGGTCCTCGCCAAGCATCACCACTTCGAGTCGGTCGATGCGGCGGTGCGAGACGGCGTGGACATCGTCCCCAGCATCACGGCCGTCCGAGAATGGGACCACCCGCGCCGCATGGCCGACACCGAACGAGGCGACCAGTTCCGCTGCGACATCACCATGCTCGAACGCCTGATCGAACTCTACCGCAACAACGACCTCCGCCAGGACGACTGGAGACAGGCCGTGCGGTCGTGAGGTGGCCACTCCGACGCGACGAACTCTTCGCGTCCCGGCTTGACGTAGCGTCGAAAGAACCGATGCTCTGCGAGCGTGATCGGCATCTTTTTGGCAACAGACGGGCCTGCGATGAATCAACTCTATTTCGGCGACAACCTTCACGTGCTGCGGGAGAGCGTCGCCGACGAGTTGGTAGACCTGATCTATCTCGATCCGCCGTTCAATTCCAAACGCGACTACAACCTGCCGTTCAAATCGCCGAAGGGGCAGCAGAGCGAGGCGCAGATCACCGCGTTTGAGGACTCGTGGCACTGGGGCGAGCAGGCTGAGCGTGAGTTCGACGAACTGCTGCATCAGGCCAACACCGACGTGGCCGCACGTCCGCTCATGCTTGACCGTCCGTTTCGGATTTCGTTAGCTTTCCGGTACGCAGCACGCTACTCACGATGGTTTCGCCGGAGCGTCGGTCAGAGTTTGGTTCTGTCCTTGGTGTTGATCATCGCCGCCGTTTAGTGAGTGCTCGCGGCATTCCATGCCCACTCTATTCGTGTTTGTGCGAGCGGTAGCACATCTCCTGATGGCCAGACTAACGCCAAGTCTGCTGCCAACGAGGTGCAGCGCCATGTTCCGTCGTCGGGCTTTCACGCTCATCGAGCTTTTGGTTGTGATCGCGATCATCGCGGTCCTCATCGCCCTCTTGCTTCCGGCCGTGCAACAGGCCCGTGAGGCGGCGCGGCGGACGCAATGCCGGAACAACCTCAAGCAGATGGGCCTCGCCCTCCATAACTACCACGACGTCCACAATGGGTTTCCCCCGGGAATTGTGTCGCGACTGGCCAACCCCGCGTGGGTCATGGCTCCGGGAGCCTGCAACGCGGCACCGGACGATCTGGGTGCGGGTTGGAGCTTCTTTGCGCGGATGCTCCCTTATCTGGAGCAGGGAAACTTTCACAGCACGATCAACTTCGATCTGCCGCTGACTGACCCCGTCAACGCGGGCGGAAGACGGAAGGTTGTCAGCGCCTTCCGCTGTCCAAGTGATGCGGGGCCGCCGTCGATCCAGATTTACGACTGCGGTTCGCCACCCTCCGTTTCAAATACGCCCACGGTTCTGACGGACGGGGGCGGGACCAGTTACGTCGGCAACCTTGGCGGAGGGAAGACTGGTGATCCCGACTACGGTTGCTACGAGTATCAGCCGTTCAACGGAATGTTTCATCGCAATGTGAGCATCCGCGCTGCGGATGTCACGGATGGCCTGTCCAATACCATCGGGATCGGTGAACGCCACGGCAGCTTTGTGCAGAGTGCCTGGGCGGGCATCGTTGCCGGTCAAGAAGTGATCTACAACTCAACAACTCGCCCACTCCCCTACAACCCGGCATTGCCTCCGTGCCAGAACTGGCGACCCACAATTACCGCCGTGGTTGTCCACAGCCGGCAGTACACGTTGAATGCTCCGAACGGCAGTCCGGCCAGCTACTACTCGCCCCATGTGGGAGGCGGCAACTTCCTGCTCATGGACGGCTCGATACGCACAATCGGTGCCAGCATCGATCTGTCGATCATGCGCGGACTTTCCACGCGCAACAATCAGGAGGTCATCGGGGAGTTCTGAGACCCGTAGGGCCGGTTTGACCAACCTTTTTCGTTGGCAACCCATCCATTGGCCGGTGGACTCGGCTCCACAGTGCTTTCGGGGTGCCACGGTCACGGCTTTGCGTGGCCGTGTTCTTGGCGTCGAGAAGACACGGCTATGCACAGCGGTGACCGTGGTACCGGGCATCGCCCTCCGGATTCTCATTCCGTGACGTAACTCTTTTCGTTTCTAGCGTGTCACAGTTTTGCGCAGACGACTTTTTGTGGCGAGCAAACCACTTGGAGCAGTGCGCAGACGCCTTTTTGATGCGCGCAGGCCACTTCGAGGGTCGCGCAGATGACTTTGAGACATGCGCAGGCGTCTCTTTGACCAGCGTAGACGGTCTGCGCGGGTCGCGAAGTGGTCTGCGCGCGTCTTTAAGTCGTCCGCATGCTCCATAAAGTCGTCTGCGCTGGTCAAAGAGACGCCTGCGTGACTCAAAAAGTCGGTTTCGTCTTTCAAAAAGGCGTCTGCGTGACACGCAAACTGGTCTGCGCGGGTCGTGAAGACGGTTACTGTTGGAAACAAGTGAGATTCATCTCTATTGAAATCGCTGGCGGCGCGGGGGAAGACGTGGGCTGGCACCTCGCCGAGTCCATGACCGAAGACCTCGTGATCCCGGTCCTGCAAGCCGGCATCCGCCAACGTCAACCGGCACTGGGTCTGATCCAACACACCGACCGCGGCGGTCAGTACGCCAGCACCCGCTATCGAGCCATCCTGCGCCGCGCAGACATCCGCCAAAGCCTGAGCCGCGCCGACAACTGCTACGCCAACGCTTTCATGGAATCCGGCTTCGGAACCCTCCAGACGGAACTCGAAATGACCGAATACCAACACCAGCGAGCGGCCCGTCGAGAGATCGGCGACGACATCGCCTACTACAATCTCGAACGAAAACACTCGGCCCTCGGTTACCTCTCACCCCACCAGTTCAAACTCAGTCAGTCAAACAAAAATTAAGCCGGTGGACTGTCCGTGAAACCGGCAGCACCTCACAGCCCGGCCAAACCTACGCTGCATTTTCTTCCGCGATTCGGCGATCGTCTGTGTGCTTGGCGTGAGGACGGACTTGATGTCCTCATGACGAATCCACGTCCCAATTCCAACTTCGCAGGGGATGCCATGAAGTCTTGTCTTGTTGCTGCGATCGTTCTGTTGTCTTCAGTCACTGCGTTTGCCGAATTGCCGAAGGATGTGCCGGAGGCGATTCCTCTGTGGAGCAAAGGGGCTTCGGGATCAGAGGCTCGTGCGAGTGAGGCTGAAGAGATCGTCGGCGGCAATTGCGGCAATGTTCACAATCCCTTTCTCACGCTCCACATCCCCGTGCGTGAGAAAGGGACGGGCACGGTGGTCATCATTTGCCCCGGCGGCCGGCACTCGAAGCTTTGCTTGTGACATGAGGGCTACGCGCTGGCGGAATGGTTCCGTGATCGGGGCATTGCGGCGTTCGTGTTGAAGTATCGGCTCGCTCGCGAGAAGGGGAACACTTACACGATTCAGGATCATGCGATGGCGGACACTCCACGTGCCCTACGACTGGTCCGTAACCGCGCTGCCGAGTGGCACATCAAGACCGATTGCGTGGGCATTCTTGATTTCTCGGCCGGAGGCGAACTCACTGCCTGCGCTGCCGCGTTCGTCGAACGGCAGAAGGATTCGGCAAAGCCGTTCTTTCTTTACCTCGCGTTCATCGCGGTGCATTCGCCGCTGTAAGCGGCTGAGAGGCTATGCGAGGAGGAATGAATTCGTCATGTCGCGATGGTTGCGGGAGTTGTGATTGTGCGTCGGTAGTTGAAGGTCACGGCGTGGTCGTCTGGCGCAAGCCGGTGGAGCACGATTTGGATGGCACTGATTTGCAGCGGGGCTTCCGGCGAGACCGTGGTGCGTTCGTCGTCCCGGCTGTTGCGGCGCGAGCGACCGTTCCGGGCATTCGTGCGTTCGACCACCCCACG